>PDPC01000074.1 GCA_002747355.1 Pseudomonadota bacterium | reverse complement strand
CGGTTGCTTGCTACCAGCAGGCGCCCTCCTCGCTCCTACGCCGTGATTCCGCATCCTTCGCGCAGCTCGGTCCGGTAAGCTGATCAGCGCTCTAGCGCTCGTGTGTGTTGACCCCCCTCGGTCATGGTCGCCCCAGATCGTGCGCGGCATCGAGGGCCAGGGCGGCTTGAGCACCAAGAGGCCGCCGCCCTGCTCGATCGTCTTGCCCTCCTCGTCGACGACCTCGGCGACGATTTCGGGCATCGGCCGCGTCGCGGAGCCGGGCTTGGTCGTCACCGGCCGGGGAGCGAGAAGCTCAGGATCGCGCCGGTCTCGGTCTGCCACCCGGTGTCGACGGCTGGGCAGCGCCCCCGCCGATGACCTCGTGGTCCCAGATCCACGCCTCGGGGTTGTTCGGCTCGTCGACGGTGCCGAGCAGCCGCAGCGACGAGAGCTCGCGCGGCTTGGGATCTGGCTCACCCCATGGATCACCCCAACCAGAGCCGTGAAGAGCGGCGCCCTGGAAGGGGCGGCTCGCACCGGCTAGACTCCCCGGGTGACCGACTACCGCCCCACCCTCTACCATCAGCCGCTCTCTCTCGACTGCGCGCGGGTGCGCCGCGAGCTGAAGAGCCGAACGATCGAGGTGCAGCTCAAGGACGTCCTGCTCTCGCGAAAACACCGCGCCGAGCTGGCGCGGCTCCTCGAGGGCGCGCCCATGGTGCCCTGCCTGGTCCTCGCCGACACGGTCATCGCCGGTAAGGACGCGATCCTGCGCTACCTGCGGCTGCGCTACCGACGCTGAGCGGGTCTGGCCCCCCCCTGGGACCGTCAACGCCGCTCGGGGACCGTCAACGCCGCTCGGGGACGGGAGGAAGGTGTCGGGGTGCTCCTCATCACGAGCGCCGATCAAAGGTAGGTCTGGATCCGCGCCATCAGATCGAGGCGGTCGACGAGATCCGTCACGTAGTCGATCTGATCGGTCTCGATGATCACGCTCGGCGAGAGGTCGTAGCGGGCGAACCACTCCTCGTAGAGCTGGTTCAGCCGGCGGAGGTAGCGGTCGGGGATCGACTGCTCCTCGGGGCGACCCCGCCCGCGGATCCGGCGCTTCAGCGTGCGCAGGTTGGCCCGCAGGTAGATCATCACGTCTGGGGGCCGCAGCGCGGCGACGATGCTCTGGTACAGCCCCTGGTAGGTCTCGTAGTCGCGCTTCTGCATCCGCCGCGAGCGGAAGAGGTTCTCGGCGAAGATCTCGGCGTCCTCGTAGATCGTGCGATCTTGGATCACGGGGCGCCTGCTCCGCGCGGCCTCGAGCTGTTGGTGGATGCGGAACTTGCGGCTGAGGAAGTAGACCTGGCTGTGGAAGGCCCAGCGCCGCATGTCGCCGTAGAAGTCCTCGAGGTAGGGGTTGTCCTCGTTGGGCTCGAAGAAGGGTTGTAGATCGTACTGACGGCAGAGGAAGCGCACCAGCGAGCTCTTGCCCACCCCCATGTTGCCAGCGACGGCGATGTACTTGCGTGCAGAACCCATGGCGCAGAAGTGGCGTCTCCTCGCTGGCGACGTCTCGCTGGCTGCTGGCTACTTCTTGCTGGCAGCCTTGGCGTCGTCTCGCTTGCTGGCGGCCTTGGTGTCGTCTCGCTTGCTGGCGGCCTTGCCCTCCGCCTTCTCCCCGTCGGCCTCGGCCGCCACGGCGACCTCGGCCGGGAGGTCGTCGGAGGAGAGGCCATCCTCGGTCGTGGCGCCGCGACGAGAGCGCTGCTCCGGGTGGATCTCGAGCACGCAGCGGCCGCCCTGAAAGACCCGCGTCACGCCGGAGGTCTCGCTGACCACCACGGCGATCGCGCCCGTGCTCTTGGAGATGCCACAGGCCGCGACGTGCCGCGAGCCCAGCCCCAGGGGCACCTCGAGTTCGAGGTGGTCGTCGACCTTGATGTAGCGCCCGGCCGCGAGCACCACGCCGTCGTCGCGGATCACGAAGCCGCCGTCCAGCACGGCGAAGTTCTTGATCGCGTCGCGGACCTCGGGGTTGAGGATGTTCTTTTCGTTTTCCGAGTAGCCCTGAAAGGGGTTGAGCGTCAGCTGCCGCGACTTCTCCATCACGGCGGCGCTGTCGCCCACCACCAGCAGCGTGCCCAGCGGGTGGCCCTCCCAGCCATCACGGCCGATCTCCACCGCCAGGTCGAAGACCGACTCGAGGATCGTCGATGGGATCCGATCGGTGCCGACCACGCCGAAGCCGGTGTGCACGCTGTCTTTGTTGTCGCTGCCAATGGTGACGAGCATCATCGTGTCGGGGTACGACGTCGGCGTGCGGCCGAGCATCCCCAGCACGGACTGGCCGTCCTTGAACACCCCCGCCGCGATCCCACCAACCAGCGCCATCTTGAAGCGCTCCGGGCGGGCGATGTCGTAGGTCGGCATCGCCAGGGTCTCGATGCCCATCATCGCGATCACCTGCCGCTGCGCCTCGCTGGTCACCGCCTGCACGAGCTTGCGTCGGGCCGTGCTCTTGGCCTTGACGATGTCTTCGGGCAGCGGGAGATCACCGATGTAGAGGAGGTGGTCGAACTCCTTTTTGGTGACCATCGCCGCCGCGGCTCGCAGCAGCTCGGCCTGAACGATGCTCAGGTTATCCATGGGCGCCCCTCGCGTGAGGTGAAGAGAAAGAGAAGCCGGAAGGTTACTCGCTATAGCGGCGCTTGACGAGGCTCGTGATCACCTCGCGAGCGCAGACCTCGCCGTATCCATGCTCCTTGTCGAGGCGCTCGAGCATGCGTCGCACCTGCGCGACCTCCTCCTCGGAGAGGCCGCTGGCGTCCTCTGTCAGCACGCGCAGCGCGTGCTGGAGTAGCCGCGCGACGCGCTGCCGCTGCTCGCCGAAGTACTTCTCCTGCAGCCGATGAAAATGCTGCGGGAAGATCTCTGTGTAGTCGGGTCTCTCGCCCTGGTGGTCGAGCGACCAGGCGCCGATCTTGGTCATGATCCCCTGACGGAACTCGTCGGCGTCACCGTCGACGTCGAGGCGCCCCTCGATGTCGCTCATCAGCCTCTCGTCGGGATCGTCGAGGCGGCCCGTCACCTCGTTGCGCAGCTTCTCTTTGCGCACGTAGTGCGTGACGTGGTTGATGTAGCGGCCGAAGAGATCGCCATATTGCGACTCCTCGACCAGCCCCATCGCGTGGCGAACCTCGGTGTCGGCGACGTCGAGGTAGTACGCGCGGCAGGTGTCGATGAACATCGCGTGCTCGTGGAAGCCTTGCCTCGGCTCCTGGCGCAGGAACTGATAGACCGAGGTCTCCTTGACCAGCTCGCTGAGCTCTTCGAGCACGGCCTCCGGCGAGAGGCAGCGGTGCTTGGCGTTCTGGGCCGCGTTCATGATCGCCGTGCGGACCTCTCGCGGCGAGGCGCCGGTGCGGCCCTCGTAGCCGATCTCCGCCGTGGTCTCGCGGTAGATCTCCGGGAGCGCCGCGCGCAGCAGCTTCGCCGGCTCGCCTAAGACCCCCTCCGGCAGCCGCCCCTCGCCGTAGATCCTCGCCTTGTCGAGCGGGGTCAGCGAGGCGATCAGCTCCTGCAGCGGCTCGTCGTAGCGGTCCGCGTCGGGGCGATGCATCCGCGTCAGCACGGCCCAGAGGGCCGCGACCTCGATGGTATGCGGGGCGATCGGCTTGCCCGCCTCCTCCTCGGCGATCTGCGCCTCGTAGATCTGCAGCTCGCGTCGGTAGTCCAGCAGGTAGGGCACCCGCACCAGCTCGAAGCGCGCCTTGAAGGACATCCACTCCGGGCTCTGCATGAAGGCGTTGAGGTGGGTCTCGTTGGCGCTGCCGATGAAGACCATGTCGAGAAAGAGGTTGGCCTGCTCGACGGCCACGCGACCATCCTCGACCGCGGTCAGCAGGTATTTGAAGGCCTCGATCGGGCGCTTGAAGAGATCCGCGAAGTCGATCAGCCCGCGGTTGCCACGCACCAGCTGCCCGTCGCTCTCGTAGAGCGCGACGTTCTGCAGGGCCGTCGGCAGCGCGCCGAGGCTGCGATCGGCGGTGACCTGCTGCATCCGCGCGTCGACCGCCAGCTGGGGTTCGACCCGGGCGATGGCCTCGCGATAGCGCCGCGAGCAGTAGAAGCGCTCGACCTGCACGTGACGCAGCACCCGCAGATAGTCGCCCTCATAGGCGTTGAGCAGCGCCTCGTAGATCATCTTCGACTTATGGGAGAGCTGGCCCTCGAGCAGATAGGTCGAGAGGCGATAGCGGTCGTCGTCGTCGACCTCCTCCGCGGCCAGCAGCTCGGCGAGCAGCTCGCGGCGGATCGCCTTGGGCACCAGCAGCAGGGGATGATCGCGCTGCTCGCAAGGGAGGCGAGCGTCGATCGCCGCCTCGTCGAGGTGGGCGAAGGTCTCCGAGGCCTTGATCGTGGGCTGCTCGCCAGACGTGCCGAAGCCGATCCCCGTGCGCTCGACCCCCTGGGTGGGAAAGATCCAGTTGAAGCGGTAGACGGCGCCCTCTTCGAGGGTGCTGTAGTGCTCCATCGCCCGGGCGATCACGTCGACCACCGTCGACTTCGAGCTGCCGTTGGGGCCGTGGAGCAGGATGAAGCGGTCGACCCGCCCCTGGCGCACGAAGTTGTCGAGGATCCGGTAGATCGCGTTCTGAACGGCCTCCTGCCCGATCAGGCCGCGCTCGCCGGCCTCCCAGGGCGCGTCGAAGAGCTTGAAACGCCGGACCATGCCGGCGGGGGACCGGACCTCCTCGGTGCCGTAGTGGTCGAACATGTCGACCAGGTACTGCGCGGCGTTGCGCAGGTGCCGGCGCGGATGCTGCTCCACCAGCGCCATGTACTCGGCGAAGGAGAGCACGCGCTTGTTGTCGGCGAAGTGATCGTGGACCAGGTCGCCGATCGCTTTGATGCGGGCGGGGGCGTCGCGCGTCGAGTCGCTCATCGGACCTCACAAGGTGAGCCTGGCGGCGGGCGTGGGGCTCGCCGGCAGGTGTCGGGGAGTGTCGCTACTGGACCTTGGCGACCCAGGTCAGCTGCTCGGTCTTCAGCTCGCAATGCTTCTGGGTGCAGACCGAGAACTTCACCTCGGCAGAGAACCTATGCTCGCCAGCCTTGACCAGCTTCGTCGTGTGGTGCACCTCGACGCCCTTCTCGCTGAACGTCTTGGCGTCCTTTTTCCGCAACACGACCTTGGCCGGCGCGGCGTCGGCGGGGCCCTCGACGGTCAACCGGAAGGGATACGCCATGTTGATCTTGTACTCGCCGCGAGGCGCGAGGGTCATCGCCGTGGTCAGCGTGGCGTTGGCTTTGCCGTCTTTGGGGACCTTGAACGCCAAGGCGTAGGCGTCGGTGACCTTCCCCGGGCCAGCGAGCTTCGTCGCCGCGGGCTTCGTCGCCGCGGGCTCGGTGTCGCCGCCGGCGGCCGCCTTCGACGTCCCCGAAGCGGGCTTCGGCGAGGCCTTGTCCTTGGGACAGCCGGTCGCCGACGCGATCCCAAAGACCAGCAGCGCAGCGAAGAGCATCTTCCGTCGCATCGTGTATCCTCCTGGCGGCGGGCCTCTTCCATCGCCCTGCCGGCGACGACGCTAGCACAAAGACGAGCCAGAGACAGCCAAGCGGCGGCTAAACCGCCATAGAAGCCGGATATTTACAGCGTGCATTGGCACACTGTAGGATCATCGCGGGTCATGGACATCGCCCGACAGCTCGGCCGCTATCACCTCCTCGACCGGATCGCCGTGGGCGGCATGGCCGAGATCTATCGCGCCAAGACCTTCGACTCCCGCGGCGACGAGCACATCGTGGCGATCAAGCGCGTCCTCAGCCACCTCGCCGAAGACGACGACCTGCTCCAGATGCTCGTCGACGAGGCGAAGATCGCCACGCTCCTCGAGCACCCCAACATCGCCAAGGTCTATGAGTTCGTGCGCGTCGGTGACGAGTATTTCATCGCGATGGAGTACGTCGACGGGCCCGATCTTCGCTCGCTGGTCGACCGCACCCGATCCCTCGAGCGGGAGCTGCCGATCGAGCACGCGGCCTATGTGACGATGCGCGCTCTCGAGGCGCTCCACATGGCACACACCAAGGCCGACGGCGCAGGGCAACCGCTGGGCATCGTGCATCGGGACATCAGCCCCTCCAACATCATCGTCTCCTACCAGGGTCACGTGAAGCTCTGCGACTTCGGCATCGCCAAGGCCAAGCTCTCGCGGGTGCAGACCCGGGTGGGGGTGATCAAGGGCAAGGTCAAGTATATGAGCCCGGAGCAAGCGATGGGGCATGACCTCGACGGGCGCAGCGATGTCTTCAGCTGCGGCAGCGTGCTCTACGAGCTGCTCACGGGCCAACCGCCCTTCACCGCCGACAATGAGATGGCGCTGATCTTCCGCGTGCGGGACGCCAAGACGACCAAGCCCTCGCGGCATAACCCAAGCGTCCCCGGCGAGCTCGAGAAGATCCTGCGCAAGATGATGAACCGCTCGCTCGGCGGCCGCTACGCGACGGCGCAGGAGGCGGCCGCGGCGCTTCGCGGCTTCTTGCAGGGCTACGCCCCGGACTACACGCCGGGCAAGCTCGGGCGCTTCTTGCGCAAGCTCTACGCCGCCGACATCGATCGGGATCTGCGCAAGCTCGAGACGTTCGTGATCGAGCGCGCCGATCCCGACGCCACCGGCTTCAACCTGCTCGCCGAGATCCTCGGCGAGGGCGCCCCCTACACCGGCTTCTCACCCAACCCGCTGCTCACCGGGGCGCCCGCGCAGCAGGAGGAGGCGCTGGAGACGCGGCTGATGCCGCGGGTCCCCGCCCCCGAGTCTAGGCTCCCGACGGACGTCGACCTCCATGACCTGAAGACGGAGATCCTCGACGATGAGGAGCGATTTGTCAGCATGGTCATTCAGTTCAGTGATTGCGTTCACGATCCATTTTTCCCTGTGGCAGACATGCATAATATGGGGTTGCACTGGGGCGCTGCCAAGGCAGCCGAAAGTCGCGTGCAAGTCCGGAAAGAACGATGCATCCGGTATGCCAGAGGTGCGATTGAGAACCGTTCTTAAGATGTCGTGCCTGTGTCTCCCGCCGCTTCCTCGAAGCGATCGCGCGGCCAGACGATCTGCACCACGGCGCCGTGATCGGGGAAAGTGCGATTGGTAAACGACACCTTGGCTCCGGTGCGTTCCAGCAATGTCCTTGCGATGAAAACCCCCAAGCCCAAGCCCCCACGCGCATTTTGGGCCTCATCCGCGCCCCGGCGGCGCGACAGATACGGCTCGCCGATCCGTTTCAGCATGTCGGGCGCGATGCCCGGGCCGTCGTCGGAAACCACGATTTCGATGGTTTCCGCATTCCACCAGGCGTTCACCTCGACGGTCTGATGCGCGAAATCGACCGCATTTTCCAGAATGTTTCCGACGCCATAGAGGATCGCCGGATTGCGCGCGGCGACCGGTTCGGGGGTTGCTGCGACAGCAAGCCGCACCTTGATATTGATGCCGAAAT
>PDPC01000203.1 GCA_002747355.1 Pseudomonadota bacterium | reverse complement strand
CCGGGTCCGGAAACGGGCTTCGTAGCGGACGGCGTGCCCCTCGCGGAGGGCCTTGCTGAACAGTGCCGTGAATTCTGTGGGTGTCTCGCACAGGCTGTCGGCCGGCTTGCCGATGACCTCTTGCCGGCTGTAGCCCAGGGAAGTCACGGCCCCGTTGTTGAAGCTGAGGATACTGCCGTCCGGATCGGTCAGAAAGATCATGTCCCGGCTGTTTTCGAGGACCTCGCGCAGGTATTTCTGAGTCTCGTCCAGCTGCTCGTCCACCTTGTGCAGCTTCCGCTCTTTTTCATACAGCTCGGTGATGTCCTCGATCAGGCCGTAGAGACTGGTGGTGATCCCGTTTTCCACGATGGGGAAAATGGTCACCTGGGCCCGTATTTCCTGGGCGGGGGCGGGCAGGGTGCCGGTGGCGCAAAGGATCTGGCCCGTTTCCATGGCGGCTTGTTCCAGTTCCCGTAACCAGAGAACCCCGGCCCCGGAATAGACCTGGCTGTCGTCTTGCCCCGCCACGTCTTGCTTGCCCAGACCAAGGATATGCCGGGCATGGCTGTTCAGCAGGAGGTAGCGGTGTTTGGTGTCCTTGACATACACCGCCAGGGGAGCGGTCTGCACGAAGAGGTTGAGCTGCCGGCGGATCTCCTTGAGGCGCCGGCTGTCCAGGGCCAGGGCGCGGTTCTTCTCCATCAGCTGTAGCAGGTTCTGCAGAAAGGCTTCCTGCCCGGCACCCAGCACGGGGGTGGCGGGGCCCGCCAGCCGGTGCAGTTCCTCTTCTTCCTGGGCGGTGAGACCGCGAGCCAGGATCAGGCCCGGCCGCGCCCCCTCGCGGAGAGCGGCCATCCGGGGCGAGGGCGGGGGCAGATCCAGTCGCCGGCACAGTTCCCTGTTGCCGGGGGCGGCGTCCAGATCCACGACGTGGGAAACGCGCAGGCGCAAGAAATGGGAGCGGATGTCCAGACCGGCCAGCAGATCGTCCAGCTGCGGGCCGCGACCGACCAAAGCCATCCTGATACGATCGCCGCTCATTCCTGTTCGTACTCTTGCCTGAGTTCCTCGCTCAGCTGGATCAGATCGCGGGGGCTGGTGGTGCTCAGCATGAGGGCTTCCAACTTCTGGTCGAATTCCGTCTTCATGCGCTGCCGACGCTGCTCCGCGGCGGCTGTGATGAGATCATGCAATTCATGAAAATCCAGGGGCTTCATGAGATAACGGAAGGCCTGCAGGCGCCCGGCTTCCCAGGCCGACTGGTGGCTGCCGTGCCCGGTGAGCATGAGCGTTTCCACGAAGGGCTGCATGCCCTTCAGCTTCTCGATGACGGCAATCCCGTCCAGGTCGGGCAGCTTCAGATCCACGACGGCCACGTCAAAGGTCAGCTCGGCGGCGGCGCTGAGGGCTTCGTTGCCGCTGAGGGCCATGGTGACGTCCATGCCCCGTTTGCGCAGACGATGGCCCAGGAAGGTGAGGAGATCTTCCTCATCATCCACCAGCAGCAACCGGATGGGTTTTTCG
>PDPC01000073.1 GCA_002747355.1 Pseudomonadota bacterium | reverse complement strand
GAGAAGGGCGCCTGCTTTTAGCAAGCAACCGACGAGCAACAACCGCTGTGATTTCGCAGACCAGCGCGGCGACGGGAGGTAAGTTGGTCAGCGCTCTAGGCCTCAGGACGCTCGCTGTACCACCCGTATGGCTCGTCTCTTCGGCTACGACATCCGGGCTCGGCAGCTCGGCACCCGGCTCAGTCCCGAATGTGTAGGGGTGCTCTGAGGCCGGACCGAGCGACACGACGCCATTCGAGCCGAGATCTCGGAGCGAAAACGCAGCCATCGTGCTGCTACGGCGAGTTTGAGCGACAAAGAGCTCGGTTCGAAGGGCTGGTCGGGATGGGAGGGCTCGATCAACACGCTGTTAGGCCGCGCGCCTCGCGTCCGAGCTGCCAACCATCCCCGCCCACGCTCAGACCTTGACGCGGTTCGCGGCTCGCACGGCGATCTGCAGCTTGCGTACAGCGCGCGCTTGGATCTGGCGCACGCGCTCGCGGGTGATGCCGAGGTCTTTGCCGACCTCCTCCAGGGTCTGGGCGGTCCGGCCGTCGAGGCCAAAGCGGCGCAGCAGGACGTCGCGCTCGCGGTCTCTCAGGTCTCCCATCGCGGTGCGGATCTGCTCCCACTCGCCCTTGTTGCTGACCTCTTCGAAGGGCGAGGGGACGGCCTCATCGGCGATCAGGGCGCCGAGCTCCGTCTCGCCGTCTTCGCCCACGGGGAGCTCCCAGCGCAGGGTCTTACGCGAGGCCTCCATGATCTCGGTGACGCGTTCGACCTCCATGTCGAGGCGCTGCGCAAGCTCTTCGGCGGTGGCCTCCCGGCCAACCTCGAGCACGTGGCGCTGGCTCTCCTTGACGATCTTACGGATCGCGTCACGGATGTGCACCGGCAGGCGGATCGTGCGGGTCTGGTTGGCGATCGCCCGCGAGATCGCGTGGCGAATCCACCAGGTGCCGTAGGTCGAGAACTTGTAGCCGCGGCGGTAATCGAACTTATCGACCGCGCGCATCAGCCCGAGGTTGCCCTCCTGCACCAGCTCCAAGAAGGGCAGGCCGCGGTTGACGTATTTGCTGGCGATGTGGACCACCAGGCGCTGGTTGGCCAGCACCAGCTCATCTTTGCCGCGTTGGGCCTGGCGCTCGGCGCGCACGATCAAGAGGTGGGCCTTGAGCACGTTTTCAGCCGAGGCGTTTGCCTTACGCTCGATGGCGCGGATGCGCCGCTCGGCGTTTTTCAGGCGGCGGATGAACTCAGCGAGCTGATCGTCGGAGAGCTCTCGCGCCGGCGCACCCTCGAGTACGGCCTCGGAGTCGAGGTGCGGCAGCTCCTGTGTGTTTACGGCGTTGAGGTCGGGGGATCGGCGTCGCCGCTCGCGCAGCAGGCTCCGCAGCTGTGAGATCGAGGTGCCCGCCTGGCGCTCGATCCGCGCGATCTCGTCCTTGGCGATCTCGATCCGTTGGGCGATGTCCTTGATCCGCGTGACCACCGCTTCCTGGTAGGTCTCCTGAAAGTCGACCTGACCGAGGAGATCGAGCATCTGCTCGCGAACCGCCATCTCCTGAGTGCGGAGGTTTTGCCGCTCCTCCTCGCTGCGGCCGCGGCTGGCGAGCTTCTCTTGCAGCCGTCGCAGCTGCCGGTCGAGGCGCTGAAGCTGATCGACGACGCCGAGGAAGCGCTCGGTGGCGGCCTCGGTGTCGGCGTCCGTCGCCGGGGCGTCGCCCTCACCGAGGGGGGTCTCCTCCTCGATCACCTTGCTGAGGTTGAGCTTTCCCCCGCGCACCTTTCGTCCGAGCTGGATCGCCTCGTCTACGGCGATGGCGGTGCTCAGCGCGGCGGCGAGGACCCCGCGCTTGGCGGTCTCGATCCGCTTGGCGGCGTCGACCTCGGCGGGCTTACTCAGCAGCGGGACCAACTTCAGCTGACGCATGTACATCGTCACCGGGTCGGCCATCTCCTCGCCGCGCACGGGCTTGCGCTTCTTGGCGGCCGCCTCGGTCTCGTTGTCGATGTCGATGCCGACCACGGCGATGCCGTCGTCCGCCAGCTCTGAGAGCAGATCGTCGACCTGCTCGGCGCTCTGACTCTCCGGGGCCTTGTAGATGATCTCGTCGAGGGTGACGTAGCCCTTCTTCCGTCCGATGCGGAAGAGGTCTGAGTCGTTGGGCTCCCCTTTGGTCGTCGCCTCGACCTTGCCTCGCTGCGCGGAGCCTTTGCGCTGCTCTTCTCGTTTGCCGCTCATCTGGACTCGTTACGCTACTCGCGTCGCCTCTTGGGTTGTGTTAGAAGCACCACCGGCGCGCCGTCATCCTCCACGTCGCTCTCGACGACCTCGGCGGTGGCTTTGGGGTGGGTCAAGGGGATCGGGTCCTCACCGCTGCCTGCGTGGTCTCTTTGAATCGACGGCCGCAGCTCCTCGTCCTCGAGCAGCGCGGCACGATCGAGCTCAGTGCTCGTCATCTGCAGGGGCGCAGCGAAGAGGCGATCGACCACCATGCTTCGCTCTGCCGCGGCGTCCTCCGGGTCGACGCCCTCGACGTCGTCTCCACTCTGCCCGTCGGCGACAACAAAGGGCGTGTCCTGCTCATCTTGCGTGGCGATGGGGGTCACGGCGCGTGGCGTCCGCCGTCCGGAGCTGTAGCGCTCGCCGCTTCGCGGGGCGCGGGCGTAGAGCGCTGCGAGGAGCTTCTGTAGGTGCGCCAGGTCGGGGTAGATGCCGAGGATCCGCTCGCAGAGCGCGATCGCGCTGATGATTTGGCCATTGGAGACGTAGCCTCGCACGACCCCCTCGTAGTGGATCAGCGCCTCATCGATGCGGCCGAGGCGAAGCTGGATCGCCGCCACTCGCAGTCGGTCTTGGATATTGTGAGGGTCGTCGCGTAGCCGCGCGAGGTAGGCTCTCAGGTCTCCAAGCAGCTGCTCCTCGCTCTTGCCGCTGACCCAGCGCTCGGCGCCGTCGGCCTCCACCGAGGGGTGTAGCCCCGACCCACCACGAGCAGACTCGAGGTCGGGTCCTGTCGGATCTGCGCGAGGCGCGTCCCGTGGACGGCTCCGGGGGCTCTCTTGACGCCGCTTCTGGTCGCTCATGAGTTGCGCTAGCGTAGCACCTTTTGCGCCGCCACGAGTCGTGCCGCGCCACCAAAGCCGCTGCAGGCCCGACGAGGACTACCACGGTTGCTAGAGAGGGGAGAAAAAGGTAGTAAAACACTACGTTTTGGCGCGTTCGCGCGCCCCCTAGGAGGTGCCCATGCTGTCCCGCGCGATCATCGAGAAGCTGCCCAAGACTGACCTCCACGTGCACCTCGACGGCTCCCTGCGCCCCGAGACCTTGATCGAGCTGGCCAAGGAGTATGGGGTAAAGCTGCCCTCCTACACCACTGGTGGTCTGCGCGAGACGGTGTTCAAGGAGTCCTATGAGAGCCTCGTCGACTACCTCAAGGGCTTCAGCTACGCCTGCGCCGTGCTACAGAGCGAGCTCGCCCTCGAGCGCGCCGCCTATGAGCTGGCGATCGACAACCAGGACGAGGGCGTGCGCTATGTCGAGGTCCGCTTCGCCCCGCAGCTGCATGTCCACACGCACCTCTCGATCGAGAACGTGCTCAAGTCGGTCAACCGTGGCCTCGATCGGGCCAAGAGCGAGTTCAACCGTCGCAAGGAGGTCCAGAGCGGCGTCGAGCCGCCCTTCAAGTACGCGATCGTGGTCTGCGCGTTGCGTTTCTTCACGCGCGGCGTCAGCGAGTACTACGACACCCTGCTCTCGGTCCATGGCTTCGCGCCGCCGAAGGAGGTCTTCGCCCACGCCTCGATGGAGCTGGTGCGCGCGGCGATTCACGTGCGCGACACCTACCACATCCCGATCACGGGCTTCGACCTCGCCGGGGCTGAGGCGGGGTATCCCGCCGACGATCATCGCGAGGCGTACGCCTACGCCCACAAATACTTCATGATGAAGACCGTGCATGCGGGCGAGGCCTATGGGCCAGAGAGCATCTTCCAGGCGATCACCGATCTCCACGCCGATCGCATCGGTCATGGCACCTTCCTGATGGACACCTCGATGATCGCTGCACCAGCGATCGAAGATCGGGAGGCCTACGTCGAGGAGCTGGCGCAGTACATCGCCGATCGCCGGATCACCCTCGAGATCTGCCTGACCTCGAACATGCAGACCAACCCGAAGCTGCGCGACCTGGCCGATCACCCCTTCGCCAAGATGGTCGCGGCGCGGCTCTCGACGACCTTCTGCACCGACAACCGGACGGTCTCCTTCACCACCGTCTCGCAGGAGATCGAGCGGGCGATGAAGCACCTCGACGTCGATGTGCCGACGCTGAAGCGCTCGCTGATCTATGGCTTCAAGCGCAGCTTTTTCCCCGGCTCGTACCTCGAGAAGCGGCGCTACGTGCGCCGGATCATCGACTACTATGAGGCCCTCGAGGCCCAGCACGAGGAGCTACGCAGTCGATCGGCCGAGCCGAATCCGGCAGATTCAGCGGACCTCAGCGATCTCGACGATCTCAGCGATCTTCAGGAGGAGTAGTGAGGAGTAGTATGGCGGGCTCTCCGCAGTTCTGGGGTCCTCCCGTCGCCGGGCACCGCCCTTCCGGCCGCTTTCTAGGCCTCCGAAACGTCGCCGTACCACCCGTATGGCTCGTTTCTTCGGCTACGAAATCGGCGCGGCAGCTCAGCACCCGGCTCGGTGCCGAAGGTGTGGGGGTGCTCTTAAGTAGACCAGTCGATGGCGGCCAGTATATCATCGACCGATGCCAGGCGAGCCTGGTAACACTGATTCGAGCTGACGCACGCCGTGGAGCGTGCTGATCGCGAGCACATGGACGATCGTCGCGTACACTTACGAGTCCCCTACGGAGCCTGGGTCGAAGACGAGACCGAGGGGGGCCTGACCTTCTACTTGGCTCGAAACCTCAGCCTCGGCGGCATCTTGCTGCAGGCCAACGTCGACCCGCCAGCGGTGGGCCATAAGGTGCGCCTGCGTCTGGTCGTCGAGAACGAGTCGCGGATCATGTCGGTGCAGGGTGAGGTCGTGCGCCACTCCGGCATGGACGGCGAGTTCGCCGTGCGCTTCGTCAACCTCGACAACGCCCGGCTCTCCTTCCTCCGAGAGCTGGTCCAAGAGGCCAAGGCCAGCTGAGCTTCCGATCATCCCACCCTTGCCGTGGGAGCTTGCAAGCCCCCGCACGCCCCTCTACATTTCCGCCGATGAGCCTCGACAAGAAGTCCGCGATGCGTTTCATCTCCGCCCTGACGGAGGAGTGCCAGCGGCAGAAGCGTTACCTGCGGGTGCCGGGTTATCCGCGCCCCTACTACATCAGCTACCTGCTCCGCGATGTGCATTCGACTCACATCTGGGGGCGCCTGGGCAACATCAACCAGGTCTCCGATCAAGACGGGCGCAGCGTCTATTGTGACGTCCGTGTCGGCTCCTATCGCTTCGACCAGGTGATGGAGGGAGGCCTCGACGACAACGACGCCGACACCGAGGCCTACGAGCACGTCGAGATGCCGATCGGCAACGACACCGACGCGCTGAAGTACCACCTCTGGAAGCTGACCGACAGCCGCTACCGCGAGGCGGTGCGGCACTACCTGCGCAAAAAGTCGCAGCACATCACCTACGTCGATCCCAACAGCGACACCCCCTCCTTTCGCCGCGCCAAGGCTGAAAACGATCTTCGCCTGCGCCCACGCTCGCCCGTCGATATCGAAGCCTGGAAGCGCTATGTGATCTCCAGCTCGAAGCTGGCCAAGCGCTATCCGGCGGTGAAGAACTCCTGGGTCGAGGTTCGCATACGCGACGTGACGCGGATCTTCGTCAACTCCGAGGGTGCCCAGCTGATCGATCAGCAGCGGGTCTGTGAGCTCTCCTGCGACCTCTGGCTGCTGACCAAGGGCGGCGAGGGGGTCGCGACGCGGGTGATTCACGTGACGCCGTCGGTCGAGGACCTGCCCTCGCTCCAGGCCTTCGAGAAGGAGGTCCGTGAGCGGATCGAGCTTCTGCATCACCTCGGTGACGCGCCGACGCTGAAGTCCTACGCAGGCCCCGTGCTGCTGGCGCCGGGCCCCGCCGGGATCCTCTTTCACGAGGTCCTTGGCCATCGTCTCGAGGGCAGCCGCCTGCTCTCGACCCGCGAGGGCCAGACCTTCGCCCGGGATCTGGGCAAGAAGATCCTCCCCGAGTACATCAGCGTGATCGACGATCCGACCGCTGAATGCTGTGCCGGCGTCCCCACCGTGGGTCACTACCTCTACGACGACGAGGGTAGCTCGGGCGAGCGGGTGGTGCTGATCGACCACGGCAAGCTGATCAACTTCCTCGGCGGTCGCTCCCCCGTCGGGCGCAAGCGGCATACGGCCAACGGCCACGCCCGCAATGAGTACCACGAGCGCCCGATCAGCCGGATGGCCAACCTGATCGTCGACGCCGAGGGGGGCATCTCTCACGACGCGCTGAAGCAGCGCTTCATCGAGGAGATCCGTCGCCAGGAGCTCCCCTACGGGATCATGATCCTCGACGCCGAGGGGGGCGAGACGGCGACCGAGTCGTACGACTTCCAAGCTTTCATGGGGCAGGTCGCGGTGGCCGTGCAGGTCTGGGCCGACGGCCGCGAGAACCTCGTGCGTAACGTCAACTTCGTCGGCACGCCGCTGTCAGCGCTGCGCAACATCCTCGCTGTCGGCGACACGCCGGTCTGCGAGAATGCCTTCTGCGGCGCCGAGTCAGGGGTGATCCCGGTCTCCACGACGTGCCCCGCGGTGCTGCTGTCCAACCTCGAGCTGCAGGCCTCGGATCAGCGCAAGTACACCCAGTATGTGCTGCCGATGCCCTTCGAGGAGGCGGCGCTGGGCCGCGGTAAGCGCAAGGCGAAGCGCAACAAGTAGCTCGAGGTGAGCAGCCTGTTGATCGAGCCCTCCCGTCGCGACCAGCCCTTCGAACCGAGCTCGTTGTCGCTCGAGCTCGCCGTAGCACCACGATGGCTGCGTTTTTGCTCCGCGATCTCGGCTCGAATGGCGTCGCCTCGCTCCGTCCAGGCTCAATCAACAGACCGTTAGCCGAAGGTGCCGCCGCAAAACCCCCAGAGGTCCCGCCGATCCCAGGGGTGGTAGGCCGAGTAGACGCGCTCCTTCGAGACCTCGAGGTGCGCTTCGAGGAGCGCGCTGACCTCCGCCGAGAAGCGGGTGGCCTGAGCGGCCGAGATCTCGCCGAGGGAGAAGACCTCGAAAAACGCCGTCGGGGCGGTGGTGCCGCCAAAGCTCATCGCTCGCTCGAGCTGGCTGAGCACCATGACATACGACTCGGGCTTGCCGAGGATCTCGGCGGTCTTGGCCGAGAGCGCGGCGTTAAGTTGGGCCAGGGCTCGATCATCGGCGCGGGCGTTGGTGGTGAGACGTAGCAGCGGCATCGCTCTCTCCTTGCTCTCGACTGAGGTCGCGGGTGGCTAGAGCGCTGACCAACTTACCTCCCATCGCCGCGCTGGTCTGCGAAATCACAGCGGTTGTCGCTCGTCGGTTGCTTGCTACCAGCAGGCGCCCTT
>PDPC01000206.1 GCA_002747355.1 Pseudomonadota bacterium | reverse complement strand
GATCGCCGCCATCGTCGCCGCCGACATCCCGGGAGTGGTCGCCGAGGAGGTCGAGGGGGCGCTCCGGCTGCGGACCGTCTCCACGGGCGTGGCGGCGTCCATCCAGGTGGACCCGACC
Organism: Pseudomonadota bacterium; assembly: GCA_002747355.1. Lineage (GTDB taxonomy): Bacteria > Myxococcota_A > Polyangia. The sequence goes on along the minus strand of PDPC01000206.1, from coordinate 1,394 downwards.
TCGACGCTCGACGACCAGCTGGGCCTCGACAACGACCCGCACCTCGGCGCCGAGGGAGGCGCCGCCAACGCGCTCCGCGTCGAGGGCAAGGACCCGGGCGCCTTCGCGAACCGCCTCGAGGTTGAGGTCCGGCCGCCCACCGGAGGCGAGGCCGGCTTCTTCGACCTCGCGGTCATCGAGGACGGGGTGTATCGGGAGGTCTTCGCCAACGTGACGATGACGCCCGGCGAGTCCCGCCACGTCGAGGCGGTGCTCAACGACGCTCGCGGCGGCTCAGTGCTCGTGAGGGGCATCGACCAGACGCTGCCGGGCTCGCCCGCGCTCGACATCCAGACGGCCTCGCTCGCGGGTGGTGACGACGGCCTGGTCGGCCTCGACGACAACGACTTCATCGGCTCCGAGGTCGGCAAGACCGGCCTGCGCGCGCTGGACACGGTGCAGGACCTGAGCCTGCTCCTCGTCCCCGGCCGCGCCACCTCGGCCACCCACAACGCGATGGTCAGCTACTGCGAGCAGGTCCGTGAGGGGCTCGTCTTCGCCGTGCTCGACCCGCCCGCGGCGATGAGCGCGACCGACATCATCGACTACGTCACGACCACCGCCGCGCTCGGCAACATCAGCGAGCACGCCGCCATCTACTGGCCACGGGTGAAGGTGCTGAACCCGTCGCGCAGCGTGTTCGGCTCAAGCGACCAACTCGTCGTGGCGCCCTCGGGCATCATCGCCGGCGTCTTCTCGCGGGCCGACGGCGCCCGCCCCGGTGGCGTCTACGACCCGCCCGCCGGCATCGACAAGGGGCGCATGTTCGGCGTTCTGGGCTTCGAGACCGACGAGGTCCTTGAGGAGCACAAGCGGGACCTGGTGTACCCGAAGCGCATCAACCCGCTGACCACCGGCCCCGGCCTGCCGCGTTACATCGACGGCTCGCGCACCCTCAAGGGGGACGGCAACTTCCCCTACGTGGCCGAGCGCCGCGGGGTGAGCTTCATCGAGCGCTCGCTCAAGCAGGGGCTGCAGTTCGCGCGGCACAAGAACAACACCGAGGGCCTGCGCGCCCAGGTCCGCCGGACCATCACCGCGTTCCTGCTGACGCAGATGAACAACGGCGCCTTCCGCAGCCGCGAGCCCGACAAGGCGTTCTTCGTCGACGTCTCGGACACGCTCAACACGCCCTCCGTCATCTTCGCCGGCAAGCTCGTCGCCCGCGTGGGCCTCGCCACGAACAAGCCGGCCGAGTTCATCATCCTCCGCATCAGCCAGGACACTCGCGTCCTCGAGGCCGAGCTGGCGGCTGCGGGCGTGTAAGGAGGACGACCCATGACCGTCATCGGCAACCCCCGCAGCTTCCACAAGAAGTTCAAGTTCATCGTCGAGATCGACGACGTCGCGCACGC
>PDPC01000205.1 GCA_002747355.1 Pseudomonadota bacterium | reverse complement strand
ATCAGCTTACCGGACCGAGCTGCGCGAAGGATGCGGAATCACGGCGTAGGAGCGAGGAGGGCGCCTGCTGGCAGCAAGCAACCGACGAGCAACAACCGCTGTGATTTCGCAGACCAGCGCAGCGACGGGAGGTAAGTTGGTCAGCGCTCTAGGCCTCAGAACGCTCGCCGTACCACCCGTATGGCTCGTGTCTTCGGCTACGAAATCAGCGCGGCAGCTCAGCGCCCGGCTCGGTCCCGAATGTGTAGGGTCTTCCGCCCGAAGTTTGAGCAACGAGCGGCGCTCGACGCCAAGGTCGTTGGCCATTTTCGCCCAGGGCGGATTGACCATCACGGGAGGGCGAAGACGTCGAGGAGGCTCAGGGCGTGACGTGGAACCGCCGCAGCACGGCCATATGCTGCATCTGCGGCGCGTCTGAGTCACCGATGAGCACGGGCGGCACCTCTGATAGGGGCGTGTAGACGCGGCTGTCGAAGACCAAGCCCGCCGCGAAGCTCTGGCTACCGACCCGCAGCGGCACCTCCAGCGCGTGGAGCGCGGGGCTGACCACGACCCAGTCGTAGGGGCTGTTGCGGTGGGCGTTGGTGTGGCCGTTGCCGCTCTGATCGGCAGGATAGGGCGCCGCGATGGTGAAGCGTTGGCGTAGGGCAGCGATGCAGCCTTCGCCACGGCTGGTGGTGTTGAAGTCGCCACCGAGGACGAGCAGGGCGCCGCTCGGGACGTGCTGCTGGATGAAGGCGAGCAGCGCCTTGACCTCCTTGGTGCGCTTGGAGGCCTTCGAGGTCAGCAGGTGGACGCTGATCGCGTAGAGGTCCTTCGCCCCTGGCAGATCGATCCGAGCCCAGGTGAAGTCGCGGTTGGAGACCTCGGGATCGACCCAGACGCCCGAGGCGAGGATCGGGTAGCGGCTGATCACGCCGTTGGGGATCGAGCCGTTGCCGCGCACGTAGTGGTAGCCGGCACCGAGGGTGCTGGAGACGAAGGTGCTGATATCGGCCGCCGTCTTGGCGCCGTAGTTGAACTCCTGGATCAGCACGACATCCGGCGCGAAGGCCTCGATGATGCGCGCGCCGTGACCTGGCGTGTAGGACTGCGCCGTGCCGCTGGTGAGGTTGGCGGCCATCACCGTCAGCTCGAAGGAAAGCGTGGAGCCGTCTTGACCTCCGCCGTCTTTGCCGAGCAGGTCGACGGCGGTGTCCTGGCCCGGAGCGCCGCGATCGGCCGCGCTGTCAGCGAACCTCGCGTCATGGAGGGCGTCGACGAGCGGCGCGTCGAGAAGGGCGTCTGCCCGCCCGCCGAGGTCGGCAGCGAGCCTCGCCTCCTGACTGCACCCCGAGAGGAGCACCAGCAGCGCGAGCAACACGTGAGAAAGAGGGAGAAGGCGGGGAGACAGCATCACGTTTCGATCCTAACGTACCCTAGAGCGCTGATCAGCTTACCGGACCGAGCTGCGCGAAGGATGCGGAATCACGGCGTAGGAGCGAGGAGGGCGCCTGCTGGTAGCAAGCAACCGA
>PDPC01000072.1 GCA_002747355.1 Pseudomonadota bacterium | reverse complement strand
GAACGCCTCTGGCGCCGACGTCAGCGTCAGCGCCGACCGCGCGCGGGTGGTCCGCTTGCTCAGCGAGATGGCCTTCGCCGGCGGCGGCAGCTTCAAGCAGTTCTACGACGACGCGACCAAACAGAAGCTGCCGATCACCTTCGAGCACGTCGATCTCTTCACCGCCCGCGACCCCCTGGCGATCAAGGAGTTGGTCGTCACCAACGCCAACGTCCTCCCCACCGACAAGGGCCTCCGCGCGGACTCCGATCAGGACGGCCTGCCCGACGATCAGGAGCTGCGCATCGGCACCTGCCCACAGGATCCGGACTCCGACGGCGACGGCGTCAACGACCTGATCGAGCTAAGACTCGCCCGCGCCCCGCTCACCGCCGAGGATCCGATCGAGTGCGTCGACCTCGAGATCACCAACACCACCTCGGACGTCCTCTGCCCCGACCCCAACGATCCCACGGCCCCTAAGACCCGTGATCGGAAGCTCTACCTCGACCGCGACAAGGACGGCCTCAACAGCTGCGAGGAGCGCCTCCTCGGCACGAGCGACTCGCTCCTCGACAGCGACGCCGACGGCATCCCCGACCGCGTCGAGCTCGTCGCCGGCACAAACTACCTCTCGGTCGATCCGCTGCAAGACCCCGACTTCGACGGGATCCTCAACCGCGATGAGGTCCGCAGCCACACCGATCCGCGCGCCAACGACGCGCAAGAACAGCTCGACCTGGCCTATCGCTATGAAGAGCTCGACGAGGGGGTCAAAGACGTCCTCAGCTTCACCGAGTTCCCGCCACGGATCAGCGGCGTGCTCTTGCGTGCCGTCTCGGGCACCAGCAACCCAGGGATTGGGCAGCTGAAGTTCGACCCCGGCGACGCGACCAACCCTCCAACACTCAGCTGGACCGACCCCTACGACGTGGCCGATGGGAAGTTCGGTCTGCCGGTGGACGTCAGCGTACCCAACAAGGAGGGCTACATCCTCCGATCGGGCACCGAAGACCGCCACATTACGGTCTGGGTTGACGGTAAGGGCCACTACCCGCCCAAGGTCGTGGTCGACAAGATCATCATCAGCAGCGCGCGAAAAAACTGCCTGCGCTTCCGTGTCCGCAACATCACCCTGCTCGAGACGTTGGAGGCCTACGCCAACACCAGCGATGGGCTCTTCAAAGGCGCCGCTGGAGACAACAACATCTTCCTCTACTTCGCCGAAGCGCCGAAGGATGCCAAGGACGGCTTCGGCATTTTCCGCATCGCGACCACGGTTCCAAACTACAAGCTGGGCCCGCCGGAGACGCGCACGCCCAAGAACATCGCGGAAGTGACCTTCACCGATGACGATTTCATCATCTTCGAGTAGCCATTCATGGCGAAGTGCCCCTCTCTCTCCCTTCCGAGCGGTGAGCGCCCTGGTCTTCGCCCTGGTCTTCGCGATCGCTGGATGCGCCGACGACGGCGGGGGCGACGGTGACAAGCCCTGCGACGACGAGGGGCCACCAACATCGACGTCTTTTCCCGATAAGGCGTTGTTGCAGGCCAGCCTGCTGGTCGAGCAGCGAGCCCAATACGCCGCTGACGGCACGAAGACCGAGAGCACGATCATCAACCTCTCGCTCTCCGATTTCACCACCTACAAGGTCGACTCGCGTTTCCCGACACCCTGCTGCGCGTCGATGGCTTGCTTTCAGCTCAGCGGTGCGCCCAACGATGGCTGCCGCGGCAAAGCGGGGGAAGCCTGCGGGGCGGTGACCTGCGCCAACAACGAGATGTGCGTCGAGGGCACCTGCGTGCTCTGCGCGAGGCAGTCCCTCGAGGCCGAGAAGGCGGTGCTCTCCGGCCCTGGCGTCGCGGCCGGATCGGTGGAGTTGGAGAACAAGGGGAGCGGCAAGTTCATCAAGGCGGGTCTCCCCACGCCGCTCTTCGCTGAAGGCAGTATGGAGCTGGCGATCACCGGTCGCGGCGAGGCCGGCTATTTCCCCACGTCATCGGTGAGCGTCACGGCCCCCGATGTGCTCGAGGTGACGACGCCCGATCCAAAGCAGCCAGCGTCCGCCGTCTCCGGCACGGACATGCCGATCAAATGGAAGGCCGGCAACGGTGACCGAATCGAGCTGACGATGAAATCTGCCCTGCCGTCGGTCACCGATAAGATCGTCTGTGTTGCTCGCGACGACGGCTGCGCCACCATCCCCATCGGCGCGATCGAGTGGGTCAAGCTCGACATGACGCCGGGCGAGCAGATCTCGCTGACCCTCCGCCGGATCAAGTCGGCCTATGGCGGTATTGACAGCGCTGACCACGCAGGGGTGTTGATCAAGGCCACCAGCCGCGTCGAGATGCTCCTCGATCAATGAGGCGATGTGCCGCAATGTAGGCAACGTTCGCGACGTTCCAGAGCCCATCGAGCCTGGACGCTGCCGCTTCAACCGTGGTATTTTTTCGGCCGTTTCGAATAGCGTGAATGAGAGCGGTCGGCCTCACAGGCGACCATCGGCCTCCTCCCCTCGCCGTGGGGAGCGGTGGGAACACGTTGACGGTCCCCGATTTGACAAGCCGCGGCCTCGACGAGCGTCGAGTCGACCCAGAGGAAAGCGCGCTCGTGCGCCGACGCGTTGAGAAAGTGAGAAAGGAGCGCTCATGTTCGAGTTTCTGACCAAGGGCGGATTCATGATGTGGGTCCTTCTTGGCTGGTCGATCGTCGGCATCGCCTTTATCGTCGAGCGCTTTATCGCGCTCTGGTTCCGCTTCAGAATTAACAGCGAGGAGTTTACCAAGCGCATCCTCTACTTCGTCTCCTCGCATAACTACGCGCGGGCGATCGAGGTCTGCAACGCCAAGCCGAGCCATCCGATGAGCAAGGTGCTCAAGGCTGGCCTGCTGAAGGCAAACAAGAACGACAAAGAGATCCAGCGCTCGATGGAAGAGGAGATGCTGCGCACCCTTCCTTCGGTTCAGCGCAACATCGACTACATCTCGATGGCAGCCAACACGGCGACGCTGCTGGGCCTCCTGGGCACGATCTTCGGCCTGATCCTCGCGTTTCAGTCCCTCAAGGGCCTCTCGGCGCAGGCTCGTCAGACCGCTCTGGGCGACGGCATCTCCGTCGCTATGTACACCACAGCGTTCGGGCTGATCATCGCGATCCCATTTCTCGTCTCCCACTACTGGATCAACCGCCGGGCCAACCGGATGATCGAGACGGTAGAGGAGGCCTCAGTGCAGCTGCTCAACCACCTGGCCACCCGCCGCAGCAGCGGTAAGCAAGCGAAGGCGGCCTGACCCAAGATGGCGCGACCGAGAACAAGCGAGCCCGAGGATCTCAACCTCATCCCGTTGATGAACCTCTTCGTGACGATGATCCCGCTGCTGCTGATGTCGGCGGCCTTCTACCACATCGGCATGATCAGCACCTCGGTACCAACGCAGAGCGACGGCGAGAGCGACGCCCCCGCCGGCAAGACCTCCGTCTCGGTCAACGTCAAGATCACGCCCAAGGGCTACAACTTGACCACCAGCAGCGCAACGCTCTCGGACGCCGAGCTGAAGAGCTTTGACGCCTTCATCCCGAAGAAGGGAAAGAAATACGACACCAAGTCACTTTCGGCGGCGCTCGAGCGTATCAAGCGCAAATACGAAGCCTCCGACACGATGATGGTGATCCCCGACAAGAGCGTCGCGTACGCGGACATGGTCGTGACGATGGACGCCGCGCGCAACATGGTGCTCCAGCAAGGCGGCCAGACCCGCAAGGTCGCCCTTTTCCCTGTGGTGGTGATCACCACGATCGTCCAGTAGGGGTAGCTTCGTGTTCGACTCTTCGATGCGACGTCGAGCTCAAGGGGAGGCCGCTCCCCAGCTCAACCTGAACTCGATGATGGACATGTTGAGCATCATCTTGGTGTTCCTCCTGGCCAACATCTCCGCCGACGAAAAGGACTTCGTGCTGGCTCAGGATCTGACGCTCCCCAACTCGAACTCGAAGCTAGGCTTCGTCAAGGCAGTGCAGGTCAAGCTGACGACCAAGGATTTGATGGTCGAAGACCAGTTCGTTGCCAAGGTCTCCAAGGGCAAGATTGTCGGAACGAAGATAGAGGGCGATAAGATCGTCCAGCTCTACAACATGCTGCAGCGCTACCGCGCCTTCAGCAAAGAGTCGGCGAAGGACATCGTCATCCTTCAGGCAGATAAGAGGCACCCCTTCGAGACCTTGAACCAGGTCTTGAGGACCGCAGCGATGGCTGGCTACCCGAACTTTCGGTTGGCCATCCAAAAGGAGTGAGTGATGGCGCGTTACATCCTGCTCGCCGTGATCGCCCTGACCTTCGCCCTCGGCGAGGGGCTGGTCTTGGCCTACCCGGCGGCCCCTACGCCCGCGCAGCCGGAGATCGAGGCGTCCGCCGACCATCCGCTCATGGTGGCGCGCCGCCGCCGTCGTCGTCGCCGGCGTCGTCGTCGGCGGCGTGTCAAGCGCAGGCGGCGCAGCAAGCGGACGCGAAGGGCGCCGAGCCGTCCGGCGCCGACCCGTCCGGCGCCGACCCGCAAGCCTGCCGCCGCGCCAGCCGCTGGCGCCCCCGCCGCGGATGGCGCGCTGCGCCGTGGCGCTCGAGTCGAGTTCGACGGCCGCCTGGTTCAGGGCCAGACCGCCAAGTCTGGAGCCATCTATCTCTTCGCTCGCAAGCGCAGCCAGCTCAAGAGCATGGTCAAGGAGCGTTCGAGCTATCGCAACGAGATCCTTCGCACCGTCTATCCGCACTTCCAGGTGAGGTGAGAGCATATGGGCTCACCTGGTAGTGGCATCGAGGTCTTCGTCTTTCAGGGCAGCAAGTACCTGGGTTCGCGTTGTTTCTCACAGTCGACGATCACGATCGGCAGCGCCTCCGACGCGACGCTGAAGCTCCGCGGCAAGGGCATTGAGGCACAGCATGCGCTGATCCGTGTCGAGGGGACCTCGGTCCTGATCGCCGACAACAGCCAGGGTGGCATCGACGTCAACGGCAAGCGCGTCCAGATGCAGGCCGTCAAGTCCTATGACGAGATCAACATCGGCCCCTTTCGGCTGAAGGTCTCGCTGCTCGGCCACGAAGAGGACGAAGACCCGGGCTTCGGCGCGGTGAACGAACAGGCCCCTGAGCCCAAGCCCCCCAGCCGCCATCGACGGGAAGCCCCAGCCCTTCGCCCGAGCAACCGGCTGCTTGAGGACGACGAAGCCGAGACCTTGGTCCGCCAGTTTGGCGAGATCGGCGACAGCGGCGAAGCGACGGTGCCTCGCATCGATCCCCGCGCCGAGGCAAGGCGCAGCCCTGATCCTTACGCGGACGCCGAGTATGGCGACGATCTCCTTGGCGACAGCCGGCGTCGGGTCGAGGTTCGCTCACTGGATCCCCAGACCGCCTACGACCAGACCGAGCTGGCCACGACGGTCGACCCCTCGACCACGGCATCCACCACGGCCAGCGCGCGCGACGAGTCTCCACCGGCCTCCAACGTCGGGGCGACGATTCAACCGCGGCTCGGTCAATCCGAGCGCCTCGAGATGTCAGCCTCCGACGAGGCTGGGGTCGAGTCGACCCCGCCCCCCTCGATCAACGCGGTCGAGGACGACGACTACTGGGGCGACGACGACGACGAGGACTTCGTCGAGCCCTTCTCGCTGCTCGAAAACGTCGTCCGCGAACGCTTCAAGAGCGCCGCAGACACCGAAGACCGCCTCCTCGCCGAGGTGATCCGCTATGGCGACGGAGAGATCCTCGACGTCCTCCAGGCCGCTCCCGGACGAGCCGTCAAGCTCTTCCCTGACGACTTCAAGCTGATCGACACCCTCGCCAACGGTCGAGCGCGCCTCTACTTCAAGAGAGGCTTTGGCGGCAACATCGTCCGCAACAACAAGGCGCGGCAGCTGACCCGCCTGATCCGCCAGGAGACGCTGGTCGACGCCAAGCGAGGGCTCCACGCGATCGACCTCCAGGAGGGCGACTACGCGCAGATCGTCCGCGAAGACGCCGGCTACCTGGTCCGCTTCGTCCACCCGCCGCGGATCCCCAAGCCCAAGCTGACGTCGGGGTTGGGGCTCGGCTGGTCCACGGTGCAGATCTTCGCTGGCAGCGCCGCCTTTCACTTCCTGCTCCTCGTGCTGCTCGGCTTCAGCTCCGCCGACGCGGATCTCGTCGTCGAGACGGAGTCCGAGCGTTTCGCGAAGGTGGCGCTCAAGGAGCTGAAGCTCGAGAAGCCCAAGAAGGAAGAGCCGAAGAAGCCCCCTGAGAAGCCCCCTGAGAAGCCGACCAAGCAGAAGATAAAGCCGACCAAACAGAAGGTCATGCGACGACCGACCAAGTCCCGCCGGCCGATGACGGCCAAGCAACAGGCCAAGGTCCGAAAGAAGCAGGTCGGCAAGGTGCTGTCCGCCCTACAGAACCTCAAGCAGATCGGCGGCGGAGGTCGATCCAACCTCAAGTCCTTCAAGACCAACATCAAGGCGATCCGGCTCCCCGGCGGGAGCAGCGGCGGGTTCAAGGTCTCCGGCGTGATCGGCAAGATCCCCGGCAAGGCCGTCCGCCTCGCCTCGGGTGGTATCGGCGGCGGCGGCAAGGGCACCAAGGTCGGGCGCCAGCTCCTCGCTGGCGGCAAGATCGGCAAGATCGCGGCGTTGAAGGGGACGGGACGACGGGTCCGTGGCCGCGTGCGCCGCGCGCCCACGCGGACGATCAAGGCCACCGGCGGCGTGCTCTCCCGCGCCGCGATCCAGAAGGTCGTCAGCCGCCACATGCATAAGGTGCAGGCCTGCTACGAGCGCCAGCTGCTGACCAACCCGGGGCTCTCTGGGAAGGTCGTCTTCGACTGGGTGATCTCGCCCAGTGGGTCTGTCGGCTCTGCGCGACAGACCTCCTCGAGCCTGCGCAGCGCCGCCGTCTCCACCTGCATCCTCCGCGAGATCCGCCGCTGGCGTTTCCCCAAACCCGTCGGTGGCTCCGTCAACGTCCGCTACCCCTTCGTCTTCCGGGTTCAGGGCTTCTAGCGCGCTGATCAGGTTACCGGACCGAGCTGCGCGAAGCATGCGGAATCACGGCGTAGGATCGAGCAGGGCGCCTGCTGGTAGCACGCAACCGACGAGCGACAACCGCTGTGATGTCGCAAACCAGCGCGGCGACGGGAGGGAAGGTGGGCAGCGCTCTAGGTACAGCGCCCATCGCCGGGCACACCAACACGAGCGCCGATCAACCCTTTAGGAATTCGGCGGCTTGTCATATGCTTCGTCCGTCCCGAACAGAGCGTTCATGATCCGGACCAGCCGCAGGCTCAGCGTACGGCTTCGCTGGTCCCGGGAGCCGGGTAGCCCTGTGAAAGCTAGCCCCAAGCAGCCACCACAGAGCCCCTAACGATGCGAAGAAGAGGCCTCATGCTCCGCGAGTCAGCCCCCCCTCTGCGTGCGTTGCCGTTCATCGCAGCGCTCGCGGTCCTTGCTTGCCCCGCCGTCGGCTCGGCAGCGAAGCCCAAACCCGCCACAGCCGCGCCGACGGCAGCTGCGGCGAAGCCAGCGAAAACGAGCGCCAGGCCCACGGCGACGCGCGCTCGTGTGCGCCGTCGCAAAAAAGGGCCCGAGTTCCGCATCGACCGCTCGCGTTGGGAAGAGACTGACCAGCTG
>PDPC01000071.1 GCA_002747355.1 Pseudomonadota bacterium | reverse complement strand
ATCGTCGCCCTCGCGATCGTCGCCCTCGCGATCGTCGCCCTCGCGATCGTCGCCCTCGCGATCGTCGCCCTCGCGATCGTCGCCCTCGCGATCGTCGCCTCTCTCGCGCGCGTCGCCCTCGCCACGCGGTCGCAGCAGGAGCAGCGGGATCGCGATCATCACGCCCTGCAACGAGGAGAGCAAGAGCACCGGGTAGAGCACCTGCCAGCCGAGCAGCCCGCCGATCATCGCCATCAGCTTGGCGTCTCCCAGGCCCATCCCTTCGCGCTTACGCAGTCGGTAGTAGCCCTCGGCGATCAGCCAGATCAGCGCGTAGCCCCCCACCGCGCCAACCGGGCCATCCCAGAGGTGGGGCAGCTGCATGAACACCGAGAGCAGCGCGCAGATGGGGATCGCGGGGTAGGTGATCACGTTGGGGATCAGCCGGGTGTCGTAGTCGATCAACGAGATCGCGACCAACAACCCCGAAAAGAGCGAGGTGATCACCAGCTGCCCAGCGCGGAGGCCGATCTCGCCCGCGCCGTGCACCACGAAGACCTGATGCATCACCACCGCGAGGGCGGCGACGAGCAGCTCGACGAGCATGTAGCGGATCGAGTAGCCGGCGCCGCAATGGCGACAGCGGCCGCGCAGCAAGAGGTAAGAGAGGATGGGGATATTGTCGTACCAGCGCACGGCCTCGCCGCAGACGCGGCAATGCGAGGGGGGCTTGACCAGCGACTCGCCCGCCGGGACGCGACAGATCACGACGTTGAAGAAGCTGCCCCAGAGCGCGCCCCAGAGCGCCGCGAAGCCGATCCCGAAGGGACCGATCAGGGAGAGCTCGATCTGCTGCTCGAAGCTCATCGAGCGCCACACGGCATAGCCCACCTACCTCCTAGAGGCTGCGCCCTCTTCCCTATCAAGAGCCCCCCTCCCCATTCGGGACCGAGCCGGGTGCTGCGCTGCCGCGCCGCTGTCGTAGCCGAAGGACATGAGCCATACGGGTGATACGGCCATACGGGTGATGCGGCCATACGGGTGATACGGCGACCGGAGGGGAGCCCAGAGGACGCGAGTGGAGCCAGCCAGGAGACGGCCTGCTGGATCCACAAAAGACGGCCTGATGGATCCACAGGAGCGCGGAATACCGCTTATTCGTTGACAAAACTAGCAATCTAGGCACACTCGGGTCAAGCTGAAAAGACGCGCACCGGACCACAGACGAGCCGGCGAGCACCGACCTCGAGAGTCTATGTTCAAGCCTCAGCAATTCGGCAAGTACTACCTGACCGAGCGCGTCGCCATCGGCGGCATGGCCGAGATCTACAAGGCCACGCTCTACGGCGTCAGCGGCTTCGAGAAGGCGATGGTGGTCAAGCAGATCTTGCCCCAGTACGCCCGCAACGCCGAGTTCATCAAGATGTTCATCGACGAGGCTAAGATCTCGGTCTCGCTGAGCCACGGCAACATCATCCCAGTCTACGAGCTGGGGCGCATCGACGGCATCTATTTCATCGCGATGGAGTACGTCGACGGCAAGAACCTCGGCGAGATCTTCGAGGCGGCCAAGAGCCGCGGGATGCCGATATCGGTCGAGCACGCGATCTTCATCGCGATCGAGGTCTGCAAGGGCCTCGACTACGCCCACCGCCGATCGGATGACGAGGGGCAGCCCCTCGGCGTCGTGCATCGCGACCTCAGCCCGGGCAACGTGCTGGTAACCCGCGCTGGCGAGATCAAGATCACCGACTTTGGCATCGCCAAGGCCAAAGACAAGCTCGGCGTGACGGCGGTGGGGGTGATCAAGGGCTCCCACGGCTACATGTCGCCCGAGCAGGTGAAGGGGCAAGAGGTCGACCCCCGCACGGATATCTTCAGCACGGGGATCCTGCTCCACGAGATGCTCACCGGTCGGCGGCTCTTCGACGGCTCCGACGCCAACGTGATCGACCGCATCAAAGAGGCGATCGTCACGCTGCCCTCGATGATCTCACCCGCCGTGCCGGTGGAGCTCGACCCTGTCGTGCTGCAAGCGTTGGCCAAGTCTCCCGACGACCGCTTCCAGGACGCCAACGAGCTTCAGCTGGCGCTCTCGCGGCTGCTCTTCTCCATCGGCGCCGGCGCGACGAACGCGACGCTCGCCGACTACATGGGAGAGCTCTTCCCCAAAGACGACACACCCCAAGCCGAGGAGACCCTCGTGGAGGGTAAGCCGCCCCCCGCCAACGTCGCCTCCAGGAGCCCTGAGCCCGGGTTCGACTCCGCCGACACCTCGGTGATCGACGACGACGACGACGTCACCATCGCGGCCCGCGCGGTGGCCGACGCGACCCGCTCCTACGCGGTGCGCGACGACCTCGAGCAGCGCTACCACGAGCAGCTCGCCAGCGAGGGCAAGCGCGAGGCCGTGCAGACCACGGCGCCGGGCGTGGCGAAGAAGGGCAAGACGCTCACCCTGCCGGCCCTCGACGACGAGGAGGAGCCCACCCGCGTCAGCGCGCCGATCGCGCGCCCGCGCTCCGATGGCGCGCCCTCTCCAGCCCTCGGCGACCTCCCCGCCACGGAGTTCGAGGACGCGCCGACCATGCTCGCCGCGCCGAGACCAGCGCCGCCGCGCCTCGAGGTGCCAGAGCTGAAGATCAAGGCCACGAGGCCACGCGAGCCCAAGCTCGACGACTCGATAAACGCCTTCGCTCGAGCGCTCTCGTCGGTTAACGGGCCGAACGGCGGCCAGCTCAACACGGGACCACGGCCGCTCTCCGAGCCAGCCGACCTCTTCGCCCCCCTGACCGGACCGCAGCCCTCCGAGGGGCAAGGGCGCGAGCGCAGGGGCAAAGAGGCCGCCCTGCTAGCGGCGATGAGCGGCGGCGAGAGCTCCCTCGAGGCGACCAAGCGGCACGACACGCCCGACGAGATGATCAACGCCAGCCGCCGCACCGAGCCCGCCGGCGAGGCGCCCGCGTCTCTGGCGCGAGGGGGCGGGCCAACAGACAAGCCGGCCGATGGCAGCGATCGCCCGGATCCAGCCCAAGACCCACAGGTGCTGCTCGCGCCGACCAAGAGACGCGGCCCACGCAGCGACGAGTCGGTGATGGCGCTGCTCGTCGCCCCCGGCGGCGACACGGGCGCCGAGAACGCGATCGAGCAGCCCGACATCGGCCGCCTCGGCGGCGGCGGCTCGGTGCTCGACGTGCCTCCTTCGGCGAGCGATCCCCTCGACGCGCCGCTCCCAGCGGGCGCGACGCCGTCGTCTCTTGGCAAGGGGCGCAGCCGGAGGCGCACCTCGGGGGTCTTCTCCTCGACGATGAACCTGCTGGTGCAAGGGCTCGACGACGAACCCTCGCCAGAGGCGCCGCGCAACATCAAGCCGACGATGATCGGCTGGCTGGTGATCCTGCTGCTCGTCGGCGCGGCCGGCTTCTTCGTGATCTACAAAAAGACCAGCTGGCTGGGCGGCAAGCCCAAACAGGCTGGCGGCGAGCTGCTCGCGCTCGGCGACATCGGCAAGGGCAGCGGCGCGGGCAAGAAAGACCCGCCGACGAAACAGAAGGGGGCGATCACGATCACCGCGGATCCAGCGCAGGCGCTGATCTTCCTTCATGTCGGCGACAGCCCGGTGACGCGTCGCTTCGACACGGCGAAGACCTACCTGCTGCGGGCCGAGCGCGAGGGCTACGGCACGGTTCATCAGCTGATCGAGCCAGGGAAGCTCACCGAAAGAACGGTCGCGCTGAGCCTCCCACCGCGGGGCGCTGGGCAAAAAAGGGCGATGCCGAGCAACCTCCCCACGCCCACCAGCCCCGGCGGCAAGACCGTCGAGCTCACCGTCGCGACCGAGCCCCCGTCGGCCTCGGTCTGGCTGCTTGTGGGGAAAGGGAAGGCCGAGCTCGTCGGCGTGGAGCCCAAGCGCCACTACTTCAAGGTGCTCGCCGAGGGCCACCAGACCAGCTTCCTCAGCATCTCTTCGTCGCGCTTCGACACGACCCAAAAGGTCGAAGAGAGCCTCAAGCTCACCGCCAAAGCAGGCGTTGACGCCGGCGCGAAAGCCTCCAGCCCGGACGCCGGGGCGAAGAAGGCCGCCATGAAGCCCAACGTCGCGCCCACCAAGCCCGCCCGCAAGACCCCGCCAGCGAAGGGCGCGAAGGTCCTCGTCAAGAAGAAGAAGAAGAAGAAGAAACAACGATGGCGCAAACGGCCCAAGAAGCGGAAGAAGAAAACGACGCTCCAGACGCCGTCCTGGGCCAGGTAGCGAGCGGGATCGCACTTAGATCGCGCGCCTGACGCGCAAGCGCAGCTCGGTCCGGTAAGCTGATCAGCGCTCTAGAGCGCAGACCAACTTACCTCCCATCGCCGCGCTGGTCTGCGACATCACAGCGGTTGTCGCTCGTCGGTTGCTTGCGACCAGCAGGCGCCCTCCTCGCTCCTACGCCGTGATTCCGCATCCTTCGCGCAGCTCGGTCCGGTAAGCTGATCAGCGCTCTAGAAGCCGTGGAAGGACTGGCCAGCGACGATCGCCCGCTCGACCCACTCGTACAGCCAGTTGCGGCGGACGCGACCGAGCATCTGCTCACTGCGCGCGGCGACGCGATGCACCAGCGACTCCAGCTGCGCGGCGAAGCTGGCGTCGCGGACGAAGAGATCGACCTCGCTGTAGGTCCCGTGAGACAGCGGCGTGAAGTTCGCCGAGCCGACGTCGGCGATCAGGCTGTCGATGACCATGATCTTGGCGTGGACCATCGGCGCGGGCAGCATCGCGACGCGGACGCGCTCGTTGCCCACGGCGAGGAGCAGCTTGTCGCAGCTCGCCCGGTTGATCGCGCCGAGGAAATCGGACATCGCCGAGGTGAGCAGCGTGATCGGCACGCCCCGGCGCGCGGCGCGGGCCAGGGCGTGGCCAAAGCGAGCGTCGCCGAGGTAGGCCATCGCCACGGTGATCGAGCGGCGCGCCGAGTCGATCAGCGCCAGCCGCTGCCCGAGCAGCGGGCAGCCCCGGGAGGCGGGCTGGTCGAGGTTGTGCACCAGAAAATCGACGCGGCGGCTCGCGTCGAAGGGCAGCTCGCCGCTCAGTCGCCCTCGCAGCCGCGCGACCAGCTCGGGGCTGTCTAACGCGACCATCACGTCGATCCACTCTTTGCGGTGATCGTCGCCGACGCCCATCCCGCCGAGCACAACGGAGCGCTCATCGAAAATGTAGAGCTTGGAGTGGTCGTGGAGCCTGCGATCGCAGCTGATCTCGACGTTCTCATGGGCCAGCAACGCCTGGGCCAGCACGTTGGGGCGCTGACGGAACGAGCCCCGCGGCTTGGGATAGGTCGCGTGGAGGAAGTACGTCTGGAGGCGCTGGGTGAGGTCGATCTGCTTGTGGAAGAAGCTCTGGTGGGTGCCGGCGTAGTACTCGTAGTTGGCGCCCTTGCGGTCCTTGCGGATGGTGATCTTGACTCCGCGGTTGGCCGCCCGCAGCAGCGCGCTGGCGAGCATGTTGCCCGTCTCGTCGTCGCGCCAGACGAAGGCGCGGATCTCGACGCGCTCGCGAGCCCGGTCGACGCGCTCCAGGATCTCGCGGAAGGCCTCTTCGCCGCTCTGCAAGAGGCGCAGCCGGGGAGGCGCGCCCCCCCGTCGCACCAAGCGCAGCTGCGGACGTTCACGGTCTTGGGGGGAGCTGTGCTTGGGTTGCTCGCCCCGGGCACGTGAACGCTGAAGGTGGCTGGCGAAACGCGACATGGGGCCTCTCGTGGCGCTCTTCGCGGGGCTGGGTTCGGCTCGATGGATGGTCTAGCAGCGATGGGCTCGCCCGACTGTGACGCATGCACCCACCACCATCTCGGCTGGCCGACGCATAGCGGATTCTACGCCGCCAGGCAAGTTCGCTCCTCTCCGCACGATCACCCGTAAGGCTGCTGTCTCATGTGTGGGGGGCTCTCGAGCGCGCAGGCTGAGGCTGTCGGTCACGACTCTGCCACCCCTTTGGCCGTCGGTCACGTCTCCTGCCACCCCTTTGTTGGTCGTGTTGGGGATGGCGTGAGCGAAAGGGACCACCAGCTGCGCAGCAGGCGCGAAAGGCTACGGGTGGCCCTTGCTGCGGGCGGCGAGGAAGGCGGCGAGGTCGATCATGAACATGTTCTCTGCGCCCTTGTCGTCGAGCATCTGAAAGAAGACGCGCCCGTTGTCGATCCGCGGGGTCAGCTCTCGCGCGGGGAGGTTGGTGAGCTGGTACTCTTTCTTTGTCTTGATGTTATAGGCGTAGATGTCGGAGTTGGCCTTGTTGATCGCGGGATCACCGCCGGGGGTGTTGCGCCAGTCTTCCCAGACGATCCAGTCGCCATCGACGTCAGGGAGAAACTCGGCAGAGGAGGAGTTGGTGATCTGGGTCACCTTCTTGGTCGCGATGTCATAGTGGAACACATCCTTTTGCACGGGGCCGAGGCAGTCAGCCCCCTCGATCCAGACCACCTGCTTGCCGTCGGTCCGTGGCTGAAACTGGGCCAAGCTGTTGGGCCTGATGGCCTTGGGCGCTGTACCGCTGCCGAGCATGTGGAGCACCACCTGGACCTTGCCGCTGGGCGCCCCGGACCAGACCATCGCCTGGCCCTCCATGGAGAGCCACGACGCATTCATGCTGCTCACCTGACTGAGAGTGCCCCCGGCCAGGGGCAAGGTGTAAACGACGTTCTTGCAGACGCCAGGGTTCCAAGACAGCCCGATGGTTTCGCCTAGGAGGCCCATCCGACCTGCGCGGCACGGCTTCTGCGCTTGTGGCACGTCGCGACAATAGAGGTCCGTCTCTTGCCACGTCGTCAGGTCTACCGTGGACACCGCCAGGCGCATAGTCGGATGGCCGCCTGTTACGGGCTCGCTGTAGAGCAGGCAGCTGTAGACGACGTGGGTGCCGTCGGTGCCGGCCGTGGTGCAGGTCCGCGCCGGGCGGGTGTATTCGCGCAGCCGGACCTCTTTCAACGTGTCGAGGCGCAGCAGGTGCAGATGATAGCCGTTGGTCAGGCTGGGGTAGACCAAGAGGTCGCCCCGCACGTCGTAGTCGATCTCCACCCACTTGCCGAAGGTGATCTGCTTGCAGTGCGCTCCGCAGGCTTTCCCTGCGTAGGGCGTGATGGGCGTCGGTTTGAGGGTGCGCGAGCCGCCGCAGGGCGGCAGCGGGGGGAAGTCGCGGGCAGGCAGGTCCACGAGCGGAGCCGCGTCGAGCTGGGGCGGGAGGTCGACGCCGCGATCCACGCCGCGATCCACGCTGCTGTCGCGGGGCACCAGATCGAGCGGAGCGACATCGGGGGCGCCCGGGGTCCCACAGGTGCAGGCGCAGAGCCAGACCACGCAGCTCAAGGTCGCGAGGGCCCCGAGACACTAAGCCAGGCGGCGGGGTGCGGCGCTCATGGCGTGCTCCAGCTGGTCGTCTTGCTCCAGACACCCGCTTTGTAGCGCCAGACCCGCTCATCCTCTCCCGGAGCGCTGCCGGCGATGACATGGGATCTTGCCCTGCCTCGGCCGACACCGTGCTGCGCCGCTTCCGGCTATCCAGCCCGGCAAGCGCAGCCTCTCGCCACTGCTCAGGTCGGCCTCGTGAAGGCCCTTGCGTCGCAAGAACACCCCAAGCTCGGCCTCGTCGAGCTGGTCGGCTTCATTCAGCAACGCCAGCTTCTCGGCAG
>PDPC01000070.1 GCA_002747355.1 Pseudomonadota bacterium | reverse complement strand
GTCGCCGAGGTAGCCGTAGGGCGGCCGCGAGCCGAGCCACTTCCCGCGCTTGCGGGCGGCGGCCATCTTGTCGCGGGTGCGCTCGGCGATCATCTCGCGTTCGAACTGCGCGAAGGAGAGCAGGATGTTGAGCGTGAGCCGCCCCATCGAGTTCGTCGTGTTGAAGTTCTGCGTGGTCGAGACGAACGTGACGTCCTTCTGGTCGAAGAGCGCGAGCAGCTTCGCGAAGTCCATCAGACTGCGGCTCAGGCGGTCGACCTTGTAGACCACCACGCAGTCGACCTCGCCCGCCTCGATGTCGGCGAGCAGGCGCTTCAGCGCGGGCCGGTCGGTGTTGGCGCCGGTGAAGCCGCCGTCGTCGTAGCGCTGCGGCAGCGCCTCCCAGCCCTCGCCGGCCATGGCGCGGATGAAGTACTCGGCCGCCTCGCGCTGGGCGTCGAGGGTGTTGAAGTCGGAGTCGAGGCCCTCGCTCGTCGACTTCCGCGTGTAGATCGCGCAGCGGACCTTCGGCGCGACGTTGTTCGGGGGTTCGTTCATCCGTCCTCCCCAGCATCGCCGCGCTTGCGCTTCTTCCGCTTGGTCAGCCCGGCCCAGAGGAAGCCGTTCCAGCTGGTGCCGGTGACCTCGCGGGCGATGGTGGAGAGGCTCGTGTAGTGGCGGCCCTCGTACTCGAAGCCGTCGTTGAGCACGGTGATCTCGTGGACCTCGCCCCTGTGGGCGCGGCGGATGACGGTGCCCACCGGGGGCAGTCGCGGGTCGCGGGGCTTGGCGGCCGGCTCGGGCAGCGGCGGCGAGTCCCCCTCCTCGCGCAGCCGCACCGGCTCGTCCTCGCCGAGGTCGGCGATGCGCTGCTCGGCCTCGGCGCTCAGGCTGAGGCCGGTCATCAGCTCCTGCGTCCTGTAGCTCAGGCGCTTGATCAGCCAGGGCCGGTTGCGGGCGCGCGTCGCGCGGCCGTGCAGGTCGTAGTACAGGTCCTGCAGCTCGCTCACCGGCATCGCCTGGATCTCGGCCAGGCGCTCGCGCAGCCGCTGCTGCGCCATAGCAAAGGCGGGACGCGCTTGCTCGACGGTCGATCGGCTCATGCGGTCCTCCATGGTGATGGTTGTCGTGGCGCCGAGCCGTCGTGCTCGGCTGTCGGCATACACGCTTCCTTCCGTGAACCCATCAAGCTGATTCCAGAAGCAAAACAGGCATTTGAGACGCGGTGCACTGCCGGCAGATCAGTCGTCATGCCAGCCCCCGCCGTACCCGCCCGCGCTGCTGGGCTCGTCCTGGGGGAAGTCATCGACGTCGAGCAGCCTCTTGACCGCCTCGAGGTCGATGAAGGCCGCCCGACGCTTGTCGCCGCGGGTGCCGAAGGTCGTCGCGCGGCTGACCTCGGTGACGTAGCCGCCGCGGCGGTGGTTCTCCTGCAGCTGGCGGACGAGGGCCTTCTTGTCGAGGACCTCGCCCTCGTAGCCGATGCGCCGGCAATGCTCGGCGTAGGCCGCGTGGCACGAGGCGACGTGCAGCGCGAGCTGCCCGCTCGAGTAGGTGTACTGCCGGTTGTGCTGGATGCCGCCGCTGACGGCGAGGCTCGACAGGATCTCGAGGAAGTAGTCGAGCCCCGTCTTCACCGTGCGGCCGCCGCTCTCGAGGAGGTCGTCGCACTGCGCCGCCACCAGCGCCGCGACGTCGAGCTCGGGGAGCCGCACGCCCAGGCTGCCGGCGTAGCCCTCGAAGTGGAGCAGCCCGGACACGGTGGCGATGAGGTTGTCCTTGATGCGCAGCGGCACCTCGCGCCCGGCGAGGGTGCCCTCGACCACGCGCGTGGCCACGGCGAGGTCGGCCGTGGTGTCGCGGGCGAGCAGGTGGCGGAGGATGCCGCGGTTGAGCAGGCCGAGGTCGACGGTCTTGAGCTTCTGGAAGGCGCGCACCATCTCAGGTCGGTCCGGCAGCGTGTCCTTGCTCGGGTTCGACGTGACGATGCGCTCGACCAGCGCCGACTCGATGGGGCGCGTCTCGCCGGCGAGGCAGAGCGGCGCGTGCAGGCGGTAGCTGACCACCGTCTGGTCGGCGCGGCCGC
The DNA here is from genome assembly GCA_002747355.1 of Pseudomonadota bacterium. GTDB lineage: Bacteria > Myxococcota_A > Polyangia. Next base: position 5,587 of record PDPC01000070.1, on the reverse strand, counting down.
GGCTCTCGACCTCGCCCGTGTAGAGCCGGCGCATGTAGCGGTGCAGCGTGTTCCGGCGGTAGCGCGGCATGTCGAAGGGCTTGTACTCGTCGATGAACACAGGGACGGAGTTGGTCGACGAGAGCAGCTTGAGCAGCGCGAACTCGGTCTCGGTGGCGCTGAAGGGCTCGGCCGAGCGGATGCCCATGAGCGGCCAGAACACCTCCATCACGATGGAGCTCTTGCCCGAGCCCTGGGTGCCCCACACGCAGAGGATCGGGAAGTGGCCGAGGGCCTTGTGGATGCGGGGCTTGAGCGGCGCGGCGAAGAACCATCCGAGGATGGGCAGGATGACCTCGGGCGTGTTCAGCTCAAGGAGCTTCGGCAGAACCAGCGCGGCGGTCGCCGCTTCCACTGCGGGGTCGATCGGATCGAGCCGGCGCAGGCGCTTGTGGAGGGCGTCGCCGGAGTCGACGAAGAGCACGTCGTCGGGCAGCGCGGCGCCCTCGGGGCCGACCACGCTCTCGGGCACGACCCAGATGGGCTCGCCGCCGATCTCGGCGTAGCCGAGGTTCATGATGCCGCGCATCGCGGGCACGTCCCGCTCGGCCACGAGCTTGAGCACGCCCTGGACGTTGTCGTCAGAGCCGGTCCAGAGCATGTCGGCCGACTTGAGCACCCGCAGCAGGTGGCGCTTGCTGTGCCACGCCTCGCGGGGGAAGCGGACGCCGCGGTAGACCCGGCCGCCGGTGGTGGTGACGTCGGCGTCGATGATGTCGCCGGCGTCGGTGGCCACGCGCCGCACGGGCTCGATCTGGAAGCTCGAGATGGTGACGGGCTCTCCGCGCCGGCCGAGGATGTAGTAGTGGTCGGTGTCCTCGAGGACCTCGCCCTTGAGGCCGACGCCGGGCGCGTAGTCTTCGTCGTCCGTGTTGTGGCCTCCTTCGGAGTGCCATCCTTCGGACTCGCTTCGCTCGCGCGCCGTTTTCGGCCTTCGGCCGAAAGCCGTCGTCTTCCGCGGGCGATCGGTCTCTCGCAGGAGCTGGCGCACGGTCTGCGCGCGCAGCTTGAAGCGGCTCTTGATGAGGTCGGTGTAGCCGTCGCGCAGCACAGGGTCGGCGGAGCGGATGAGCGGCAGCACCTCGCGCAGCCGGCCGCTGACCTCGCGCTTCGAGGCGTCAGCGGACGAGGTGCTCGTAGAGGTGCCCGTCCGCCCAGCCGAGCAGGAGCTTGTCGACCGTCTCGTCGGTGAAGCCGTAGCGGCCCTTGTACCAGGACCCGCGGAGCTTCGAGGGCAGCACCTGGTGGTAGTAGCGGGCCGCCTCGGTGAGCAGCCGCTCGAGGCGGCGGCGCTCCGAGAGCTTGTCGAGCTCGTCGCGGAGCCGGTCGTCCTCGCGCCCGGGCACGTCGACGCCGGCCTCGTCGGCGATGGTGTGCAGCGCCTCCCAGAAGCCCACGCCGTCGCGCGCCATCACGTAGTCGAGGCAGTCGCCGCCGTCGTCCGAGGCGCCCGAGAAGTCGCGCCAGGTCTGGCTGTGCGGCCACACCACGAAGGACGGGTCGGCGTCGTTGCGGAACGGCGAGCTGCCCTTGAGCACCGAGCCGGCCTGGTGCAGCTCGACGTCGCGCCCGACGAGGCTCACCAGATCGGTGCGGTCGCGGACGGCGTCGACGACGGCGCGGAAGTTGTTCATGGGCGGACCTCCGGTCCGCGACTTGAGACCTGGGCTTGAGTTTTGAGTTCGCGCTCACGCAGCCCTCAAGCCTCAAGTCGCAAGCCTCAAGACTCCCCAGGACCTTGCGGTACGCCCGACGCCGGGCGGCGTACTGGCGGCGCGCCATCGGGTGGTCGTCGACGAGGTCGTAGAGGATGGGCGTGTCCTTGCCGGGGTGCGGGCGCATGAGCCGACCGAGGCGCTGGATGGTGCGCCCCTCGGCCCGGGCCGGCGTGGCGAGGATCAGGCGCTCGAGGCGGGAGACGTCGAGCCCCTCGTCGGCGAGCGAGGTGGCGCAGACCACGGCGAGTTCGCCTTCACGGAAGGCGTCGAGGATGGCGCTGCGCTTGGCCTTCGGTGTGCGGCCGGTGAGCGCCGCCGCGGCGACGTCGTCTTCGCAGAGCTTCGCGGCGAGGTGCTCGCAGTGATCGACGCGTCCGGAGAGCACCAGCGTCGCCTTGCCGCCGAAGGTGCTCTCGGTGGCGAGGTCGAGTAGCTGGGTGTTGCGGCCGTGGTGCCGGACCAGGCGCGAGACGAGCTCGCTGTGGCTGTCGGCGGGGACGTTGACGTCGGTGTGGACCGCCACGACCTCGGGCACGACCAGGTGGCCGGCGTCGACCAGGCGGCCGTGCTCGATGGAGAACACAGGCTCGCCGAGGGCGAAGCGCAGCATCGGCGTGAGCCCGTCGCTGCGCTCCGGCGTCGCGGTCAGGCCGAAGCGGTAGACCGCTGGGAGCGCGCCGACGACCTCGCGGAAGGTGGTCGCCGGGACGTGATGGCACTCGTCGACGATGACGCAGCCGAAGCGCTCTCCGACCGCGGCCAGGTCACGCGGGATCAGGTTGGCGAGGGTCTGGACCGTGGCGACGGTGACCTCGGCGGGCGCGATCTTCCCGTCGGCGATCACGCCGGGCTCCACCTCGAGGGCGGCGCGGAGCGTGTCGCGCCACTGCTCGAGCAGGTCGTGGGTGTGAACGAGCACCAGCGCGGGCTGACCGCAGCGAGCGATGGCACCCGCCCCGATGACGGTCTTGCCCGCCCCGCAGGGGAGGACCGCCGTGCCCTGGGTGTGTCGGACCAGGGCGACGACGGCCTCCTCCTGATAGTCGCGCAGGGTGAAGGACAGCGGCAGCTCGAGGGCCTCGTGCGCACGCGCCGGTCATCGAACGCGAGCTCCGCCCCCGCCGAGGCGACCGCGGCACGCAGCGTGCCGACGGCGCCCCGGGGGAACACGAGCCGCCCCTGGCCGTCGCGCCCCTCTTCGCGACTGATGAGGCAGATCTCCTCGGGCGTCGCGCCCGTCCACCGGCCCATGCGCTGCCGCATGACGAACTCGGGGTTGCGGCCTCGCTTCGCGAGTTCCGTCCTTCGGACTCGCGCTGCGCGCTCGCGCCCCGTTTTCTCCCTTCGGTCGAAAGCCGTGGTCGGGAACGATAGCGCCCGGTGGAGGGTCGCGAGCGACCTCGGGGGCAGGTCCGCCTCAGCGAGGCGGATCACGCTGTCGACGATGGCGCGCACCATGCGGCACCTCCTGGCTCACGCGAAGGGGTCGATGGAGTCGTCCTCGTCGTCCGCGGCGCGCATGGCGGCCTCGAGCCGGTCGAGGGCCTGCTTGGCCTTGGCCACGTCGCTCGCCTTCAGGTCGCGGACCCGCTTGACGCCGAACTCGGCGAGGAAGGCGTCGACGTCGGAGCGTGGCAGCTGCTTGAGGCGCCCCACGAGCTGGCTCGCGTCGCGGGGATCGATGGGGCCGCCGCTGCTCGGCTTGCTCGCCGGCTTGTCGCCCCCCTTGTCCGCGTTGGCGTCGCCGCTCGACAGCGCGGCGAGGTCGTGCAGCTCGGCGTCGGCGATCTGACCGCGCAGCTCGTCGTCGAGCTTCTCCTCGGGGAGGATGCTGTAGGTGGTCTTCGGATCGCCGGCCTCGCCGTGGCGCTCGATCTCGAAGAGCCACTTGTCGAGGCCGTACTTGTCGCGGACCTTGAGCACGTCCTTGAACCAGACCGTGCCACCCTCGATGACCTTCATGTCGCCCTCGGCGGGGGCGAAGAAGTTGAGCATCACGCGGAGGCTCGGGCGCTTGTCGGTGTGGACGGACGGGTCGTAGGTTTCGTAGCGCTCACCGGTCCAGACGACCTCGCGGGCGAAGGGCTCGCCGCAGAAGGCCCCGACGATCTTGTCGCCGTTGCTGGTGAGCCGGACGAAGATGCCGCCCTGGTTGGCGTGCTTGTCGGCGAGTCGGGACGCGGTGTCCCAGGCGTTCGTGGTCATGTGTTCTCCTTGGGGTTCGAAGGGCTCCTTCAGCCCGATGGGTTGTGGTCAGTGCGCGCTGTCGGCGGTCTCGGGCGCGGCCTCGAGCTCATCGAGGAGGCGCTCCAGGGCGAGCTTTCCCTTCGCGCCAGGCGGGCCCGGTGCTCCGCCATAGGGGGGCGCGCCGATGTGGCGGCGGAGGATCGACTCGATCTCTTCGGCTGTGTGCTCCACGAGCTCGGGCTTGGCGTCGTAGACCTCGAAGAGGCCGAGCAACGTCATGGTCAGCTCGTGGAAGGCGCTGCGGATGCTGGCGTTGGCGGTCATGCGTGGCCCTCCGGGTGCAGGCGACAGAGGTCGCGGTCACGTAGGAGGAGAGCCGCGCGGAACGACGCCTGGGACAGCGGCGAGTCGGCCAGCCGATCCCGCAGCCGCTGGAGCAGCCGGGACCGGCGACGCCGCAGCCGGCCGTACTCGCGCACCAGCTCGTCGCCATCGAGGTGGGGGTTCTGCTCGCGCACCCAGTCGATGAGCGGCTTGCCCGTGGCGTGGGTGCCGAGGACCAGCAGCAGGTCGTCCTCGGTCTCGTCGCGCAGCAGATCCTCGACCCAGTCGCGGATGCGTTCGGGCTGCAGGATCCGGTCGGCCTCACGGGCCAGCGCGAGGCGCTCGGGCGACGGGTAGTTGCCGCCGAGCAGGTCGTCGGCGACGTCGGGGAGCGGCTCCTCCCGGTCCGCGCGGGCGGTCTCGCGGGCGAGGTACTGCCAGGCGCTCTTGCGGGTGCTGAGGATGAGGTTCACCACCGCGAGGCGGCCCTGGGTGGCGAGCGGCAGCGTGCTGACGGTCTCCAGGAAGCACTCGATGAGGAGCGCGTTGAGCTCGTCGCAGCGCAGCCCGGCCGAGGGCTTCATGGTGGCGCGGATGCGCAGCAGGCCCGGGAAGTAGGCCAGCATCAACAGGGCCGACCAGGTCGAGCCCTCGCCGCGCTGGGCCTCGGCGATCATCGCCGCCGTGACGGCGCTGCGGGCCTGGCAGCCGTCGGGGCCGTGACGGTTGAGGAAGGCGATGGCCGCGTCCGGGGTGTCGAACTCGGCGAGCGCGGCGTGGCGGTCGCGGCCGGCGAGGACGGTGTGGTGGGTGTCGTGAGAGCGAAGCTGTTGTGCGAGCGCGTGTCGTACGGTTTCCAGGCGCATGAGAGGTCTCCGGCGAAGTGCCGGACCTGCGGGCGCCGCCCCTGCGGGGGCTTTCTTCGGCGCTGGCGGACCTCTCGGGCCTCGGGTCGCGGTCGGGTTGTTCGTTGTTGGGTTCGTGTTCTCCAGTGGGTGGCGGCCTACGCCGCCGGCCTCGGCTGCTCCGCCGGCGGGGGCGGAGCGGAGTCGGTCTCATTGAGCTCGGCGCAGCGCGGGCAGACGGCCATCACGTGGCCGCGGACCACGAATTGGGCGCGCTTGTGCTTGACGTGGACGCGGCCGGCGCGCCTCTTGCCGAGGAGTGCGCCGCACTTACGGCAGCGCCACTCGGTCTCTTCTTGGGGCTTCATGTGAACCTCCGGGTCAGGTGTTCGCGAGCCGACATGGCTCAACCCGGAGGCGCTACAGGCCGCGTTGCAGGTGCTACATCAGGCGTAGCGGCAGATTTTTTTTCGA
>PDPC01000069.1 GCA_002747355.1 Pseudomonadota bacterium | reverse complement strand
GTCGGTTGCTTGCTACCAGCAGGCGCCCTTCTCGCTCCTACGCCGTGATTCCGCATCCTTAGCGCAGCTCGGTCCGGTAAGTTGATCAGCGCTCTAGGACCAGCGATCGCTTACGTTATTATCGTAAGCCATACATTATAGGGAGCTGTACCTAGCGAACCCAGCTACGCTTGAGCACGAGCACCAGCACGCTGTAGATCTCCAGGCGGCCGAGGAGCTGGCAGAAGACGAGCACCCATTTGCCCAAGAGCGGGACGTGCGCAAAGTTCTGCGTTGGCCCGACTGAGCCAAGGCCGGGACCGATGTTGCCTAGGCATGCGACGGTGCCGGTGATCGCGCTCAGTAGATCGACGCCCAGCGCGGTGAGAATGATCGTGGCGACCGTCATCACGGTCAGCCACATCAGGATGAAGGCTTGGATGTTCGAGACGACGGCCCGATCCACCGTACGGTCGCCGACGCGCACCAGGGTGATGGCCTTGGGGTTGACCGTGCGCCGTAGTTCGGCCAGCGCCGATTTTACGTAGATCAGCATCCGGGCGACCTTCATGCCGCCAGCTGTAGAGCCCGTGCAGCCACCCATGAACATCAACAAAAAGAGCGTCAAGCGGAGGATATTAGGCCATTTGTCGAAGTCCTCTGTGCCGTAGCCGGTGGTGGTGGAGATCGAGACGGCGGAGAAGAAGGCGCCTCGCGCGGTGGCCTCCACGCCTCCTTGTACGGCGTTGGCCTGCCAGAGGATCACGAAGCTCAGCCCGCCGATCAGCAACGCGATGGTGATGTAGACTCGAAACTCAACGTTCTTGAGGATCTCCTCGCGAGGCCCGGCGATCAGCAGCTGGAACATGTCGAAGTTGACGCCAGCGAGGAACATGAAGCCGATGATCACCCATTGGATGAAGGGTGAGGGCCACGCCGCCACGCTCGCCGCTTTGGTCGAGAAGCCGCCGGTGCTCATCGTCGTGAAGGCGTGACAGATCGACTCGTAGACGGTCATCCCGCCGATCCAGAGCAGCACGCTCTCGACGATCGACATCCCGAGGTAGAGCATCCACAGCACCTTCGCCGTGTCCTTGATCCGCGGCATGTTGCGCTCGAAGGTGCTGCCCCCGGGGGCCTCGGCCTTGAAGAGGCGGTAGCCACCAGCGCCGAGCATCGGCAGGACGGCTACCGAGAGCACGACGATGCCCATGCCGCCCATCCACTGAGTCTGGTGACGCCAAAGCTGGAGGCCGCTTGGTAGCACCTCGACGTTGGTGAAGATCGTCGCGCCGGTGGTGGTGAAGCCGCTCATCGTCTCGAAGTAGGCGTCGGTGAAGCCTGCCGCGCCGGTGATCACGTAGGGCAGCGCCCCGATCGCCGAAAAGAGGATCCACGAGAAGGTCACGATCGCTGCGCCCTCGCGATGAGCCAGCTTGGAGAGGTCGGTGTCGAAGAGCGAGCGCATCGTGAGGCCGATGATCGCCGCCGCGGCGATCGCGCCGCCGAAGGCGAGGACCTCATAGCGCTCGAGGGGGATGTTGTCGTGGATCAGCAGCGCTGTGACCAACGGCAGCAGCAGCGCTGCGCCGAGCAGCAGCAGCAGGTTGCCTAGGATGTAGAGCACCGAGCGGTAGTGCATCAGAGGTCCTCGGGCTCAGCCCCGGGAAAAGAGCCGGCGCTTGGCGAAGAGGCGCTCGATTCTCTCGATCGCATGCGGCAAGGCGAAGACCAGCACGGTCTCGCCAGGGCGGACTAGGAAGTTGCCATCGGGGATCATCATCTCGTCGTCTCGGAGGGCGGCGACGACCAGCGAGCCATCGGGCATCTCGAGCTCCTTTAGGGGCTTTTTGGTGATCTTCGCGCCGGTGTCTGCGACGAACTCGATCACCTCGGCCTCGCTCTCTTTGATCCGCGTCACGCCGTGGATCTGGCCTCGGCGAATATGCGTGAGGATCGCGCCGACGGTGGCGAGTCGCGGGTTAAGCACGACCTCCATGCCGATGCTCGAGAGCACCGGCATCACCTGCGGATCGCGGGCGATCAGCGCCGTGTGGTGAGCGCCCGCGTGGCGAGCCATCAGCGCCGCGAGGAGGTTAGCCTGATCGTCGTCGGAGAGCGCGAGGAAATAATCGCAATGCTCGAGGTCGGCTTCGCGCAGCACGTCTGGATCAGTGGCCTTACCGTTGAGCACGAGCGTCTTGAGGAGCGTCTTCGCGGCGCGCTCAGCCAGCGGCTGGTGCGGCTCGATCAGCACCACGCGCTCGAGCCGCTCCTGAAGCGTCTCGGCGACGTTGCGGCCCACCATGTCCGCACCGTAGATCACCACCCGCTCGGCCCGCTGCACCTGCTTTTGCATCAGCGGCAGGATCAGTGGGACGGTCTCGGCGTTGGCGACCACGGCCACGTGATCGCCAGCCCGGATCTCATCATCGCCGCGCGGCACGAGGGCCTTGTCGCCACGGAAGATCGCGCAGACGAGAAACGAGTAAGCTTCGGCCATCACTCGCACGTCCTTGAGCTTCATGCCGGCGATCGGCGACTCGTCGCAGATGTCGAAGGTCACCAGCTGGATCTGCCCTTCGGCGAAGAGCGCGCAGTCCGTGGCGCCCGGCGTCTCGAGGATGTGCAGCAGCTTGCCAGTGAGGATGTATTCAGGGTTGATGATGGTGTCGATGCCGAGCTCGGCGGGCTTCAGCGTCGCGTTGGGGCCGGCGTACTCCTCGTTGCGAATACGCGCGATCTTGTGTCGAACCCCGAAGCGGGCGGCGAGCATGCAGATGACGAGGTTGACCTCGTCGATGTTGGTCACCGCGATGACCATCTGCGCCTCTTCGATGCCCGCTCGGCGCAGCACGCTGGGCTGGGCGCCGTTGCCCTGGAGCGCCAGAACGTCGAGGTGCTCGTTGAGCTCGTGGACCAGCGCCGAATCGTCGTCGACCACCGAGACCACGTGTCCGGCGGCGGATAGCTCCGAGGCCAGGTTGCTGCCGACGACGCCGGCTCCAACGATTAGGATGCGCATGAAGCTCCTTCAATCCCTCGAAGAAGCGCGAATCCACTGTGTTGCGTGCTCGGCTTCAGGGAGGCAATTGTTTTGCTAAGGCTTCTGGGGCCTGCCTGTCAAGATGTGTCACCACACCCCAACGGTGGGGAAGTCTTCACCTCAGCGGAAGTATCCGACATGTGGGCAAGGCGCATTGTAACCCATTGAAACAACAATGGAATTGTTCATGGGTTTGCCTCGGATAGCTGGCATGAACCTTGATTGCGGATCCATCCAACACCTGGAAGTGTCGCGCGTGAATTCTCTACCCAGACGTTTTGGCCGCTACTACTTGCTCGAGCGCATCGCGACGGGCGGGATGGGGGAAATCTACGCTGCCGTCTCGCGAGCACCACAGGGCTTTGGCAAGCTCGCGGCGCTCAAGACGATCCTGCCCCACAGCCGGGGCCGTCGCCCGGACTTCGCCGGTCGCTTTCGCGATGAGGGGCGGCTGGTGATCTCGATGAACCACCCCAACGTGGTGGCGGTCTATGAGGTGGGTCGGGTGGAGCGCGACGAGTACTACCTGACGATGGAGCTGGTCGAGGGCCAGGACCTGGGGAAGCTGCTCACGCACTGTTGGCGGCGCCAGATCGCTCTGCCCGTGCCGGCGGCGCTCTACCTGGTGCTGCAGGTGCTCGAGGCGCTGACCTATTGCCACCGCCACACCGATGAGCATGGCGCTCACCTGGGGCTGATCCATCGCGATATCAGCCCGGCCAACGTGTTGGTCTCCTATGACGGTCACGTCAAGCTGGCCGATTTCGGCCTGGCCAAGAGCCACCGCAAGCTGATCCACACCCAGCCCCAGGTCGTCCTCGGCAAGCCGGGCTACATCGCGCCGGAGCGGCTGCTCGGCACGCCCGTCGACCACTCCGCTGACCTCTTCGCCGCTGGCGTGTTGCTCTTCGAGCTTCTGACCTGCGAGCGCTTCGCGCCCAGCCGAGACCCAAAGGACTACCTCACCGAGGTCGTGCGTCGCGCCACAGATCGCCCCTCCATGCATCGGGCCGACGTGCCCCCCGAGGTCGACGAGCTGGTGCGTCGGGCGACCGCCTTCAAGCCCGATCAGCGCTACGCCGACGCCGACAGCTTCGCCGACGCCGTGCAGCGGGCGCTGGTTGCCTCCAACCCTTGCTACAACTCGCGACAGCTCTCTCGCACGGTGATGCATGAGCTCTTCGACCCAGCGCAGGACAAGCGGCACCTCCAGAGCCTGCTCAGCTCAAAAGCGCTGCGCCGCCTCCAGTCGGCCGAGCACGGCTCTTCGCGGCCGACCGCCACGCCATCACCTGGGCAGGGCCCCCAGGCCGATCTCGTCGATAAGGCGGCGCGGCTGCGCGAGCAAGCGTGGCGAGCGCGAGAGCACCAGGGGCGGGAGGCGTTGCGCTCGCAGCCGACGGCGGATCGCGCCCACAGCTTCGCCCGCTTCGAGCCGACGATGGTGATCTCCACGAGCGACATCGTCGAGCTGGACCGCGATGAGGTTGGGATGCGCCGCCAAAGTCGACGCGAACCAGATGACGGATGTGACGGGGGCGGCGAGAGCTGCGAGGGTCGTCGAGCGCGTCCAGGCTTTGGGCCACGTTCGTCGAGCGCCCTGCGCACCATCGCCAAGATGCCACCGCTGACCGTTGGTGACGTGGAGCGCAGCGGGACTGGCTGGCGGATCCCCGCCGGCAAACTGGTCAGCTAACAGGCGTCAAACCTCGATCGCTAGGGAAATCGGGGCTACCAGCGGTTACCACCGCCGCCACCACCACCGCGGCGGTCGGTCGCCACGTCGACGCGGATCGTGCGGCCGTCGAGCTCGGCGCCGTTGAGGGCGTTGAGCGCCTGGTCGGCGTCGTCGTCCTGCCCGTAGGTCACGAAGCCGAAACCGCGGCTGCGGCCGGTTTCGCGGTCGGTGATCACGCGGGCCTCTTGGACGTCGCCATAGGAGGCGAAGGCGTCACGGAGGCTGTCATCGGTCGTCGCCCAGGCCAAGCCACCTACGAATAGCTTCTTGCTCATCTTCTGTTCCTCATCTTGCATCGACGTGAGTCCCGCGCTCGCTGCGCGTGACCAGGTAATCGAGATGCCTCGTAGCGGGCGATGCTGCCGCTTCGTGGCGAATTCTTCCGGCTCACCATAGAGATCGATCGGGACCGAGCACTGGGAGGGTCGAAAGGGCAATGACTCAATGCGAGCCGAGCGGGGGATAGCATCGCCGCGACCAGATGTCTACTCTGAGGACGGTTGCTTGCTACCAGCAGGCGCCCTCCTCGCTCCTACGCCGTGATTCCGCATCCTTCGCGCAGCTCGGTCCGGTAAGCTGATCAGCGCTCTAGGAGGCAGCGGCGAGGGTCTGTTCGGCGAGGACGCGGGCGTTCTTGATGCAGTCGTTGATGCCGATGCCGCGGTAGGCGTTGCCGGTGATGAGCAGCTGACCGAGGCGAGCGGCGCGGGCGTCGATCGCGGCGAGGCGCTTGGCGTGGCCAAGGGTGTATTGGGGGATGGCTCGCTCGTGGCGAAAGACGCGCGTCAGCGTGGGGTGGCCCGCGAGGCCGAGGAGCGGCCGCAGCTCGCCTTGTACGAGGCTAGCGATGTCCTTATCGGGGAGGTCTGTGATGGTGCGGTCTCGGGCGCCGCCGATCATAGTGCGGATGAGGACATGGTTGTCGGGGGCGCGCCCGGCGAAGATCGACGACGAGAAGAGGGTGCCGAGGAGCCGCAGACCCTGCTCCCGTGGCGCGAGGAAGCCGAAGCCGTCGAGCGCGTGGGTGACCTGGCGACGAGCGTAGCCGAGGCAGACGACCGTCAGCGGGGCGTAGTCGATGCTGGCGCAGAGGTCGCCGAGCTCTGCGTCGAGGGGGCCGAGCAGTCGCGCGGCGGTGTAGGCCGGGCAGGCTAGCACCAGCACGTCGCTGACGAAGCGACGCCCGTCGGCAGCGTGGAGCAGGTAACCGGGCGCCATACTCCGACGCTCGATGCGCTCGATCCGCGTGCCGGTCTGCACCGCGTCGCCAAGCTCGTTCGCCATGGCGTCGATCAGGTGCTGCAGCCCGCCACGCAAGCTGGTGAGGTGACCGGTGGGCGCGCCGCCTTGCGCCATGACACTACGGCGCTCGATCATCAGCGAGATCATCCCGCGGATCAGGCTGCCGTAGCGCTGCTCGATCTCGACGATCCGTGGGAAGGAGCTCTGCACGCTCATCTGCTCGGGGTCACCGGCGTAGATCCCTGACTGCATCGAGTCGACGAGGATCTGAAAGGCGCCATCACCGATACGACGGCGGGCGAAGCTGGCCAGCGACTCGTCACTCTCGTCTCTACGCCGGCCGATCAGCGGCTCGATGGCGAGGCGTAACTTCGCCATCATCGGCAGCAGCGGCGAGGCGAAAAAGCGCACCGGGTTCATCGAGACGGTGTAGAGCTTGCCGCGGCGGTAGAGGTAGCGTTTCTTGTAGGCGTCGGTGGCCGGCTGCAGTCGCGGCTCGAGGCCGAGGCGTACGCAGAGCACCTTGGTCGACGGCTCCCGATCGAGCCAGCCGTTGGGCCCCGACTCGCAAATGAAGCCACCGTCCTGTAGGGTGTGGATCTTCCCGCCTGACGTGTCAGCTGCCTCGAGGATCCGTAGCCGCGGCGGCCGCCCGCAGCGCTCTCGAGCCAGGTCGCGCAGCGCGAGGCCTGTCGCCAGCCCCGACAGCCCGCCTCCGACGATCGTGATCATCGACTAGCCCTCACTCTCGCCGCCGGTGAGGCGGTGCACGGTCTTGACGAGAAACTGCACGCGCTCGGTCTTGGTCGGCGGCAAGATGCCATGGCCGAGGTTGAAGACATGGCCTGGCGCTGGCTTGCCATCCTGGGCGCCAGCCCGCTCGAGGACGTGGGCGATGCGCTCTTGCAGCTCGTCTTCGTCCATGAACAGGTAGGTCGGGTCGAGGTTGCCTTGCAGTGGCGTGTTCGGTAGGCGCTCGCGTACCACGGCGAGGTCTGTAGACCAGTCGACGCTGAGCACATCCGCGCCCGCCTCAGAGAGCTCGTCGAGCAGCGTCGTCGTCCCCTGGGCGAAGAGGATCGTTGGTACGTCGAGGTCCGACAGCTCGCTGAAGATGCGCTTCAGGTAGGGCAGGGCGATCGCCCGGTAGTCATGAGGAGCGAGGACGCTGGCCCAGCTCTCGAAGACCTGCACCGCGTGGGCTCCAGCCTCGACCTGCGCGCGGAGGTGGCGCGTCACCACCGTGGTCAGCTTCTCGAGCAGCTGATGGGCGGCCTCGCCGTCGGAAAAGAGCATCCCCTTGAGGTGCGGGCAGCTCTTGCTGCCGCCGCCCTCGACCAGGTACGAGGCGAGGGTCAAAGGCGCGCCGACGAAGCCGATCAGCGGCACGAGCCCGTCGAGGCGACGGTTGGTCTCACGGATCGCCTCCATCACGTAGGGAACCTCCTCGGCCGGCTCGACGACCCGCAGCTTGTCGACGGCGGCGCGATCGCGCAGCGGCTCGAGCTTCGGCCCGCCGCGGGTCATCTCGATCTGCGCGCCCATCGCCAGCAGCGGCACGAGGATGTCAGAGAAGATGATCGCGGCGTCGACGCCCATCTCTTCGACGGCGGCGACGGTGACCTGCGCGGCCAGGTCGGGCGTGCTGCAGAGCTCGAAGAAGCTGACCTCCGCCCGCACCGCCTGGTACGAGGGCTGGTAGCGCCCCGCTTGGCGCATCAGCCAGACCGGCGTGCAGTCGGTGGGTCTGCCTCGGCAAGCGTCGATAAAGCGCGTCGCGCGCGACATCCGGACCTCCTCTTCCTGAGATGAATCTAGACAGAATCGACGCGCAACGCCATGACTCACAGGGTCAGTGGGCGGACCATCAGGTCCACGACGTCATAGGGGCTTTGTAGGAGCACCTCTACACCTCCGAGACCGAGCCGGGTGCTGAGCTGCCGAGCCGCTTTCGTAGCCGAAGAGCCATACGAGTGGCATGGCAGAGCGCTCTAGAAAGCGGCCGGCTGGCTGTGGGCGGCGACGGGAGGTAGGGTCAGCGCTCTAGGATTTCTTCTCGTTGACCGGCTCGACCTTGGCGTCTTCGATCTGGGCGGGCTTGCTGTCGCCGAGGTTCTTGCTCTCGTCCCGAGGGTCACCGCTGGCGACCTGGTCGGGGTTGTCGCGGGTGCTCTCTTTGAAGGAGCGCAGGGTCTCACCGATGGCGCGACCGAGGGCGGGCAGGCGTGTCGCGCCGAAGAGCACGACGACGATGCCGAGGATGATCAGCAGCTCGGGGACGCCCATGGTGCAGCCGCCGAGGGCGACGGCGAGCACGGGTAGGAGCCAGCGGGCGCTGACTTGGCGCGGGGGCTTGGCGGGGTGCTGGCGGATGGCCATCTCGATACCTCTCTTGGCCCGCTACATCGCCGGCTGGGCTGTCGGGCTCTCTGTGCGTGGCTTGCGTGGCGACGCCGCGGCGGCCTCCGACTCCAGCGCCAGCTCGATCGCCTCGGTGATGTTGTTGATGAACAACATCTCCATGTCGTCCTGAATCTCCTTGGGAATGTCAATAAGATCCTTGCGATTGCGGTCGGGTAGCAGCACGCGGCGGAGCCCCGCGCGGTGCGCGGCGAGGACCTTCTCCTTGACGCCGCCAACGGCCATCACCGTACCTCGCAGGGAGATCTCACCGGTCATCGCGAGGTCGTGGCGCACGCGACGGCCGGTGAGCAGAGAGACCAGCGCGGTGACCATCGTGACACCCGCCGAGGGGCCGTCTTTGCGGATGCCCCCCGCCGGCACGTGTACGTGGAGGTCGGTAGAGGCGAGAAACTCAGGGTCGATCCCGAGGTCCTCGGCGTGGGCTCGGGCGTAGGTCAGCGCGGCCTGCGCCGACTCTTGCATCACCTCCCCGAGGTGGCCAGTGAGGATCAGCTTGCCCTTGCCCGGCATCCGGGTGGCCTCGATGAACATGATGTCACCGCCTACCGGGGTCCAGGCCAGGCCCGTCGCGACGCCGGTGATCTCGGTCCGCTCGGCCGCCTCGGGGTAGAAGCGCACCGGACCGAGCATCCCGTCGAGCTGCTCGTGGGTGACCTGCTGGTCGCTGTCGTCGCCCGAGGCGATCTTGACGGCGACGCTGCGGCAGAGCGCCGCGAGCTCGCGCTCGAGGTTGCGGACGCCAGCCTCGCGGGTGTAGGAGTCGATCACGCCCATCACCGCCGAGTCCTCGATGGTGATCTTCTCGGGCTCGATGCCATGCTCCTCGATCTGTTTCGGGATCAGGTGCTGCCGGGCGATGTAGAGCTTCTCGTTGCGCGTGTAGCCTGGCAGCTCGAGGATCTCGAGGCGGTCTTTCAGCGCCGGCGGGATCGGGTCGATCTCGTTGGCCGTGGCGAAGAAGAGCACCTGCGAGAGATCGAAGGGCACCTCGAGGAAGTGATCGCTGAAGGTGTTGTTCTGCTCTGGGTCGAGCACCTCGAGCAGCGCCGAGGCCGGATCGCCGCGGAAGTCGCTGCCGAGCTTGTCGATCTCATCGAGGACGAACACCGGGTTGCGGGTTCCGGCGCGGCGGATGCTTTGCAGGATGCGCCCTGGCAGCGCGCCCACGTAGGTGCGCCGATGGCCACGGATCTCGGCCTCGTCACGCACGCCGCCGAGCGACGCGCGCACGAACTTACGGCCCAGGGCCCGCGCCACGCTCTTGCCGGTGGAGGTCTTGCCGACGCCGGGAGGTCCGACCAGACAAAGGATGGGCCCCTTCTTATCCGGCTTGAGCCGCCGCACGGCGAGATACTCGATGATGCGCTTTTTGACCTTCTCGAGGCCGTAGTGATCCTCGTCGAGGATGCGCCGCGCTCGCTCGAGGTCGAGATCGTCCGGGGTGAGCTTGGCCCACGGCAGCTCGACCAGCCACTCGAGGTAGGTCCGTGTCACCGTATGCTCCGGCGACTGAGGCGGGATCTGGCGCAGCCGCGCGAGCTGCTTCTGCGCCACCTCCTCGACGTCGCTGGGCATCTCGGCCTCTTTCAGCCGCTCCTCGAACTCGGCCGCGGCGTCGTCATCGTCGACGTCGCCGAGCTCCTCTTGGATCGCCCGCATGCGCTGGCGCAGCACCGCCTCGCGCTGGTGCTTGCCCATCTCGGCGCGCACGTGGGAGTCGATATGCTCTTTGACCCGGTAGGTCTCGAGGGCACGCTGCAGCCGCGTCAGCACCTCGCGAAGCCGGTCCGGGATGTCGAACCTATCGAGCAGCTCGACCTTCTCCGGGATCGTCCCCTCGAGGTTGGCCGCCGCCACGTCGGCCATCTTGCCCGGCTCGCGGATTTGATCGAGGAGGGCGGCGGACTCGTCGGGGATGTCCGGGCTGATCGAGATCAGCTGCTTGGCGGAGTCGCGTACAGCCATCGCCAGGCCCTGGGACTCGACCTCTTCTTCGCCGGTCTCCTCGACCACCTCGAAGTCACCGTAGACCGTCTCACCGGTGTCCTGCAGCGACGAGAGGCGCAGCCGGCGCACGCCGCGCACCACCACGGTGGCGCGGTTTGTGGCGATCTTCATCACCCGCAGCACTTCGGCTTCGACGCCGATGGGGAACACGTCATGAACGCTGGGGTCTTCGACCTCGGGGGCCGTCTGCGTCACCACGGCGATGCGCATGCCCACGTTGGACGTGGCTTGCCCGGCGACGACGAGCGACTTTGGCCGCCCCACGTCGATGGGCTGAACCACCCCGGGAAAGAGCACCATGTTCCGCAGCGGGATGACCATGAAGCGCTTGGTATCGGTGTCGGTCATTCTCCGGCTCCACATACGTTATTGACTACCGGGGGAAATGTAACACCCCAAAGTGGCGACGGCAGCCCGCGTCCGACCAGGCGATGATGGTCGCGCGAGCGTTGGCGAGAACCTTGGGTCCCCGAATCTAACCAGGCTGGGCGGCAAGTCAACGGCACAGCGCTCGCGGGCGGGTACGCCAGCCATCACCACCGCAGCGTCCGACTACTCTGACGGCCAGGCTCTTCGGCCCCAGGACCGGCTCCTCGGTCGTGTTTAGGGGCTTGCCGCGGCGCCGCTCAAGGTAGGCCGCCATCTCGTCGCGGATCAGCCGTCCTGCCAGCACGCGCTTACGCGCGGCCGGGATCTCGGCCAGCACGGGGCCGAGGCCGTCTCCTCCAGCGAGCATGAAATCGCTGAGCACGACCTTGTAGATCTTATTCAAATCTAGTGGTTTGCCTCTTGCGCCTCTGATCTCGAGGAGCTTGGCCGGCCGCCCGCAGCGCACCTTCACGGCCACGCCCGAGACTTGCAAGATGCCAGCGTGCTCGCCCGCCAGGCTCGCCTCGAGCATCCGCCGGAGCTGGTCTCCTGTGGCCTCGATCACCGCGACTCGGTTGTCGAAGGGAAAAACCGAGAAGACCTGCTCATAGGTCAGGGTGCCTGCGGCGAGATTGCCTCTGACACCGCCAGCGTTCATCAGCGCCACCTCGGCGCCGGGGACGGCCTGGCGCAACATCTCGGCGAAGAGGAAACCCACCTCCGACGAGCCACGGTAGCGGTGAACCAGCGGGCGGGCGAGCTTGGCGAGTCGTCGCATGGCCTTGGCCTTGGAGGCCTGACGGAAGGGGCGCAAGGCGGCGCGGACCTTCTCGACGAGCTTGCCGTGGCGAGCCAGCAGTGGGTTGTCTGCGAGGGGGCTTGTGGGTTTGCCGCGCTCGAGCCGAGCTTCACAGCGCCCATTGGCGAAGACCTGCTGGCAGACGAGGGTCGGCGGCATCACCCTGCTCGCGGAGGCGTCGACCTTGCCGCCTCGCAAGGCCAGCTCGATGCGGCCGACCGCGATCCCCTTGGAGCAGGCCTCGGTGACCAGCACGCCGTTGACGCGATGCCAGATGCAGCGGTGGCTGTGGCCCGCGACGACCGCGTCGACCAGGCCAGCGGGGAGCGCACGCACGGTGTCGAAGATCTCACCGCGGCAGCTCGCCGGGTCGCGGCTCTCGCAGCTGCCGCCGACGTGGGCGAGGGCGACCACCACGACCGCGCCGCGGGCGCGCAGGGCTTTCGCCTCACGGATCAGGATCGGGGCGAGCTTGGCGAAGCGGAGATCGGCGACGTTGGCCGGCAGCGTGGTCGTCGGCGTGTCTGTCGTCGTCAACCCGATCACGCCGATCTTTACCCCGCCGCGCTCGAGCAGCAGCGTTGGGCGCACGTTGGGCCAGCGGACCGGCTCGCCGTCGGCCTTGCGCAGCACGTTGGCCGTAAGCACGGGGAAGGGGGCTCGCTTGGTCCAGCGCATGAGGGCGCCGCGGCGACCGGCGGGAGCGTTGGGGTTCGAGTCGCCGTGCCCCGCCACCTCGACGGCCGGGCCCACCGGACCAAAGTCGAACTCATGGTTGCCGATCACCGTGGCGTCGACCCGCAGGGCTGTGAAGAGCGCGCGTACGGCGGCGCCTTCGGAGTGGTTCGAGACCAGGGTCCCTTGCATGAAGTCGCCCGCGTCGAGCAGGAGGGTGCGCTGGGGGTTTTGGCTGCGTAGCTCGGCCACGGTCGCCGCCAGCGCCTCGGCGCCGCCGATGAGCACCCTGCGGGGCGGCGTCTCGAGGCTCTCGAGCGGGCGAGGGTTGAGGTGACCGTGGAAGTCGTTGATCGCGAGGATCGTCAACCGACGGAGGTTGGTCGGAGCGTTCTTCGGGGGTCGCGACGCTGGGCAGCCGACGAGGGCCGCCATGAGCAGCGCCAAGCCGAGCAGGCGGGAGATGCGCATAGTCGGGAGACTACGCCATCGTGCCCGCAGCGCAAGCAGCGATCGCTAGCAGCCTGTCTCGGAGCACCCCCACACATTCGGGACCGAGCCGGGTGCTAGGAGCTTGATTCGCTACGCTCAAGTCGACCAGTGCGCGCGGACGTGTGGCGCAAAGGCTGTAGGCAGGCTGATGCTGGTGTGTTGGCCGTCTAG
>PDPC01000077.1 GCA_002747355.1 Pseudomonadota bacterium | reverse complement strand
GCCGCTTTCTATACCTCAGAAAACCCGCCGTACTGCCAGTATGGCTCGTTTCTTCGGCGACGAAAGCGGCTCGGCAGCTCAGCACCCGGCTCGGTCCCGGATGTGTGGGGAAGCTCTTAGCCGCCTGTTGATCGAGCCCTCCCGTCGCGACCTGCCCTTCGACCCGAGCTCGTTGTCGCTCAAGCTCGGCCGCAGGTGGCCGCGTCTTGCCGTGAGGTTGGCCTACAGCGAGGTGTTCGCGCCAACCCTTGGCTTCATCAGGCGATGGCGCCTCGTGGGGGGGCTTATGGGTCTATGGGCTGTTATCGGTCCGTGCGATACTCGGACGTCGAGGCGATCAGCACCGTCAGCCCGAGCCAGAGCGTCGCCATCACCACGACGACGGGTAGCGAGATCGTCGCGTCGAGGTGGGGATCGGCCGAAAAGAGGCTGGTCTGCGGCTTGTAGAGCCCGGCGATCGCCCGCAGGTGTACCGTCATCGCGACCACCCTCAGGAGCCCTGGGACGAAGCCCATCCCGATGTCGATCGCCAGCACATAGAGCAGCATGAGGGCGAAGGGGAAGCTCGTGACCAGCGCGCCAAAGGCGCTGGCGACGGCGGCGAAGTAGAGCGTCCCCACGCCGAGGGCCGTCAGCCCAAGGGCCAGCAGCGGCAGCTCGGAAAACACCGATCCGCCGGCGGGGATCATCGCCACGAGGTAGCAGGCGACCAGCGAGAGCAGCATCAGCCCGCCGGTGACGGCCACCGTGCCGAGGTACTTACCTACCGGCAGCGCCCAGCGCGCGATGGGACGCGACCAGAGATAGGTGATGGTGCGGCCCTGAACCTCCTCGGCCACGCTCTGCGATGAAAAGAGCGCCAGCACCAGCGGCACCAGGTAGCTCAGATAGAGCGCGAGCACCTTCTCGAAGAAGGCCGCGCCGTTGCGCCCGGAGAGGACGCCCACGATGGTGGCGAGCACCGGCAGCGCCAGCAGCGCCAGCACCACGCGCAGCAGCCGGCTCCGACGGGCTCTTCGCAAGCTCAGCCCGGCGATCTGTCGGGCCACGGCCGTCCCCGACGGCGGGCGCCGGACGAGGCTCTGGCGCTCGGTCTCGACGCTCATGCTGCGCGCTCCTTTGCGCTCTTGCCCCCGCTCGCGCCGTCTCTGCCGTCGTCACGGAGCGTCGGCTTGGCCACACCCTCGGGCCCGCGGTCGCGCGTGAGGTAGTCGAAGACCGCCTGCAGGTTGTTGTCCGGGCTGGTCAGCTGGCGGATCTTGATCCCGTGGTCCAGCGCCGCCTGTGGGATCCGCGAGTAGCAGCTGTCGGGATCGCGGGTCTCGACCAGCAGCGTGTCGTCGGCGGGGAACTCGGCCGAGAACACGGAGGGGTCGAGGACGAGCTGGCTCGCCAGCTCCCGCGGTTTGTCACAGACGACCTGCACCTGATGCGGGTGCTCGTCGATCATCTCGCGGATCCGGTAGATGTTGCCCTCGGCGAGCACCTGCCCCTTGTAGAGCAGCAGGATCTCCGAGGTCATCGCCTCGACCTCGTGGAGGATATGGCTGGAGACGATCACCGCCTTCCCGGCCGCCCCGAGGGCCTGGATGATCTTCACCAGCGAACTCCGGGCCAAAGGGTCGCAGCCCGTCAGCGGCTCGTCGAGCAGCACGATCTCTGGGTCGTGGACGATCGCCTGGGCGAGCTTGGTCCGCTGGCGCATGCCCTTGGAGAAGCCGCGAAGCTGTCGATCCTTGGCGAAGCCCATCCCGAGACGCTCGAGGGTCGCCACGGCGCGGTCTGTGCATTCGCGCGGCGCCACGCCCGACAGCTGCGCCATCGTCGCTACGAACTCCGTCGCCGTCAGGTCGTCATAGACGCCGTCATGCTCGGGGCAATAGCCAAGCCGCGCCAAAAGCTCGCGGTTGCCCCAGACCCGCTGGCCGAGCACCGAGAGCTGCCCCTTGGAGGGCCTCAGCGCGCCGACCAGCAGCTTGATGAAGGTCGACTTCCCCGCGCCGTTGGGGCCGAGCAGGCCGACGACGCCGGGCTGGATCGTCACCGTGAAGTCGTTGATCCCGACGACCTTGCCATACCATTTGCAGAGCTTGTCGGTGACGACCAGCGGCCCGGGGTTGCTCTTGCCGCGCTTGGTGACGCTCGTGTCGCGCTTAATGACGCTCGTGCCGCGCTTGGTCTGCGTGGCGCTCATGAGAACACCTCGACCTTCGCTAGCCGGCGGTCGATGATCGCGATCGAGGCGATCACCAGCGCGGCGAGCACTCCTGCCGGCAGATACCAGGGCAGGTCGTAGGAGGGCGTGAGGCCGTAGAGCCGCTGGGCGACCAGGCGTAAGCAGGTCGGCAGCGAGATCAGCGCCATATGCGGCACGTCTGCCGCGGCGGCCATGCCCTCGCCGAGGACCCAGGGTAGAAAGAAGATCGCGGCCCAGCCTCCTTGGGCGTAGCCGCTCTTGCGTGACAGCGCCGACAGCGCCAGCGGCGGCAGCACCAGCACGGTCGTGGCGATGCCAATGTAGGCCAGGCTCTTCAACAAGAGCGGCAGCTGCGCCACCACGTTCTCTTTCTCCATGCCGATGCGCAGCGCCGAGAGCAGCAGCGTCGGCACAGCGATCAGGATCAGCACCAGCAGCGCGGCGGTGACCAGCTTGGCCGTGGCATAGTGGCCGCGGTCGATAGGGCGTGAGAAGTAGAACTGGAAGGCTCCCGTGGAGACGTCCTCCGAGATCGCCGGCGCGGCGACCAGCAGACCCATCGCGAAGGCGAACCAGAGCTGGCACCAATAGCCACCGTAATAGATCCAGGCGGCGGCGTCCTCGATCTTGATCGGCGCCCCTCGGGCCGCCAGCATCATCTGCATCCGCAGCTTCAAGTACATGATCGCGGCGCAGACCAGAAGCGGCAGCAGCCCGACGATGAGCGTGGCCTTGACCAGCCCCGAGGCCCACGCGAGAGAGAGCGTGCGAGAGGTGAGCACGCTGTAGCGCTTGCGTGGTGGCAAGCGCGTCCCCTCGTATTTTTTGTAGCCGAGGTCGCGGATCGCCATCGTCACGCTCCTCCTGCAGTGGCGTCGGCACCACCTTCGGCCGAGCCCCCGCGCCCCTCCGCGAGCACGTCGAGGAAGGCTGCCTCCAGCGTCAGCTTCAGCGGCGCGAGGTGGCGCACCTGCAGCTTGGCCTCGATCGCTTGGGCGAAGATCAGATCGGCGTCGGTGTCGGCCGGCAAGGTGACGTGGAGCCGGTTCTGCGCGCGCTGGGTCTGGCAGCCCTTCGCTCGAAGCCGCACGGCGAGCTCTTCGGAGCCGCCCTTGACCTCGACCTCGAAGCGGTTCTCGTCCTGGCCGCGCAAGGCGTCGAGGGTGCCCGAGTAGCGCAGCTGTCCTCCGTCGAGCACCACGACCTCTTTGCAGACCGCCTCCACATCGGGCAGCAGGTGCGACGAGAGGATGATCGAGCAGCCGCGTCGCTGGGGCAGCTCGCGGATCAGCGCCAGCATCTCCTCGCGGCCCTCTGGATCCAGGCCGTTGGTCGGCTCGTCGAGCAGCAAGAGCTCGGGATCGTGGACCAGCGCCTGGGCGAGCTTGACTCGCTGCTTCTGGCCGGTGGAGTAGGTCGAGACCTTCAGGTAGCGCTTGTCGCCCAGGCCGACGTAGGAGAGCACCTGGTTGGCCCGCTGCCGGGCTTCGCCCGTTGGCAGCCCGCAGAGCTCACCGGCGAAGGTGCAGAGCTCGACGGCGTCGAGGCCAGCGAGGTAGCTGTCCATCTCGGGCATGTAGCCGATCCGCTGTCGCAGCTCCAGGGCGCGTCGCGCCGCGTCGAAGCCGAGCACCTGGACGCTGCCCTCATCGGGCGCGACCAGGCCGAGCATGATCTTGAACAACGTCGACTTGCCCGCGCCGTTGGGGCCGAGCAGCCCGGTGCTGCCCTGGGGCACGGTGAGCGTGATGCCCTGTAGGGCGTGGACCTCGCCGAAGCGCTTGTGCAGCTCCGCGAGCTCCATCAGCGCTCGTGTCGTCCCGTCCTTTCGGCTATCGGCCATCGCGTCCTCCGACGAGCGAGTTCGGGCTGTTTCGTAGGATGTTAGTGACGCAACAGACGCATCGAGGCAGCCTGAACGTCGCCCCGGAAGCAATGAGGGCGCTCTTCGAGCGGCTTCTCAAGCACGTCTCTGCTCACCCCTCCCGTCACGATTGCGTCACGGCTTCGAGCCGCCTACCTGCTGGCTCGCGCTTGACATTGGCGCCGGAGTTCGGTACCTGCTCGAAGCTTGGTTGCCGGTCTCAAACCGGAAAACCCTCTGCGTCCCTGGGACGCTGGAGCCTTCATATACTAACCGCCGCCGCCGTCGTCAACGACACGAGGTCGCGGTGAGTGACCGGTCGAGGCCGCGAGAGGTTGCGGAATCGATCGCAGGAGTTCGAGATGGTCAAGCTGCGTCTGGCTCGCGCCGGGAGCAAAAAACGTCCTGTCTACCGTATCATCGCCACGGACTCGCGCAGCCCGCGGGATGGCCGCTTCATCGAGCACCTCGGTCAATACGACCCTACGCGGCAGCCGCCGGTCTTCGACATCGACGACATGCGCCTGGAGCATTGGCTCGAAAAGGGCGCTCAGCCCTCCGAGACGCTGCACAAGCTGATCCTACGCCGCAAGCGCGAGCAGGCAGCCGCTCAGTAGAGCTCATCTCGCTCATCCTGGGCGAGACCCCCACCCGAGCCAGCTCCCGAGCTACGGGCGAGCTCTCGAGCGAGGCGAGTCGACGGAGCCAACGCTCCGTGTCGGCTTTGGTTCGCGCGCATCTCTTCAAACGGGTCGTTTGCGCTGCGCAAGGCTCTCTCGTAGTGTTCAAGGAACCACCATCTGAGTTGTGGCACAACGGCGCACGATCACACAGAGTTACAGTAGCGGACGCGGAGGCAGATGATGAGCGACATCGACCCAACCATGAAGGAGCTCGTGACCTACATTGCCAAGGCTCTCGTTGACATCCCCGAAGATGTGCAAGTCAACGAGATCGAAGGCGAACAGACCTCGGTGATCGAGTTGAAGGTGGCCAAGGAAGACCTGGGTAAGGTGATCGGCAAGCAAGGGCGCACGGCCCGCGCGATGCGCACCATCCTCAGCGCTGCCTCGACCAAGATCCGAAAGCGCTCGGTGCTCGAGATCATCGAGTAGGCGAGACGCCTTGGCAGAATCCATGGCATCCAAACAGGCGGCCCCCACGAGCGATCTCGTGGGGGCCGATCTTTTAGAGATTGGCGCTGTTACCCGGCCTCATGGTGTCCGGGGCGCGCTGAAGGTGCGCCTCCACGACCCCTCTTCATCCGCTCTCGAGAGCGTGCCGCGGGATAGGTGGCGGCTTCGAGAGGCGTCCGGCCTGCTCCACGACGGTCTGCGCGTGGAGAGCGAACAAGGCGAGATCCTCGTCGTGCGGCTGCCGCGGGTCGCCGACCGGGACGCCGCCGAGCGCCTGCGCGGCGCGGCCCTCTGCGTGCCACGCGAGCTGATCCACGTCGACGAAGACGAGTTCCTCGTCGCCGATCTGCTCGGCTGCCAGGTCGTCGAGGGCGCGCGCAGCTTCGGTGAGATCGTCGACGTGTTCAACGCCGGCGCCTCCGACGTGATGGTGGTTCGCGACAACGACGACCGCGAGCGGCTGATCCCGCTGGTCGACGATTGGGTCACCGAGGTGGATCTCGAGGCCCGCCGCGTCGAGCTCCTTGACGGGGACGCCTGGGATCTCGACGACGACTAACAGATCGTAGCGTGACCTGTTCGTCGAACGATGACGCGCCACGCCCAGCCTGCTAGAGTCGCCCGCCGTGCGCTTTTCGGTCGTCACACTCTTCCCCGAGATCTTCGCCTCGCTGCTCGAGACGTCGTTGATCGGCAAGGCCGAGAAGGCCGGGCTGATTGTTGTCGACTTCGTCGATCCGCGTGACTTCACCACCGACAGGCATCGCACCGTCGACGACGCCCCCTACGGCGGCGGCGAGGGGATGGTGCTCAAGCCTGGTCCCTATGTGGCGGCGATCGAGGCCGCCTCGAGGCGGGCCGCCGAGCGTGACGGCGACGCCGAGGCTGGCAAGCAGCGCGCGAGCCGGCGGGTGCTGCTCTGTCCGCAAGGCCAGCCGCTGACGCAACGACACCTCCGACGCCTCGCCGACGCGGGAGACGTGACGCTGGTCTGCGGCCGCTACGAGGGCTACGACGAGCGGATCCGCCACTTCGTCGACGACGAGATCTCCCTCGGCGACTTCGTCCTCAACGGCGGAGAGGTCGCGGCGATGGCGATCCTCGATGGCGTCAGCCGGCTGGTGCCCGGCGTGATCGGCAACGCCGCCAGCCTCGAGGCCGAGTCCCACGCCGAGGGTTTGCTCGAGTACCCACAGTACACACGGCCGCCGGTCTTCCGCGGCCACGAGGTGCCCGAGATCCTCCGCTCGGGCGATCACGGCAAGATCGCCACCTGGCGCCGCGAGCAGATGGAGCAGCGCACCCGCGAGCGCCGCCCCGATCTCTGGGCTCGCGCTGGCGGCCGAGGGGCGACGTCGAGCGACCAGCGCCAGGAGCGCGCCGCACGGAGCTACATCGCGCTCTTGCATCATCCCGTCCACGATCGCAGCGGGCGCGTGGTGACCACCGCCTTGACCAACCTCGACCTCCACGATATCGCGCGCTCGGCCCGCAGCTTCGGCCTGGCGGGCTACTTCGTCGTGACGCCCCTGCCCAGCCAGCAAGAGCTCGCGGGGCGAATCATCGGCCATTGGCGTGAGGGCCATGGGGCCAACGTTCACGAGAAGAGAGCCGAGGCGCTGCGGCTGATCGAGGTCGCCCCCGACCTCACCGGCGCCATCGACGCGATCGAAGCGCGGGAGGGTCGGAGGCCGCTGACCATCGCCACCAGCGCCAGGCCGAGCTCACGGCAGGTCGGCTTCGATCAGCTTGACGACCAGGTGCCTGATGACGTTCCGTTGCTGATCCTGCTCGGCACCGGCTGGGGCTTGACCGCTGAGGTGCTCGACGCGGCCGATCTCCACCTCGAGCCCGTGCGTGGGGCTCCCGATTACAATCACCTTTCCGTGCGGAGCGCGGCCGCGATCATACTTGACAGATGCTTCGGCATGCGCGAATAGAGTCCGTCGCTTTTTGGGGCGTGCGCTGGCTTACGCTTGCGCATCCAAAAAGCGCAATAGTTTCAAATGCTTGAGTTCGAAGGCCACCTTCCTGTGGGGGTGGCCGTGGTGAAGGAGCCCCAACATGAGCACGCCGAAGCCGATCATTCAGGAGCTCGAGGCCGCCCGGCCCGCTCCCGAGTTTCCGGAGTTTCGCGTCGGCGATACGGTCCGCGTCCACGTGCGCATCGTCGAGGGAACGCGCGAGCGCGTCCAGGTCTTCGAAGGCGTCGTGATCCGCAAGCGTCGCGGCGGAAATCGCGGCACGTTCACCGTGCGCAAGGTCTCCTACGGCGTCGGCGTCGAGCGTACCTTCCCGCTCCACTCCCCGCGCGTGGAGAAGATCGAGGTCGCCCAGTACGGTCGCGTCCGTCGCAACCGCTTGTACTACCTCCGCGAACGTACCGGCAAGGCAGCCCGCATCCGCGCCCGCATCCGCTACGACAAAGAGGCCCCGACGGGTGAGGTCGCCAAGACCGGCAAGACCGCGCGCAAACGCAAGGCCGAGGCCAAGAAGGCCGAGAAGAAGGCCAAGAAAGCCGAGAAGAAGGGTCAGTCGTCCTAGAGCGCTGACCAACTTACCTCCCGTCGCCGCGCTGGTCTGCGAAATCACAGCGGTTGTTGCTCGTCGGTTGCTTGCTACCAGCAGGCGCCCTTCT
>PDPC01000076.1 GCA_002747355.1 Pseudomonadota bacterium | reverse complement strand
GGTTGCTTGCTACCAGCAGGCGCCCTTCTCGCTCCTACGCCGTGATTCCGCATCCTTAGCGCAGCTCGGTCCGGTAAGTTGATCAGCGCTCTAGAGCGCCGTAGCCGAAGACATGAGCCATACCGGTGGTACGTCGAACGTTCTGAGGCCTCGAAAGCGGCCGGCCGTGCTGGGCCCGGCGACCTTTTTTCCACCACGATTGCGTGGGTCTGCACATCGCTCTTGGCGCGCTGCCTACACTCGCCTACCATAGTCCGCCTTTCGCTAGATGGGTTTCATCTTAGGAGAGATGACAATGAGCCGCACGACAACGCAGCCAAGCCGCTGGCTGGCGCTGCTGATCGCCAGCGGAGCGCTGGTCCTCGGCGCCTGCGGCGATGACGGCGCCACCACCCCCACCGGAGATAGCCAGGTCACCGCTGATAGCAGCGCCGATGGCACCACACCAAAGAGCGACGCAGGGTTGCAAGAGCTGGAGGGCGGCCCGCCAGCCCACGACGCCCAAGCCAAACAAGACGAGGGCAGCCCGCCGACGGACGCCGGCACACCAACGCCGGACCAGGGGATGGCGCCGGACTTCGGCACACCAATCAACCCCAAGAAGGTCGCCGCGGTCCAATACGGCCAGGGCCAGGCTGGCCTCGTGCTCTCTAGCTGCACCAAGGCGACCTATCCCGACGTCTGCGCGATGGAGAAGCTCACCGCCGACGCCCGCGCCGCTGGCGCCCAGCTCGTGGTCCACTCCGAGTACGGGATCGATCAGAAGTACTATGAACCACACCCACAGATCGGTGAGAACCCGGGCACCGGCTCGGTCTGGCCAGCAGACACGCTGATCAAGATGTTCTCGATCATCGCCCGCAAGATGGAGGTCTACCTCGTCTTCAACCTGCTGACTTACGAGGGCAAGAAGCCCAACACCAAGTACTTCAACACCCAGATCGCCTACGACCCGACCGGCAAGGTCGTGGCGATGCACCATAAGTTCAACCTCTTCGGCAAGGAGAACCAGAGCCTCACGCCGGGCAGCGACGTCGGCGTCTTCGACACGCCCCTGGGCAAGACGGGGCTCTTGATCTGCGCCGACATCTACGGCAACTCGACGCTGCTGAACAAGCTCTCGACCACCCTCGGTGCCAAGGCCGTCGCCGTCTCCTCCTACTGGACCGTCAACGGCTCCGTCAGCTGGTACAAGACCTATAGCAGCAAGTACAAGGTCTACGCCGTGGTCTCCAACCACACCCACAGCAAGGGCTATGGCGGCGGCGTCTACAGGCCCGACGGCACGCCAGTCGCAGAGACCGAGCAGACCAAGCCCAACATCGTCTACGCCGTCCTTCCTTAGCGGTCTGTTGATCTAGGAGCACCCCTACAGACTCCTCCCGTCGCCGGGTACTAGACGTCAGCGATGAAGCGTATCGCCGAGAACGTCGCCGACCTGATCGGCGACACCCCGCTGGTCCGGATCAACCGCCTCGCGGCTGGCCTCGAGGTCGAGCTCTTAGGCAAGCTCGAGGCGCAAAACCCTGGCGCGAGCGTCAAAGACCGACTGGGCAAGGGGCTGATCGACGCCGCCGAGGCCGAGGGCAAGCTCGGCTCGGAGACGATCATCCTCGAGCCAACCAGCGGCAACACCGGGATCGCCCTGGCGTTGCTCTCGGCGGCCAAGGGCTACCGCTGCTGCCTGGTGATGCCCGACACGATGAGCGTCGAGCGTCGCAAGCTCCTGTCGGCCTATGGCGCCGAGCTTATCTTGACGCCAGGGCATCAGGGCATGCCCGGCGCGATCGAGAGAGCGCAGGCGATGGCCGCCGAGGACCCGCGCTACTTCATGCCGCAGCAGTTCCGAAACCCCGCAAACCCTGCTGTGCACGAGCGCACCACCGCCGAGGAGATCTGGCGTGACACCGCTGGGCAGGTGGACGTCGTGGTCGCCGGCGTCGGCACGGGCGGGACGGTCACCGGCCTCGGGCGCGCCCTGAAACGCAAGAAGCCCTCGGTCCAGATCGTCGCCGTCGAGCCGACCAGCTCACCGGTGCTCTCCGGCGGGGAGCCCGGCGCTCACGCGATCCAGGGGATCGGCGCGGGCTTCGTCCCCGAGGTGCTGGACCGCGGCGTGATCGACGAGGTGATCCAGGTCGGCAATGATGAGGCCGGAGAGCTCACCCGCCGCGCGGCGCGCGAGGAGGGGCTGCTGCTCGGCATCTCCTGCGGCGCCGCGCTCGCCGCGGGGCTCCTCGTAGCGCGCCGAGAAGAGAGCAAGGGCAAGGTGATCGTCGCGATCCTGCCCGACTCCGGCGAGCGCTACCTCAGCACTTGGCTCTTTGACGAGGCGCAAGGATGAACAGGCCGTTCGACGACGCGGAAGGCCCCTCCTCTCGAGGCGACACGCCAACTCACGACGATGAGGTCGACCAAGAGGCTGACGCGAAGCGCTGGAACCTCAGCGCGGTCGTCGAGCGGCTCTGCGATCGCGACTGCCAGCTCGTGCGGCGCTCTGACCGGCTGCCCTGCGCTCAGCCCCTCCCCTCTACCGACGTGGTGCGCGAGATCACAGAGAAGCTGCGTTCGGTGCTCTTCCCCGGCTACTTCGGCTGCTCCGAGCTCCACCCGGCCAGGCGGCACTACTACCTGGGCCACACCCTCGACGACATCGAGCGGACGCTCGAGCGGCAGCTCCGCCGCGGGATGGCCTTCACGTGCTCGGAGACCACCTGCAGCCACCGCTGTGAGGATGAGGCCCGGGACGTCACCACCGCCTTTCTAGCTCGTCTGCCAACGATTCAGCAGCTCGTCGCCACCGACGTGCAGGCAGCCTACGAGGGCGACCCGGCGCTGACCTGCCCGGGAGAGGCGATCTTCTGCTACCCGGGGATCCACGCCGTGACCAACTACCGGCTGGCCCACGAGCTCCACGTCCTCGGCGCCCCGCTGCTGCCGCGGATGATCACCGAGCACGCTCATAGCGTGACCGGGATCGACATCCACCCTGGCGCGACCATCGGCGAGGCCTTCTTCATGGACCACGGCACGGGGATCGTGATCGGCGAGACCTCCGTGATCGGCAAGCGGGTGCGGATCTACCAGGGGGTGACCCTCGGCGCCAAGAGCTTCCCCCTCGACCACGACGGCAAGCCGATCAAGGGCATCCCCCGCCACCCGATCATCGAAGACGACGTCTGCATCTACTCTGGCGCGACGATCCTCGGGCGCGTCACCATCGGCAGAGGCGCGATCATCGGCGGCAACGTCTGGCTAACTCGTAGCGTCTCGCCGGGCGGCCGGATCACGACGCAGGCCCCACGACGGGAGCGCTTCGAGCACGGCGGAGGCATCTGAGCGGCGAAGATGAGCGCGGGGTGCGGTGAACGGCGGAGCGCTCGCTCTTCACGGCTCGAGGTCAAGGCTTGGGGAGACATTTGGCCAGCACCAGCTCGCGCAGCTCGCGCTTGTATGCCGCGACGCGATCGAGCAGCGCGGAGTCTCCCGCGCCCACGATCTGCGCGGCCAGCAGCCCCGCGTTGAAGGCGTTGCCGATCGCCACCGTCGCCACCGGGACCCCCTTGGGCATCTGAACGATCGAGTGCAGCGCGTCCTGCCCCTGGAGGTAGCCGATCGGCACTGGAACCCCGATCACCGGCAGCTCGGTCTGGGCCGCGACCATCCCGGGGAGATGCGCCGCGCCGCCAGCGCCGGCGATGATCGCGCGCAACCCTCGGTCGCGCGCCGTGCGGGCGAAATCGGCCATCTCCTGAGGTGTGCGATGCGCCGAGACGATGCTCATCTCGAAGGGCACGTCAAGCCTCTCGAGCGCCGCGCCGGCCTCCTTCATCACTGGGTAGTCGGAGTCGCTGCCCATGATCACGGCCACCACCGGGGCCTCAGGTGGGCGCTCTACAGGAGTCGTCGTGATAATGCTCATCGGGTGATCTCCTAGGCGGAAACGTCTCGGGAGGCGAGCCGCTGCAACCAAGCCTCGTCGGCCCGATCCAAGGCCGCGAGCGTCGTTCGCAGCGCCCCCTCGTCGGCAGCCAGCGCGTTGAGGTGACCGAGCTTGCGACCGGGCCGCGACTCGTCTTTCTCGTACCAGTGGTCGATCAGCTTCGGGTCGAGGGGCAGCTGAGGTCGTGGCGGGTCGCGCCGCCGCCGATCGCCGAGCAGGTTGAGCATCGCGAAGCAACGCTCGCGGAGGGCCGGCGAGCCGAGGGCCAGCCCACCCACCGCGCGCAGGTGGTTCTCGAACTGGCTGCAGTGGCAAGCGTCGATGCTGTAGTGGCCCGAGTTATGGACCCGCGGGGCCATCTCGTTGACCAGCAGCGCCCCGTCGACGGTCTCGAAGAGCTCGAGCGCGAAGCTGCCCTCGAGCGGCAGCCGCTCGGCGATGCGGCGAGCCGCGGCACGTGCCTCCTCTTCCCGCGCCGGATCGACGCCGAGGGCGACGGCCGGACCGTAGACCCGCTTGCAGATGCCGTGCTGCTGCTCGCTGATCACCAGCGGATACTCGCAAAGCTCACCCCCACGGCTCGCGCTAACGACGATCGCCAGCTCCCGCACGAAGTCGACGCGACGCTCGGCGAAGACCGGTGTCTCCCGCTCGGCGGCGGCGGCGAGGAAGCGATCGAGCCGCTCTTCTTCGTCCGCCGCGGGCTCGACCGCGCAGAAGAAGGTGCCCTTGCCGTCATAGCCGAGGCGAGCCCACTTCAGCACCGGCGCCTCGCCCACCGCCTCCCGCGCCTCGCGCTCTTGGAGGAAGGCGAGCGCCGCGCGTCCCGACCTACCCGCCGAGGCGGTCAGCTCGATCCACGGCGAGGTTGGGATCTCGAAGCGACGATAGAGCGCCTTCTGCTCGAGCTTGTCTTGCGTGGTGGCCAACGCGTTCAGGGAGGGACGAAACTCGACCGCCAGCCCTGCGCTGGCGGCCCGGAGCTGGTCGGCGGGTTGAAACTCGCTCTCGAAGCAGGCGACGTCGACGCTGGCGAGGAAGGCGCGGAGCGACTCAGGGTCTCGCGGATCGCCGAGGACGAGGTCCTCTTGCAGCAGCTCGGCGCCAGCGAGACGCCCGGCGGGATCGGAGGAGCGAGGGGTGAGCACACGCAAGCGCATAGGGAGGTTGGCCGCCCCGCGCGCCTGGATCATCATCCTCGCGAGCTGCCCTCCTCCAAGGATTCCGATCGTGGTCATCGAGGCTCCGCGTTCAGCCTGGGTGCGTGGCGCCCGGAGGCGCCGCTCCAAGAGCTCCCCACACAGTCGGGACCGAGCCGAGTGCTGAGCTGCCGCGCCGACGATTTCGTGGCCGAAGACATGAGCCATACGGGCGGTATGGCGAGCGTTCTGAGGCCTCGAAAGCGGCCGGCAGTGCGGTGCCCGGCGACGGGAGGAGTGTGTGGGGGTGCTCCTAACATCATGCGTAGGCTACCCAGCCCGCCTCGCAGGCGCACGTCGCTTTCTCGATCGACCTCGAGCCACTCGCGCTAAGAGCTTCCCCACCCATTGGGGAGCGAGCCGGGTGCTGCGCTGCCGAGCCGATCTCGTGTTGACGTTAATGCGCTCGCCCTCAATCTCGGAGAGCTCCCAAGTGTAGCGCAGCTTCCGAGGCGGTCGTGTAAATGGGGTCGTGCAAATGGGGTCGTGTAAATGGGGTCGTGTAAATGGGGACGCGCCATGGTCGGCGATCATGGTAGACACAAGTCCTCGAACGAGAGGGAACGATCCATGTTGTCTGTGAAGAAGCTGCTTACGGTCGCCGCCACGCTCGCGTCGATCACCAGCTGCGGGACCACACCCAAGCCGAAGCCCAAGACCGCCAAGCCCAAGACCGCCAACACCGAGCTCACCCAAAACCAGGCTGAGCCAAGAGCGGAGGTGGTGCTCTCGCTGCCAGCAGGCTGGCGCAAGCGCGCCGACGGCCCGCAGATGGTGATCGAAGGACCAGACCCGAAGCTCCACGTCGTGATCGTCGCCAGCACCGAGCCCGACCTGAGCAAGGCCATCGCCTCTGCCTGGACGAAGGTCGAGCCTGCCTTCACCAAGGCCCCCAAGGACGTGATCAAGCCGCCCTCGGCGCGACCGCCCTTCGAGGCGTCGATCGTCGCCAAGTACCGGCTCGAGGCCGATCAGGTGCTGCACCAGGCGACCGCTCATCGCTACAAGAGGCTCAGCTATGTGCTGCTGGTGCGCGGCCCGATGGGCGAGGTGAAGAAGCGCGCGGCGCAGCTGCGTGAAGTGCTCGGCAGCGTGCGCCCCAAGGGCAGCCAGCCGCCGAAGGTCACGGCCAAGGACGCCAAGACCCCCACCGCCGACGAGCTGAGGGCGCTGGCCACGTTCATCGAGCAGGCCCGCACGACCTTCGAGGTGCCCGGCGTCGAGGTCGCGCTGGTGCAAGACGGCAAGCAGCTGATGGCCACCGCCGGCGGCTTTGTCGACCATGGGAAAAAGAAAAGGAGGGTCACGACCAAGACCCACATGATGATCGGCTCGATGACCAAGTCGCTGACGGGCTTGATGATCGCCAAGCTCGTCGCCGCCAAGAAGCTCAGCTGGGACACCCCGGCCACCGAGCTCTACAAGCGGTTCAAGCTGAAACGGCCCGACCAGACCAAGGCCGTGCAGCTCGCGCACCTGCTCTGCGCCTGCACCGGCGTCCCCCGCCGCGACCTGCCAATGCTCTTCGAGGCCGAGAAACACACGCCCAAGACCGTGCTGCGCGACCTGGCGCAGCTGGAGTTTCTGACGAAACTCGGTGAGACCTTCCAGTACTCCAACCAGCTCGTCGCGGCCGCCGGGTACATCGTGGCCACCCAGGTCGACGGTAGCGGCGACCTCAACGCGCGCTACGGCAAGCTGCTGCGCAAACACCTGCTGAAGCCGCTGGCCATGAACGACACCTTCGTCTCGATGCGCCAGGTCAAGCGTAAGCGTCGCTACGCCCTGCCCCACTCCGAGACGATCGACGGCAAGATCGTGCCGCTCTCGCTCCGAGAAGAGCGCTTCGTCGAGCCCTACGCCCCCGCCGGCGCTGTCTGGTCCACCGTCGACGACTTCTCCAAGCTGCTGATGGCGCTGACGGCCAAGAGACCGGCCAAGGGCCTGCCCCCGCCAGCGCAGCTGGCCGAGCTCTGGAAAGAGCGTGTCAAGGTCTTCGCCCACACGACCTACGGTCTGGGCTGGATGACCCGTCAGTACAAGGGCACGCCGGTACATGGGCACGGCGGCGGCACGATGGGTTTCCGCTCCTACTTCGCCTACATCCCCGCGGCGCGGGCTGGCTACGTGATCCTGACCAACGGCAGCCGCGGTAACGCGCTGCTAGCGGTCGTGCGCAGCAAGATCGAGGCGATGCTCTTTGGCCAGCAAGACAAGTCGACGCAGAAGATGGCCTTCTTCCGCAAGCGCATCGGCGCCAAGCTGAAGAGCCTCGGCGACGAGGTCGGCGAGGCCGTCCCCGCCGATCGGCTGAAGACCCTCGCTGGCACCTATGACGGCGGCGAGCTTGGCCAGCTTCGGATCCGCGCCCAAAAGGGGAAGGCGATCTTCGACACCGGCGCGATGAAGGTCGCGTTCTTGCCGCTGAAGAAGGCGCCTAAGAAAGAGAGCTACGTGATCGTCGAGCCCCCGCTGACCGGCATCTCCTTTTGGGTCGTCGACAAGGGTGGCAAGCCGGAGCTGCACTTCGAGCCCAACAACGTACACTATGTGGCGAAGCGCAAGTAGCGCCCCTCTCTCCGCGCCTCCTCAGGAGGTGCCGCTCCTCGACGGCGGGAGGTAAGCTGGTCAACGCTCTAGAGCGCTGACCAACTTACCTCCCGTCGCCGCGCTGGTCTGCGACATCACAGCGGTTGTCGCTCGTCGGTTGCTTGCTACCAGCAGGCGCCCTTC
>PDPC01000075.1 GCA_002747355.1 Pseudomonadota bacterium | reverse complement strand
GTGAGGCGGCAGACGAGGTAGTGGGCGCCACCCGCGATCACACCCGAGACGCTCATCGCCTTGGGATTGCAGCAGATTTCAACGCCGTGGATCGTCGCATCACCCGGCATCTGGTGAGCTCCCAGGCCAACTTCGTGCGCGACGAGTACGGCAGACGGCTCGACGACCTGGGTGCCGAAGCCCGGCGCATCGTGGCCGAGGGGATCGAAGCCGGCCTCGGCCGGGAGGAGGTCGCCACCGACCTGGCGCGAGCCGCAGAGAACGCCTTGGTCACCAGGCCCGCCTTCTACTGGGAGGTGGTGGCCGGCGCCTTCGTGGCAAATGGACGGTCGCTGGCCCAGATAAGCGCCTACGCCGAAGCGGGGATCCAGCGCTACCTCATCGAGGCGGTGCTCGATGAGCGCACCACCGAGATCTGCCGTTACCTGCACGGTAAGGAGTTCGAGGTGGGCGACGCCCTTCGGCGTTTCGAGCGCATCGAGCGGATGCAGAGCCCGGAGGAGATCAAGAACGAAGCCCCCTGGGTCCGCGAGGCCCTCGACCCCGATACCGGCACGAAGTTCCTCTACGTGGACCGGAACGGATCTCGCACCCGCATCGCCGATGTCGCCCGCTCGGCGGTGGGCACCTCGGACGACCCTGGTGAGTTCAGACGCGGTCGCGACAGCGCCGAGCTGATGGACATGGGCGTGGGGTTCCCGCCTTTCCATGGTTTGTGCCGCAGCTCGACGGTGCCGGTTGTCTGATCCTACCGCTGTCCCCGTTCTGAGGGGTGAAGGCTTTGCCACTTCGGAGGTGAAGCCGTGCCTACGAGCAGACATACGAACGACACCCCGGCCGAACCGTCCGGGACCGATCCGGCGGTGCGGCTTCGTGACATCCGCGCCAAAGTCACCGCGCTGCAGGGGCGCCTCAAGACCGAGCGCGATCCCAAGCTGGTGGCCGAGCTCAATGCCGAGGTGAAGAAGCTCTCAGACCTGCTGTCCGAGCTGATCAGCGCCGCGGGCAAGAACCCAAACCAGGTGACCAAGGCCGACCCGGTCGTCTGGCCTCGCGACATCACCGCCGATGCCGGCGAGCCCGGTGACTGGGGCGCGGACCCTGCGGAGGTCGGCCTTGAGTGATCGGCTGACCAGCGCCATCGAGCGTGCCCGCTCGGTGCTCGGCTACTTCGCAACGGAGTCCGTGGCCAAGGGGATCTGGGGATCGCCTGCGGGCAAGACCCACCTGGCCCGTCGCATCGTGGCCGAGATCCCGGAGCACCGGGTCTACGTGGAGCCCTTCGCGGGCGGCGCCCAGGTGCTGTTCACCAAGGAGCCCAGCGAGGTGGAGGTCGTCTCCGACCTCGATCCCGAGATCGCCTTCGCCTTCAAGTTCGCCAAAACCGTCACGGCAGAGCAGCTCGAGCAGCTGCGCCGCATGAAGTGGGTGGGCGACAAGGATCACTTCCGCAAGCTCTACGAGTCGAGCCCGCCCGACGACGAGGTGGCGCGATTCTACCGCTTCGCCTACCTGGTCCGATTCAGCTTCAACAAGCTGCGGCGCGGAACCATGCCCGACAAGAACGTGGGCGTGGAGGCGCGCTTCGTCGACAAGCTCGAGCGCCTCGCCCCGCGCCTCGAAAAGGTCCGGGTACGCAGCGGTGACTACGAGAAAGTCATCGAAGAGTATGACGGTCCCGACACCTTCTTCTTCCTCGACCCGCCCTACGCCGGCTACGACGCCGACTGCCGCGTCGGTGCCGGTCACAAGAACTGGGACGAGGAGCGCTTCGCCAAGGTGCTGCGCAAGATCCGGGGGCGGTTTCTTTGCACCTACGGTCTGCGCGGCGACGCGGAGCTCTTCAAGGACTTTCACACTCGCCGCTGGCGGCACACGTCGGGCATGGGCACATCCCAGGGACAGGGTCTGCGAACCGGTATCACCCTGGTGGCGACCAACTACGATCCCGCCAAGGCCAGACGCTTTCAGGTGGCGGTGACCAAGACCATTTGGGGCTCGCCCGCTGGTAAGAAGCGACTCGCCGACCGGCTGGTCGCTTTGCTGCCCACGCACAAGACCTACGTGGAGCCCTTTGCCGGCAGCGCGGCAGTGCTATTTGCCAAGGACCCGGCTGAGACCGAGGTCATCAATGACGCCGACCTGGAGATCGCCCAGGCCTTCCACATCATCAAGCGGCTGACCCGCAAGCAGCTCGACCAGCTGCAGGGCATGAAGTGGACCGGCGACGAGGCGACCTTCAAGCGCCTCATCGACGCCAGCCCCACCGATGACGTCGGCAAGCTGCATCGCTTCCTCTACCTGACCCACTTTTCCTACGGGAAGCTGCGCGGAAAGAGCTTCAACCCGGGCAGCGATGGCACGACCGCTCGAACCATCGACCGGATCGAAGCCTTCGCCCCGCGCCTGAAGAACGTCCGCATCTACGGCGATGACTACGCCAAGATCGTCAAGAAGTACGACGGCCCCGACACCGTCTTCTTCTTCGATCCACCTTACGCCGGTTACAACGTGGAGGTCGGCGAGAGCGAGTTCGACGAGCAGCGCTTCGTCGACATTCTGAAATCCCTCCACGGCAAGTTCCTGCTCACCTATGGGGTGCGCGGCAAGCTCCCGGCCCTGGTCAAAGACGCGGGGTTCACGGTCACGCGCATCCGCACCCCGCGCAGCATCCGAACGATGCGCGGTGTGGGCGGCTCTTCGGTGCTGACTCAGCTCGTGGTCGCCAACTACGACCTGGTCGAGAAGGCCGAGGACGGCGACGAGCCGCTCCTCGAAGACTGGAACGGCCAGCTCGAGCTGGATGCTCTGAACGCCGACGATGGCACCGAGGCTGAAAACGAGATTGAGAAGGCCCAGGCCTTCGGCACCTTCGGCGGCTCGCACCACTACGCCAAGCGCATCGTTCCGCTGATCCCGGAGCACCAGACCTACGTCGAGCCCTTCGCGGGCGCGGCGGCGCTGCTCTACGCCAAGGAACCTTCGGCCAAGGAGGTTATCGCCGACAACGACGCCGACGTGGTGTTTCTGCACCGCTCGGTCAAGGGCATGACCCCCGAGCTGGTGGAGAAGCTCAGCGAGCGTTTCGAGTGGAAGTGCACCGAGGAGAGCTTCGCCAAGGCGCGGGACATGGAGCCGGGCGACGATCTCTCCCGCTTCTACAAGCTGGTCTTCGTCCGTACACATGCACGGGACTGCCGTCCCGACGGCACCCACCCGGCGCGCAACCACCTGGGCAGCACCACAAACCCGGCCAAGTACCTGAAGGCCGCCGAGCGGCTCAAGGACGTGACCGTTCTGCATCAGGACTACAAGAAGACCATCGCCCAGCTCGACGGGCCCGACACCTTCTTCTTCATCGACCCGCCGTATCCCGGGGAGTGGTTCGACAAGGACGCGGTGATCGACCTCGACGAGTTCACCGAGGTTCTCAAGGGCATCAAGGGCAACTTTATCGCCGTGCTCAACGACAGCCCCGACAACGTCGCGGCCTTCAAGTCGGTGGGGCACATCTTTCGGCTGAAGGTCCACGAGGCATCGGGCACCGGCGGCGCCAAGAAGGCGTCTCGACTGTTCTGCGCCAACTTCAAGGTGGCCAAGGCCGAGGAGATCGAGACCCTGGCCGAGCCAAGCGAAGAACTCGACGACACGCCCTTCACCAAGTCGATCCCGCTCATCAAGGGCATGGACCCCGATGACGAGCGCTACGTGCTCGGCGTCGTCCTGGAGCCCGAGGTGGTGGACGCCCAGGGCGACATCTACTCGATGGAGGAGGTACGCCAGGCCGCGCACCGCTTCATGGAGGAGTTCGGCGGCCTGGGGCTGATGCATCGCTTCCGGATCAACGGCCAGGTCAAGGTGCTGGAGAGCTACCTGGCCCCGGCCGACTTCGAGCTAGGCGACACCAAGATTCGCAAGGGCACCTGGCTTCTGGCCGTCCGCATCCTCTCGGACGAGCTGTGGGAGCGAATCAAGGACGGTCAGCTCACCGGCTTCTCCATCGGCGGCTCGGCCCGTCGCGTTCCGGAGAAGCCCAACCAATCAAACCAGCGGAGGGCCGAATGAGCGCGCGATTGAAAGGCGCGCCGGACGTCAACCGGCTGCTCGACATCGTGGTCGAGGAGGTCTCGCTCGTCGACCGTGCCGCCAACAAACACCGCTTTCTCATTGTGAAGAGGAGTGACGAGATGGACGAGACCACGACCAATCCGACCGCTCCGGCGGACGACCCTTCCGCCGAGGGCAACCCCACGGACGCCGACAAGGCGACGCCGACGGGAGAGACCAACAACCCTGACGCCGCCGGCTCCAACGACAACGGGCAGGACGACTCCTCGCTCGCCGTGGCCGTCGCAGCACTGGAGGGCATCACCGAGGCCGTCGAGCTTCTCGGCAACGTCGATGAAGACGAGGCCCGTGCCCGCCTCGGCGAGCTCGCCGGCGAATTGCG
Organism: Pseudomonadota bacterium; assembly: GCA_002747355.1. Taxonomy (GTDB): domain Bacteria; phylum Myxococcota_A; class Polyangia. The sequence continues at coordinate 9,773 of PDPC01000075.1, read as the reverse complement.
TGGGGCATCCCAGCGACTGGCCGAGGCCGCCGGTGCAGGATCTGCCGACGCCGTCGATGGCAGCGAGGAAGACGGCGCGGAACCGCCCAAGGAGAGGCTCGATCTGTCCTCGGTTCTCGATGCAGTGCGCGCCACGCTGCAGCGAGTCACCGACCTGCTCAAGGCGCCTTCGAGCGAGGGTGGAGACACCGAGTCCGCCCAGGAAGGCGGCTCCGGTCTCGCTGAGCAACTGACCGAGCTGGTCGGTGAGCTTCGAACCCTCACCGGCACGGTGAAGGAACAGCAACAGCGACTGGCCAGGCTCGAAAAGCGGTTCGGCCTGCCCAACAGCGCGCCATCCGGCGAGCGTCCCGCAAAGCCCGACGAGGAGGACGTGGGGTGGCCGATGGACCTCAATCGACCATTCGACCGGGAGAGCGTCGACAAGGCGACCTCCTTTCACGACGTGTGATCCCCCGGCAGGGAGAAGGAGCAATCCGATGAGTTACATGAGCAACCGCACCATCCTGGAGAAGGCGGACCTCGCCCTCGCGGACCTTACCGCCGGGGGAGGCATCCTCAAACCAGCGCAGGCCCAGAAGTTCATGCGCCTGCTGGTCAAGGAGTCCGTGCTTCTGAAACTGGCGACCGTCGTCCCCATGGCGTCGCCCAAACAGCAGATCTCGAAGATCAAGTTCGGCAGCCGCATCCTGCGGCCCGGAGCGGAGGCCACCGCCCTGGCGCCCGCCGACCGGTCCAAGCCCGACCTTTCCTCGGTCGAGCTCGACGCCAAGCTGTTCAAGGCCGAGGTCCGTCTCTCGGACGAGACCCTGGAGGACAGCATCGAGCGCGGCGAGCTGCGCCAGACCATCATGGAAATGATGGCCGAGGCCATCTCCCGCGACATGGAGGAGGTGGTCATCAACGGTGACACCGGCTCGGCCGATCCCTTCCTCGCAGTGATGGACGGCGTCCTCGTACAGGCCACCAGCAACGTGGTCGACGCGGCGGCCAACCCTATCTCCAAAGATCTGCTCCGCGACATGCTCAAGACGCTGCCGTCCGAGCATCTGCGGGACAAGAAGGCCATGCGGTTTTTGACGAGCGTCGACGCCGACCTCGACTACCGCAACACCCTGGCCGAGCGCGCCACCGCAGTGGGCGACAAGTTCCTCGAGGGAGACACCCCGGTGCTGTACTCGGGCGTGCCCGTGCAGCCGGTGCCGCTGTTCCCCGAGAACCTGGGGCCGACCAACGACCAGACGGCCATCCTGCTGTGCAACCCCAAGAACGTCCACGTGGGCATCTGGCGGCAGATCCGCGTCGAGTCGGCCCGGGACATCTCCGAGGGCACGCTCAAGATCGTGGCCACCCTGCGCTTCGACACGAAGTACGCCGAGGAGCCCGGCGCCTGCAAGTGCATCAACGTGCAGCTCTAAGGGAAGGAGACCGAAACCATGGAGACTCTACTCGTTCGGCTCAAGCCCCACGACCCCCGGCGCGGACACTGCCTTCGCCGCTACACCTATCGCGGCATCAAGTTCCAGGAGGAGCGGGGCTGGTACCGCGTGGACAAATCCGTCGCCGACTACCTGCGCGAGGTGCGCCAGGTGGCGACGGACGAACACGCGCCGTTGGCATTCGACGTCTGCACCGCAGACGAAGCCAAGACCCTCGACGCCAAGGAGAAGGACGCCGTCACGCCGCGCAAGACCGCAGATGACGACATCAAGCTGTCCGAGGCGCGTGGTGACGGGGCCATGACCACCAGCGATCTGCCCGAAGACTCCAAGCCCGCGACCGGCACGGCCAGGGGTTCGAGCAAGAAGGGACGCGGGAAGTGACGTGTACGCGACCGTCCAAGATCTACGCGACGAGGGGGTGACGGCGGCTCAGGCGAGCGACGACCGTTTGACCGCCCTCATCGATGAGGCGAGCAGCTTCATCGACCGGGTGACGGGCTGGTTCTTCGAGCCCAGGGCCCTCGTGTACCGTCTCGACGGTCGAAGTGCGCCCAGCATCGAGCCGCCCGCGCCACCCATTCGCGTGGATCGCCTGGCGGTTGAAGACACGGAGCTGTCCACCGATTCCGACGACCTGGTTGTCGTTGGCGCGCCCGTGCAGCCCGGCTTCGACGGACCACGGCTCACGCTGAGGCACGGCCGCGTGTTTCCCAGGGGCCAGGGCAACGTGGAATCCGAAGGGTTATGGGGCTACACCGAGCCGGACGGCACGGCAGAAGGCCGGGTTCCGCTGGCCATTCGCCGCGCCTGCATCCTGCTCGTGCTGCGCTGGATGGCGTCGCTCGGTGACGAGGACGCCTCGGGCGACGCCCGCAACCGCTGGCGCATCATCGAGGAACGATGGAGCTCCCCCGTTTTCGCGGACACCTGACATGAGCGAGAATGCTCTGGCGAGGTGCGCGAGATGGGACGAAAGAAGAAGCGGCGGACATACACGCCGGAGTTCAAAGCAGAGGCTGTCGACTTGGTCTTGGTGCATGGAGTTGGCGTGAACCAGACCAGTCGCGACCTTGGTGTGCCGTCGTCGACGCTGGAGCTTTGGGTGCAGAAGGCGCGGGCTGAGAGAGGCAAAGCGCGGGCCAAGGCGGCCAGCGAGACCGAGCTCGAAGAGCTGAAGCGGTTGCGACGGGAAGTCCGCATCCTTCGCGAGGAGCGCGACATCTGAAAAAAAGCCGCAGCCTTCTTCGCCAAGGAGAGCCGGTAGCCGTGACCTACCAGCTCATCGAGGCGGAGGAGGCCAACCACCAGGTGACGACGCTGTGCCGGACACTCGGTGTCTCGAGAAGCGGCTACTACGACTGGCGGAAGCGTGGACCCAGCAAGCGCGAGCTTGCAAACCAGAAGCTGACCGCGGAGGTTTGCGCTGTCTTCAAGGAGCACAAGGGCAGGCTCGGTGAGCCTCGTCTGCGAAGCCAACTCAGCACGCCTGCTTCGAAGAAGAGGGTGGCTCGCATCATGCGCGACAATGGCCTCATGGCCCGCAAACGGCGGCGATTCGTGCAAACAACGGTGGCTGATGAGAAGGCCCCGAAGGCGCCCAACGTCCTCGACCGGAACTTCACCGCCGTAACCCCGAACAAAGCGTGGGTCGGCGACATCACGCACATCCCGACCCGAGAGGGCTGGCTCTACCTCGCGGTGCTCATCGACCTCTTCTCGCGAGCTGTCGTCGGCTGGAAGCTCTCCGAGTCCTTGGAGGCCGACATCGTCGTTGACACCCTCCAGCAAGCCGTCACGCGCCGACAACCGCAGGCGGGCGTGCTGGTTCATGTCGACCGGGGCTCGCAGTACACCAGCGTCGACCACGTCGCCGCCATCAAACGTCACGGCATGGTGCTCAGCATGAGCAGGAAGGGCAACTGCTGGGACAACGCGGTCGCCGAGAGCTTCTTCTCCACGCTGAAGATGGAATTGGGCCTCGTGCACGACAGCGGCGCTGAAGCCCGGCGCGCCATCGGCGTCTACATCGAGAGGTACTACAACCGAAACAGGCCGCATTCCACGATTGGCAACATGAGTCCGCTGGACTATGAGCATAACTTCAGGTCAGCATCGAAGCTGACTGCATGAACCTGTCCGTGAAAGCGGGGGAAGCTCACGAACCCGAGACCAGAGCTACAAGCTCGACCGCGTGCATCAGTCCGGCGCATTCACCGGCGACCCGGAGATCGACGGGATTCTCGGTCGATTCCAGCGGCCCTTCGGATTGGGGGCAGCCTGATGCGCGGACGACTCATCTTCGCCTTTCTGGCCGAGCTTCACAGGCTCGACACCCACGCCACCGCCACGGTGGACCCAGACGGAGCCGGTCCGCTCACGGGAGGCTACGACCCCGACTTCAAAGAGCCGGTGCTCGTGGACCAGGACGACGACGGTATCGGTGAACGCATCCGGCAGGAGCACCCGCCGATTCGCATCCCGTGCCAGGTGGACACCAAGGCGTTCGAGGAGCTGCGCATGCTCGCCTCGGGCAATGCGCCCAAGAGCCGCATCGATCTGGTCTTCCACTTCAAGGGCCTCGAGCGGATGGGACTTGTGGACGCCGCGAGCGGCGACGCGCTCTTGCGTCCGGGAGATCGCCTCGGCTCGATTCACGACAAGGCCGGCAAGCTCGTGCAGCAGGTGCGAACGCCGCCGGGACTCTTCATCACCGAGGCGCGGCCCATCGGCTTCGGTCTGAACATGGCCAGACCTCGGCGAAACCTGCTGCTCGTCACCTTCGAGGACCGGCAGCAGGGAGCAAGGAGGAATCCGTGAGAGAGACCATGATCATCCTCGCGCTCTCCGCGACGCTGGAAGCCTGCGTTCCGGTCTGCGCCAACATGCAAACCCGCTGCAACGGCCCCTACGTCGAAGTCTGCGACAAGCACGGCCAATGGCAGCGAACGATGACCTGCGACGACGTGACCGGCGGTGATGAGCCGTGGGTCTGCTGCGACGCTGAGCTTGGCGAAGACGCCGGAACCGGACACACCTGCGTGCCCGAGAGCGAGTGCGGAGGGGGTGACCAATGAGCCCCGTCGAACGAGAGACCATCGCGCGGCGGGAGCCCATCCGAAAGGCAGAGCCGACCGCCGAGCTGGTGCGGGACTTCTGGAGGCAGATGACCCGCGCCTACGGCTCCCGTGTGATCGATAAGCGAAGCGCCTGGGAGATGCGCCTGGTCGGGATGTTCCTCAACAGAATCAAGGTGCTCGATGAGACCGAGTTCCTGCGACGCTACACCACGACCATCGGCAAGCGGATCTACACGCCCTTCGATGTCGGCGTCCCCCACGAGCACTACAGCCTGTGGAACCAGATCACCGTCTGTGTTCACGAGCACCAGCATGTCGAGCAGCTTCTGCGCGATAGCTGGATCAAGTTCGCTGGGAGATACCTGGTCTCCAGCGCGGCCCGTGCCGCCTACGAGGCCGAGGCCTTCCGCTGCAACATGGAGCTGCACTTCTGGCGTTTCGGGGAGATTCCCGATCTCAAGAAGCTCGCCAGGCGGCTCGAGCACTACGGCTGCGACCAAGCAGACATCGACATGGCCGAGCGGATGCTCGAGCTGTCCGCGGCGACGGTTCGCCGGGGCGGCATCGTCAACCGGGCTTCGCAGAAGGCAATCTCTTGGCTCGAGCGTCACGCGCCCGAGCTGAAGCACGAGGAGAGCGAATGACCTCTGTGCGCAAAACCGGCGATTGGGCCACAGCCCGTCGCCTGCTAGCCGGTGGCCCGGTGAAGCTGAAAGCAGCGGTGGGGACCGCGCTTCGGCAGGAAGCACACCTCCTGCGCAAGGAGATCGTGCAGGGCATCACCCGCCAGGCGCCCGGTGGTGAATCAATCAAACCGCCGTCGCCGCTCACTCTGGCAGCTCGCCAGATGAAGGGACGAGGTGGCACCAAGGCCCTGATGGTCAGCGGCGACCTGCGAAACGGCATCGCCGTCATCGTCAAGGGTGACGAGGCATTCGTGGGTGTACCCCGCAAGGCTCGAGGCAAGAACGGCAAGTCGCTCATCGACGTGGCCCAGACCCAGGAGTTCGGCGCGGGCCCGATCATCATCCCCATGACGCCCGCCATGCGGCGTTTCCTGTTTGCGCTGCTGCGTGTGGCCGGTGAGTCCGACGGCGGCGGATCGGGCAAAGGCGTGGTGGTGGTCCAAATCCCCGCGCGCCCCTTCCTTCGACCAGCGTTCAAACAGTTCCAGAAGGGGGTGCAGAAGCGCTTCCTCGGCCGGGTCGCCGGACTGATGGGGCTCGGTACCGGCAGAGGAGGCGTCTGACCATGGCCATCCCAGTGATCAGCACCATCTCGCCATCGACCGGTCTCACCTCCGGTGGAGACATCGTCCGCATTTCGGGATCCGGTTTCGCGGCGCGAGTCGATCTGCTCTTTGGGGATGTTGTCGCGGAAGTGGTCTCCGTGCGCGACGAGGCTGGAGTGTCCCTCGCCGACATCCGCACGCCTGGTCACGATGAGGCGGTCGTCGACATCACCCTGCGCAACCTCGATGCCGCCGGTAATCCGGTGCCCGGTGAAGAAGCATCTATTCAGGGCGCCTACCGGTTTCTCAGACCGCGCATCGTCCGAGAGGCCGATCTGACGAGGCTGGTGCGCGGGCTACTGCGCGAGCTGAAGAAGCAGATCATCGCCAACGCCAGCATCACCGTTTCGGTCGACTACGACGACACCACCATCGACGGGCTGAATGTTGTCGCCATCTCGCGGCTGCCCTCGGTGGTGCTGAGTGGCCCGAAGGTCGGCGAGAACCGCTTCTTTTCCACCAACGAGCCCCACGAGGACGTAGTTCCGGGTTTGAGCGGGACGGAGCTGCTGAGGCGACGCCCGCCGTTCACCGTGGACCTGTCCTTCATCATCACGGCGGCATCGGACCGCACCGTGGAACTGCTGAACCTGATGGCGGCGGTGGCCACCTTTCTCAATCGCAACCGTTGGATCGAGCTGCCGCGCGACCCGGACGACGAAGGCGTTGGAACCGTGCGCTGGGAGATGGACCCCGAAGGCGACTTCCAGACCCGGCTCGACGGCCCCGACGACGTGCGCGCCTTCAACTGCGGGTTCGTGGTTCGCGGCTTCGACCTCGACGAGGGGCTTCCCCTCGATCTCGGGAAGGCGGTCGCGGAGCTCGGCTTGGACACCGAGGCCATCCCTCCGGGAGGAACACCATGAGCATCACCCTGATCAACGCCAGCCGGCGGATCGCGGTCATCAATCTGATCCATGACATCTACTGCGAGGCGGGGGGCACCTGTGTCTGCGGCCTGCAAGGCGGCAAACGCCATGCCCGCGCCGTGACGATTCCCGCTGGCGAGTCGGTCGCCGACTTCGACGAGGCGGTGCTGACCCTGCCCGATGTGATTCGAGCCGTTCGAGCGGGAGAGCTGCGCGTCCGGCGCCAGGCGCCTCCACCCAAACCCAAGATCAACAGCCGGAAGCCAAAGCAAAGCTCCCGACACAAGAGACGAGGTAACCCATGAGCGGACAACTACTTTCTTCCAAGGTTGTCGTTGTCGAAGAGGAGCCCAAGGTCCGGGGCATTCCGGGACTTCCCACCGCTGTCGCCGGCATGGTCGGCATCACCGAGCGGGGGCCCATCGACCAGGCGGTGCTCTGCACCTCCTTCGAGGAGTTTCAGGACCGCTTCGGCGGCTTCACGCCCAACTCGGACATGGCGCTCGCCGCCATGGGCTTCTTCGAAAACGGCGGCAGCCAGCTGTGGTTGGTGCGCACGGTGCATCACACCGACGTGTCCGACCCGGCCACCGCAATCGCAGTGCGCTCGTTCGGCTTTCTGACCACGCCCGGCGCTCCGACCCCAGCCCTGGTGGTCTCGGCCGCTGCCGAGCCATTCATCCTGGACGATGGTGATCGCATCGTCGTCTCTGTCGATGGCGGCGCAGACGAGCAGGCCACCTTCAACGGGTCGGCGGCTCAGCTTCCCGCTGGCGGCGCGGGACCGTTCGCGCTCACGGACGGGCAAACGCTCACACTCCGCTTCGACGGAGGCGCCGAGCAGACCGTGACCCTGGCAGCGGCCGATTTCGTCGATATCGGCGCGGCCACTGCCGACGAGCTCGCGGCTGCCATCAACGCCCAGATCGCCGGCGGCAAGGCCACGGTGGAGACGGGGATTCTCAACCTATCGAGTGACATCGAGGGCTCTTCGAGTCAGGTCGAGGTGACCGGCGGGACCGCCAACCCGACCCTGGGCTTTTCCACCGGTGTGGTCTCGGGCACGGGCAACGTCGCCGACCTCGGCGCCGTGTCGGTGAGCGAGGTGAAGACCGTCGTCGAGGCGGCCATCCCCTCGGTCGAGGTCACCGCCGGCGTAGGAGGCGTCATCGAGCTGCGAACGCTCGGCACCGGCGCCGCGGTGAGCCTGCAGGTGCAGGCGGCTACTGCCGCAGCGTTCGGCTTCGACAACGACCTGCACAGCGGCAGTGACTCCGGTGCAGCCGACGCCGTCCGCGTGGAAGGCAAGGACCCTGGAGCCTACGCCGACCAGATCCAGGCCGAGGTCCGCGCCGCCACCAACGGGGAAGCGGAGGCCTTCGACCTGGCGGTCATCGAGGACGGCGTCTACCGGGAGACCTTCCCGAATCTCTCGATGGACCCGAGCCACGCCCGCTACATCGAAACCATCGTCAACGACGAGCGAACTGGCTCCAACCTCATCCGGGTCATCGACCAGCTCCTGGCTGGTCATCCGGTGCCCGATGTACAGACCGTGCAACTCGCCGGGGGCAACGACGGGCTCACCGTGCTGGACGACACCGACTTCGTGGGTTCCGAGGCAGGCAAGACCGGCCTCAATGCCTTCGACCAGGTGCAGGACCTGACGATGCTCCTGGTCCCAGGACGGGCGACCTCGGCGGTTCACAACGCCATGGTCGCCTACTGCGAGGTGGACAGGGACGGGACGGTCTTCGCCATCCTGGACCCGCCAGCCAACCAGAGCGCCACGGGCATCGTGGACTACGTGCAGAACACGGCGGCCCTGATCGAGCTGACCGAGTTCGCCGCCATCTACTGGCCCCGCGTGCTCGTGCTCAACCCGGCCAAGAGCGTCTTCGGCCCGGCCGACAAGATCCCGGTGCCGCCCTCGGGCATCATCGCTGGGGTCTACGCTCGCACCGATTCGGCCAGACCGGGAGGCGTCTACGATCCGCCGGCAGGCATCGACAAGGGCCGGATGTTCGGCGTGCTCGGCTTCGAGACCGACGAGGTCCTCGAGGAGGCCAGGCGCGATCTTGTCTACCCCAAGCGCATCAACCCGCTGACCACAGGACCGGGTCTGCCGCGCTACATCGACGGCTCCCGCACCCTCAAGGGTAGCGGCAACTTCCCCTACGTCGCCGAGCGGCGCGGGGTGATCTTCATCGAGCGCAGCCTCAAGCAGGGCCTGCAGTTTGCCAGGCACAAGAACAACACCGAGGGGCTGCGCGCCCAGGTGCGCCGGACCATCACTGCGTTCTTGCTCACCCAGATGAACAACGGCGCGTTCCGCAGCCGCGAGCCCTCCAAGGCGTTCTTCGTGGACGTCTCGGAGACGCTGAACACGCCCACGGTCATCTTCGCCGGCAAGCTCATCGCCAGGGTGGGCCTGGCCACAAACAAGCCGGCTGAGTTCATCGTGCTGAGAATTTCCCAGGACACCCGAGCGCTCGAGGCCGAGCTGGCCGCGGCCGGCGCGTGAGAAAGGAGGACGAAACCATGGCGGTCATCGGCAACCCCAGGAGCTTCCACAAGAAGTTCAAGTTCATCGTCGAGATCGACGACATCGGTCACGCCGGCTTTCAGAAGTGCAGCGAGCTCTCGGTGGAGGTGGCGAACGTCCAGTACTTCGAGGGCGGCTCGCTCATCCCCAACAAGAGCCCGGGCCGACTGACGTTTGCGGACGTGACCCTCGAGAGAGGCGCAACCCAGGATCGGGACCTGTTCGACTGGTTCCAGGACGTGGCGATCACCTCGAGCGGCCTCGGCCTCACCGACGTCAACTACAAGCGCAACATCGACATCGTGCAGCAGGACCGCGACGGCACCACGCTACGCCGCTGGTCGTTGTCCCGCGCCTGGCCCGTGAAGTTCGTGGCGGGCGACTGGGACAACGAGTCCGACGAGAACGTCATCGAATCCGTGACGCTCACCTTCAACTTCTTCGAGTTGATTCAGTAGGCGGGTTGGGGCTGCGCTCAGGTCTGCGCGCCATCCAGTTTTCTGAACAAGAGGCTAAGAAAACTCAGGTGCTCAAGGGCCTGGGTCGCGT
>PDPC01000043.1 GCA_002747355.1 Pseudomonadota bacterium | reverse complement strand
AAGGCCTCGACGCTCTGTAGGCCGAAGACGCCGCCGGTGAAGAGCGAGACGAGCATGATGATCGACAGCGAGCCGACCCCGATGAACTCCATCTGCTGGATCACCAGCCCGACCCGATAGGGCGGCCGCACCCCCCAGAGAACAGCGCGGAAGAGCATCGTCATCATCTCGCCGAGCACCTGCACGAAGCGCAGCGGCGTCTTCCAGATCCGATCGATCGCGGTGGAGGCGCGCTCGAGGGCTCGCTGGGCGGCGCTCATCATTGCGCACCTCCGGCCGCGACGATGGCGAGCTCGGAGGCTTGCACGCCGGGATAGACGCGCGGCACACGCTTGGAGATGCTCGTCAGCACCTCGTAGGCGATCGTCTCGCCCCAGACGGCGAGCTCCTCGGCGCGGACAGGCGCCTCGCTCTGACCCTCACGCGGGCCCTGGCCTGCCCCCCGCGAAGCTCCGCCGAGCAGGGCGACCTCATCGCCCACGGCGACGTCGGGGGTGTCGGTGACGTCGACCATGCAGAGGTCCATACAGACCCGCCCAACCACCGGCGCGCGCCGGCCTCGGATGAGCACCTGGGCCCGCGGCCGGCCAGCGTCGGCGTCGGCGTCGGTCGCCCCCAGGCGTCGGGCGTAGCCGTCAGCGTAGCCGACGGGCAGCGTAGCGATGATCGAAGCTCGCCGCGTGTGATAGGTCGCGCCGTAAGAGACCGGTGTACCGGCGGGCACCTCCCGCAGCGCGTTGATCCGCGTGCGCAGGCTCAGCGCTGGCGTCAGGCCGGGGTCGGGGACGTGGGCGCTGGGCAGCGCCCCGTAGAGCCCGATGCCGAGGCGCACGGCGTCGAAATGGGCTTGCGAAAAGCGCAGCGCCGCCGCCGTGTTGCAGGCGTGGATCAGCTGCGGATCGGCGCCCACGGCGCGGGCGTGATCCAGGCAACGGATAAAGGCCTGAAGCTGCGCCTCGGTCGGGGCTGGATCCGGGTCTTCGGCGCAGGAGAAATGCGTCTCGAGGCCATCGACGCGGATGAAGGGGTGGCGCGCGCAGCGGCGGATGAACTCATCGAAGCGCGCCTCGACGACGCCGAGGCGGTTCATCCCCGTGTCGACCTTGACGTGGATCGAGAAGCGGAGCCGATCGGCGGCCTTGGCGGCGGTGGCGAAGCGATCGACGTCGCCCGGATCGCCGACCACCGGCGTGAGATCGTGGGCCAGCACCTCAGCGTGATCGTTGCCGAAGGCCGCCCCCATGATCAAAATCGGCGCCCGCACTCCGGCGCCACGCAGCTCGGCGCCCTCCTCGACGGTGGCGACGCCGAACCCCCAGATCCCGAGCCCCTCGAGCGCTCGCGCGACGGGCACGGCCCCGTGCCCATAGGCGTCGGCCTTGACCACCGCGATGATCGCCACCTCCTGCCGCGCGGCGCCGTCGCGATGTGGGCGCGAGAGCGCCTGCCGTAGGGCGCGATAGTTCTCGGTCAAGGCCGAAAGCTCGATCCGGGCCACTGTCGGACGGATCGCGTGGGGCGACGAGGGGTTGGGTGTCGTTAGCGTCACGGCGAAAGACTCGTCGCGAGTCTGGTACACGCCCCACGGAGTGTCAACGCGCCGCAAATGCTGTGCGGTGAGACCCAGACCGCGCCGATCATCAGCAAGACCGATACTGATGGGCTCGTCGGTTGCTTGCTACCAGCAGGCGCCCTCCTCGCTCCTACGCCGTGATTCCGCATCCTTCGCGCAGCTCGGTCTGGTAAGCTGATCAGCGCTCTAGAGCGCCTCGCCCCTTCGAAGCCCAAGAGCGGCGAGCTGAGCGCTGCGAGTTCTTCTTCCAGAACGATCCCGTTCGGCGGGCTGAGCGCTGCGAGTTCTTCTTCCAGAACGATCCCGTTCGCCCTATCCTCTCTGCGCTCGTCAATGACTCTCTTTGGCTATCAAGGAAGGCGTCGCTCCGACGTATAATCCCATCGCGTAACAGCATCGCGTCGGCAGCGATCATCGTCGAGTCGAGACTCATCAGCGAACGAGGAAGGAAAAATGAGAAAGTTCAAACTCTTAGGACTAATCGCTTTGTTGTGTGGCGGCCTCGCTTGGGGCTGTTCTGATAGCTCAGAAGACAAGCCCGGCGACGGCGGCCAAAAGGCCGATCAAGGCGACCAAGGTGACGCGAGCACCAAATCAGATGGCAAGCTGACAGGCAACGCCAGCCTCTCCTTCAAGCCGACCTGGGGTAAGAACAACGGGACCCAGCTAGACCCGCTCTGGAAGCCATCGTTGCCCTACTACGAGGGAGACTCGGCGGTGGTCGTGATGCTCTGCAAGGTGGATGACACGAGCTGTGAGTCGCCGGTGATCGTCAAGGAGATCGACGCCGAGGCTCGGACGACCGAGCCGATCCAGAGCAGCTTCGGCCCGGAGATCGTCGTCAAGGGGCTTCCGGCGGGCAGCTTCAAGCTGATGATCTTCGCCGACGGGACGACCTCTCGAGCCAAGGGCTACGCTTGGAATAGCACATTCTCGACCAAGGAGAAGGCCTGGGGCGGCGTGGTCAGCGAGGGCGACATGATGCTCTCTTCGACGACCCCCGAGAAGGGCGAGAACCCGCCGGCGGAGGCCGCAGACGTCACCCTCGAGGACGGGAAGACCAGCGAGCTCGGCACCGTGACCCTCTCGCACCTTCATGAGCGCGATATCTCGCCCGACGTCCCGAAAGAGCCTGGCAACATGGTCGTCGCCGTCGACAAGGGGCTGCGCTATGTCGACCTCTCGACGTACAACGTCGCTGAGCTCAGCGCTGGAACGGGGGTCTATACCCATCAGCTGGTCGACAGCGCCGATACGCCGCTGACCGGCGTCTGCGGGATGGTCAAGGGCAAGGGGGATGTGGTCTACGTGCTCTACCAGAGCGGCTACGCCTACGCCTTCAACGTCAAGACACGTAAGCAGCTGAGCAAGAACGCGGTCACCTTCCCCCAGGCTAGCAATGCTTCTCCCTGCAAGGGTGCTCTGCTGAGCAAGGGCGGCAAGGATTACCTCTACGTCATCAACGCCGACGCCAACCCGATCGGTCCTACGGACGAGGGGATGTGGTACGCCGACGTTACGACCTTGACCACTCAGGCGGTCACGGCGACGTACCTCGATAAGAAGGACGAGGCGATCCTCTCTAGCGGGTTCGGCGACCTCGTGGTCCATGGTGAAGAGCTCTACGCGAGCCAGCTGACCCCGAAGAACGCTTCGGGTGGCCCCCAGAAGTGCAAGGGCAAGATCTGTGTCTTCCGCATCACCGTCGGAACCAAGGGGGCGCCGAACTTCAAGCCCAAGACCAATGCCTACGACGCCAGCGCGCTGATGGAGCCCACCGCCAGCTTCGACAACGCTCAGGGAACGATCAAGTGTCTCACCTCTGGCAAAATCCACCGGGCTGGCCTCGGTATCGCGACCTTTGACGGCAGCGGCACGCTGAAGGGCCATGACCTGCTCTTCGTCGGTGGCTGCTTGGAGGTCAAGGTGCTCGATCTCAACGCCGACGCCGAGCAGGTCGACTTCGACAGCGTCCGCGCTGGGAAGCAAGGCTTTGACGCCACGGTCTTCGGCCAAAACTTCGCCAGCTTCCAGCTCGCCCCGGACGGCAAGACCCTTTGGGCGCTGCCAGCTTATAAGGCTGTGATCCACTTCGACATCAAGGTCCCGACCGCTGGCGATCCCGACCATCGCCAGACCTTCAACCGGATGATGGCGCTGCCGATCAGCCTGACGAGCGCGGACCTGCCGGCGGTGGACTCGGCCTACGCGAAGGGAAACATCGACGACCACCAGGGCCCGCTCAGTCTCGGCGACTACAAGGCGCCGGCCGACGATCCTGGGATCGACATCAACCACGGCCACGCCGTGGTCTATCAGATGACCTGGGCTCCCAGCACCGCGGGCGCGACCTTCCAGAGCGCGTCGATCCCCACCGGCCCGACCTTCGCGATCACTCCGAAGTCGCTCTGGATCCGCGGCTCCGGCACCAGCGGTGTCAGTGGTCTGGGCAAGGGCGGAAACCTCGGCGTCTACGACCTCGCCAGTCGCCGCGCGGTCTTCTTCTCCCACGCCGGCCAAGACTACTACCACTACTTCTTGATGGGTCCTGGAGGAGCTGACGAGGAGCACTTCTTTGGCTTTGACCTGACGCCAGAGGGTAGCAGCGAGCTGGCCACCTACGGTCTGCTCTACGTCGCCAACTGAGCGTCGCTTCGTCCGCCGTCCGCTCGCCGCTGAAGACCCCAGCAGCCTGTTGATCGAAGAGCTTTTCCACAGATTCGGGACCGAGCCGGGTGCAGAGCTGCCGCGCCGCTCTCGTAGCCGAAGAGACGAACCATACAGGCGTTACGGCGAGCTTTCTGAGGTATCGAAAGCGGCCGGCGGTGCTGTGCCCGGCGACGAGAGGGATTGGTCGGGGTGCTCTCAAGGCGGCGGCGTGTAGACGAAGCCCCTGAAGCTGACGCGAAAAAAGAGCGCGTAGAGCGTGGGCACCACGCCGAGGGTTAGCACCGTCGCGAAGCTCAGCCCAAAGATCAGCGCGATCGCCATCGGCTCGAACATCGGGCCGCCACCGAGCCATAGGGGCAAGAGACCTGCGATGGTCGTCGCGGTGGTCAAGAGGATCGGCCGCAGGCGCTGCTGCGCCGCCTGGATCACCGCCAGAGCCGGCTCGAGGCCGTTTTCGTCGATCTCCAGCTCGATCCGCTCGATCAGCACGATCGCGTTGTTGATCACGATCCCGAAGAGCGAGACCACCCCCAGCAGAGTCATGAAGCCAAAGTAGGACTTCGCTAGCAAGAGGCCGACGGCTACGCCTACCAAGCCGAGCGGCAGCACGGCGATGATGATCATCGTCCGGCGTAGCGAGTTGAACTGCGCCACCAGCAGCAACACGATCAAGAAGAGAGCGATCGGCATCTGGTCGGCGATCGACTGGTTGGCCTTTGCTGTCTTTTCCACCTCACCGCCGAGCGCGTAGGTGACGCCTGGCCCCCAGCGGCGATGCTGCTCCTTCAGCCAGGGCTCGATCGCGGCGTTGATCGCCGCGGCGTTGCCCCCTGCGCGCAGGTTGGCGTTCACCGTCACCGTCTTGAGCCGATCTCGACGGAGCACCTTGGAGGGCTCCCACGTCAGCTCGAGGGTCGCGATCTGCGAGAGCAGTACCGACTTACCGCTGCTCTGGGCGTAGACCTGATGGGTCTCGAGCTTACCGAGGTCTTGGCGATCGGCGGCGACAGAGCGCATGGTCACGGGGATGACCTTATCGTTCTCGCGATATTGCGTTACCTGGAGGCCTGAAAAGAGGGTCTGCAGCGAGAGCGCGACGTCTTGGCTGCTCACCCCCGCGCGACGCGCCCGAGCCTGATCGATCTTGACCACCAGCTTTTTCGACCAGAGGCCCCAATCGTCGACGATATTTGTCGCCTCTGGGAAGCTGCGCAGCTTCGCTTTGACCTTGTCGACGATCGAAAAGAGCTGAGCCGTATCGTGGCCCGAGAGACGCACCTGGACCGGGTATTTCACCGGCGGCCCGAGCGAGCGCGGACCGATGGTGGCCTTGACCCCCGGCAGCTGCTCATAGCACCAGCTCCGCAGCTTCGCGAGCGTAGCCTTCATATGAGGATAATCGTCGTGGGTCATCAGCATGATCGCGTAGCCCGCGTTGGGCGGCTCGGGGCCATAGCTAAGGTAATAGCGTGGGGCGCCTTGGCCGATGAAGCTGACCCATTTGGTCACGCCGTGGTCGCCGGCCTTTTTCACCTTCAGCTCGTCGTGGATATAGCGCTCGATGCGCTCGAGGGTCTGACGCGTTGTCGTGATATCGGCACCCGTAAGCAGCTGGATCTGCACCTCCGAGGTGGGCCGATCGGAGCCAGGGAAAAAGACCTGAGGCACGAGGCCAAAGAGCTGCATCCCACCGACGAAGACCGCGACGATCAGCGCGACGGTGATCAGCGGGCGGCGCACAAAGAGTAAGAGGAAGCGCCGGTAGCCGCGGTAGAAGCGGCTGCTTCGGTTCGGTGGCTCGGTGCGTTTGCTCGGCTTGAGCAGCAGCGCGCAGAGCATCGGGGTCATCGTCAGCGAGAGCACCCAGGATGAGAGCAGCGCGATGGTGACCACGATGAAGAGCGCCGCCGTATACTCGCCCACGGCGCTCTTGGCCAAAAAGATCGGCAAGAAGGCCGCAGAGGTGGTCAGAGAGGAGGTCAGCAGGGGGATCCGCAGCTCCTTGGCCGAGCGGATCGACGCCTCCCTGGCGCTGTCGCCAGCGCTCATATAGACCAGGGTCGACTCAGCCATGACGACGCCGTTGTCGACCAACATCCCCAAGGCGATGATCAGCGCAGCCAAGGAGATCTGGTCGAGCCCCACGCCGAGTAAGCGCATCACCATCAAGGTGCTCATCACGGCGGTGGGGATCAGCGCGGCGACGATCAGCCCGGTGCGCAGGCCCAAAAAGAGCAGCATCGCCACCATCACGATGGCGATCGCTTGAAAGAGGCTCGAGGTGAAGCCGCTCACCACCTCCTGCACGTCCTGCGGCTGGAAGATCGCCTTCTCGACCTGGACGCCGATCGGGTAGATCTCGTTGAAGTGTTGGAGCAGCCGCTCGACCTGGGCGCCAAGCTCGGTGAGCTTGCCGCCATCGCGCATCGAGACGGCGAGGACCAGGGCCGCGGTGGCTGGCGCCTTGACCGGAAAGCGCAGCTTCTTTTGGTGCAGCAAGCGCGTACCGGTGGAGCTGTGGACCTTTTGTCTCGGGGGATCGATATAGCCTCGGCGGATCGTCACCAGGTCTTTGAGGTAGAGCAGCTGGCCGCCTTGGGGCAGCTGAACCACAGTCTTGCCGATCTGCTCGACGCTCTCGAAGTTGCCGCTCGGCTCGATCGCGATCCGCTGCTCGCCGATCCGCACGCTGCCGCCAGGGTTGACGATGTTTTGCGCCTGAAGGATCTGCTTGAGCTGCGCTGGCGAGAGCCCGACCTCGGCGAGGCGAGAGTTCTTGTACTCGATAAACACCCGCTCGTCTTGCGCACCATAGATCGTGACCTTCGCGGTGTCCGGCAGCCGCAGGAGCTCGTCGCGCATCTGGTCGGCGATCGCCTTGAGCTGGGCGTAGGAGTAGCCATCCCCGGTGAGCGCGAGCACGATGCCGAAGACGTCGCCGAACTCATCGTTGATCACGGGCTGGCCGCAGCCCGCCGGCAGCTTCGGCGCCTCACGCTCGATCTTGCGCCGCAGCGAGTCCCAGATCGGCCGCATCACCTTCTCGCTCTCGCGGATGTTGACGTTGATCACTGAGAGGCCGGTCTTCGAGCTGCTGCTCACGAAGTCGAGCTCGGGGATCTCTTGGATCGCTTTTTCCAGCCGATCGGTGACCAGCTTCTCGACGCGCTCGGGAGAGGCGCCGGGGAAGCTCGTCATTACCTGCGCGGTGCGGATGATGAAGCCGGGATCCTCGGCTCGGGGCAGGCTGTTGAAGGCCTGCCAGCCAGCGAAGAGGACGACGATCAGGATCACCGCGGTGACGCGGTTGTTGTCAATTGCCGAGCGTGTCAGGTTCATCCATCGGCTCCGCGCGGCGCTATTTCGCCAGGATGCGAACTTGCATGCCCGCTTCGATGAAGCGCACCCCAGCGGTGACGACCAGCTCGCCGGCCTTGAGGCCACTGCGGACCTCGAGCCCTTCGGGCGCCAGCTTACCGATCGTCACCGCCCGCCGGGCGATCCGCCCCAGCTGACCGCGCGCGCCCTCGGCGATGAAAACGAAGCGCCCGCGCCGGTCTTCCAACACAGCGTGGGCCGGCACGAAGAGCCGCTTTCTTGTCGCCTTGGCCTTATCTCCAAGGTCCAAGGTCACCTCCGCGGCCATCCCGGCGCGGACCCCTCGGGGGGGATTGAGCAGCTTCGCCACCACCTGAAAGGCCGTGCCGCCGGCGACGATGCCAACCTCGCTGACCTCAGCGTCGCAGGGCGCGTCCTTGAGCGCCGAGAACCGCGCCGAAGCCTTGGCGCCTTTGCGGACGCTGCCGATCAGCGAGCTGGGGACGTTGAAGACCACCTCGGCGCGGGTGCCCGCGTTGAGCGTGGCGATCGCCTGGCCCGCCTTGATGTTCTCGTTGATGTTCACCGGCACGCTGGCGATCTGTCCTGCGGTCGGGGCGTGGAGCTTGCAATAGCTCAGCTGCTGGCGGAGCTGCGCCACCGCCTGGCCCTGGGCGGCGAGGCTGGCCTTGGCCGAGTCGGCGCTGGCTCGCGCCGTGTCGAGGTCCGAGATCGAGACCGAGCGGTTCTCGTAGAGCTTGCGCACGCGCCGGTAGCTCGCCTGAGCGTTGCGGCTCTGGGCCCGCGCTTGGGCATAAGCGGCCTGCACTTGGCGCAGCTTGAGGCGGATATCGCTGCCGTCCACGACGGCGATCAGCTGGCCCTTCTTGACCGTGTCGCCGACCTTGACCAGCAGCTTGCTCAGCTGGCCGTTGACCTTGAAGCTGAGGTTGGAGGTGCTCCCCGCCTGCGATTTGGCCGTAAAGGTGCGCTTGAGCTCACCCCCGACCAAGCGCACGGCTTGGGTCTTCACCGGCCGGATCACCTGCTCCTGAGCGGTCTTTTCCTCCCCGCACGCCGCCCCGAGCAGCGAGAGCGTCAACGTCAACGTCAACAAAAAGACGCGTCGCATGGTCGTCTCCTAGTTCTTCTCGGCGCCGATCAGGCCGCCATCGGGGGCGATGCGATAGCGGGCGCTGATCGCGCGTCGCTTGCGCTGGTACGTCTTGAACTCGTCGGCCCAGGCTCGGCGGGCCCTGGCGTCGACGAGCAGCTCGAGGCGCCCCATCGTCCGCCGCAGCTCGACCAGCGCCGCCTGCAGATCATAGACCGCGGTGGCGGCGGCGAGGCGCGCCGCGAGGGCCGAGTTCTGCGCGTCGAGCAGGGTCACCGTCGAGGCCACCCCGCGCCCATAGGCGTCACGCACGACCTGGAGGTTTTTCGTCGCGGCCTTGGCCGACTGCTTGCTGAAAAAGAGCGCGGCGGCCCGCGCGCGGGCGTCGTTGACGGCGGCGCGGACACGAGCCTCGAGGCCCAAACGAGCGCCTCGGTAGCGGGCCTGGAGCTGGGCGACCTCACGATCAGCCTGCTCGCGCTGGTAGGTCTGCTCGAAGCCGGTAAAGAAGGGCAGCGAGAGCCCCAGGCCGACAAACCAGGAGAAGCGCGGCGGATCGACACCGAGGCTGAAGCGCTGGCCAGCGATCTCGATCGGCGCGGGCTCTTTGAGCTTGCGGTAGGGGATATAGCTGATCTCGCCCTGAAGCTGGGCAGCGGGTAGCCAGAGGGCGCGAGCGCGGGAGAGCCGCTCGCGGCGCTTGGCCTCCAAGGAGGCCTGGAGCTGGGCGAGCTCCGGCGACGAGGAGAGCGCCTTGTCGACAAGAAACTGCGTTAAGACGATATAGTCTGCAGGGTTCCGGACGCTTTTCTTCAGCGCCTTGCCCGACAGCAGCAGCCTGCCATCCCAGCGAGCGGGAGCGACCGCCTCGATCGCCTGCGCCTGTGGCCTGCGCAGCAGCTGGTTGAGCCGGATCCGCGCCTGCGCCAACAAGGCCTGGGCCTGGACCGTGGCGTTTCGATCGGTGGCGAGCTTGGCCTGCCAACGGTAGACGTCCGTCGGCCCGCCAGCGCCGACGCGGCGGCGCACCTGGGCGCGCTCGAGGTTAGCGCTGGTGAGCTGGGCGTTGGCGCGCTGGATGGCGAGGTTGGCCTGGGCCCGGAGCACGCCGAGGAAGGCCTGGGCTACCGCCTTGGCGACGTCGAGGCGGACCTGCGCGAGCTGGGCGCGCTGGCCCCGACCTATGGCCTTTTGGATCGTCACGGCGGCCAGACGGGGCTCGATGAAGAGAAACTGCCGCAGCGTGGCCGCGACCTTGCCCTGGTGCCAGGCCTGCGCGCCGTTGCTCACCTCGGCGATCTTTTCGCGAATCGTGCGGTGGCTGAAGCTGCCCTCGATGCGCGGAAAGAAACCGGCGTAGGCGCCCTTGACCCGCAGCCGCTGCGCCTGCAGCCCACGGAGCGCGGCGATCACGTCCCAGTTGCGCCTCAACCCCTCTCGGATCGCCTGCTCAAGGCTCAGCTTGGGCCCCGCGAGGCGCTTCTGGACACCGATCTTCTCCGCGTAGCCAAGCACCTGCCAGCTGGGATGCCAGCCGATCGCGTCAGCCACGGCCATGTTCAGCAGCAGCTTGCGCCGCCGCTCGAGGTAGATCGAGAAGGTCTCGAGCCTAGCACCGCGGACCCAGCGCTCGATGTTCAGCGCCGTGCGCCGGGCCGCTCGGAGTAGATCGACGCCGCGTTGCTGGGTCGCCAGGGCGCCGAGCTCGACCTCGGCGCGGCCGGAGGCAGAGAAGGTCGGCAAGCGACGCGCCTGAAGCCCCTCGAGCAGCTTGACGCGCTCGGCCTGGGAAAAGCGCGGCAGGGGCAGCAGGTAGACCGCCTTGGCGCTCTTGGGCAGCGCCGCCAGCACCTGCTGAGCGCTGGTCTCCGCCAGCACCATCTCGAGCTT
Source organism: Pseudomonadota bacterium (assembly GCA_002747355.1). Lineage (GTDB taxonomy): Bacteria > Myxococcota_A > Polyangia. The sequence continues at coordinate 27,559 of PDPC01000043.1, read as the reverse complement.
GACGCCGAGCTCTTTTTTCGCCTTGGCGGCCAGCTCGCCGAGCTTGGGCATCCAAGCGCGCATCAGCTTGTCGACGAGCACCTGCTGGGCGCTGGTGTGGCAGAGGTCCTTGAAGGTCGCGAGGTCCTCGATCATCCGGGAGGAGTAGACGAGATAGGAGAGGTTCTCCTTGCCGGAGGTCTTGCCGTTGGTGCTGAGGGGCAGCCCGGAGACCCGGGGATCGAGCACCAGCGGCGCGAAGACCGGCTTGCTGAGCTTCGGCCGCCGCGCGACGTCGATCGGGCCGATGAAGCCCAAGGCGAGGATCACATCGACCTCGGGGTCTGCCAAGAGCCGATCATAGCCGGCGCGGATGGCGCCGAGCTTCCAGCCGCCGTCGATCCTCTTGGCGGCGGGGAAGCTCACCGCCCGCGCGTTGCCCAGCACGAGGCGGATCTCCTGCTGCAGGCGCTCGAGCAGCCGCTGCCACTCCGGCTGAAGCGGACCATCGAGGACCATCCCCACGCGCAGCGGCTTGGGGCTGGCGGGGGTCTTGCGGCGACGAGCATCCGCCGGCAGCGCCATCGCGCCGATCAGCGCGACGACCACCAGGCGGCGGCACGACGGGGCGGAGTTCAACATGGGCTCATCCGATGAGTGAAGGGAGGCATGATGCCATGCGGCGCAATCCTAAGCACAAGACCCTCACCCGACGAAGTGAAAACGACGCCCGCCGAGCCCGGGGGAGCGGGCGTTCGAGGGCCCGCTCGGGTCCGCGCGAAGGATCGCTCCTCCCCGGTGTCGGGCGCCCACAGGGACACACGAGCTGATCTCCTGGCGTCGGACGCTCCGGCTGACCGACGCGCAGCGGGGAAGCCGGCGCACGGGAGAGCCACCGGAGATCGGAGAATCAGCGAGCCGGCGGGTGGGCGTCCCCTCGCAGATCGCGCGCTCGTGTCCGTTTACGCCCATTTCTACATTGGCCCACGTCTTGCTTGGCAACCTGGTCAGGAGAACCTGATGATCAAACTAGCCGCATCCATCGCCTCGTTCGCCCTCATCGCCTCGATCTCCACGGCCGCCTCCGCCGGCCTGGCGGCGTCCAACAAGCTCGCGAACCACCAGGTCCGCCGCTATCAGCGCCTGTACAATCGAGGCCTAGTTAAAAACGCCAAAGAATTCAACAAATTGCACCCATTCGCCCGCGCAAACGGGACCCGCCTCGCGCGAGGCGAGCTCCCGACGATGACGGTCGTCAAGAACCTCGCGCGCGGCACCACGGTGCGGACGTCTGGACGCCTGAAGACGCGTGGCCGGGTTGGCCTCCAGGCGCTCTCTCGCTGGCTCTCGGGCCGAAAGACGAGCCGCAACACACACGCGGTGACGCGTGAGCGCTCCATGAGGGTGAGGCTCGAGGTGCGACGCCACTGGGCGCCAGCTCGCGGAGGTCGCTCCGCGACGGTCTTCACCGCCTTCGACAAGCACGTAGACCGCAAGTAGCGCCCCCTCTACCCTCCGGCTGTACCTGACTCGGACCCATTCTCGGCTCTCCTGACGTTCGTAGGCGTTCGAGAGATCGCGTTGCAGACAAAGAGGACGCCCGCCGTGGGACGCCCGCCGTGGGACGCCGTGGGACGCCCGCCGTGGCTCGATCGGCGCAGGTCGAGAACTCGAGAGACATGGAAAAGACGCCTGACGCGGTGGGTCGAGAACGGTCGGCAGCACGCCAACGCGTCCCGTCGATGGTGCTATGGCTGGATCAACAGACGGCTAGAGCGCTGATCCGCTTACCGGACCGAGCTGCGCGAAGGATCCGGAATCACGGCGTAGGAGCGAGAAGGGCGCCTGCTGGTCGCACGCAACCGACGAGCGAGAGCCGCTGTGGTGTCGCAGACCAGCGCGATGACAGGAGGGAAGCGGGTCAGCGCTCTAGCAGCCGGCGACCGGAGGAGTCTGTAGGGGTGCTCTCAAGAGGACCTGCCGGACACGCGCAGTATCCGGTTCAGCCACGGGATGAACATCCGCGTCATGGCCTTGGCGCCGGCAGCGGTGGGGTGCGAATCCCATTTGTCTGTCGCGAACTGCGGGACGAGGGTGTTCGCGTGCTTCTTGCCTTCGCGAACGGCCAAGGAGTTGAACAGGTCGAAGACCTGGACGTTCTTCAAGTCTTTGGCGAACTCGGTCGTGATCCACTTCGCCCACTTGCGAGCGCGGGCAGCGTCCTCGGGCTTGGTGTTGCGGCGCACGAGCGGAGGTGTCGACATCGCGATGAAGAGAATGTCGGAGTGCTTCTTGAACGTCGGGAGCAGCGAGCTGTACCACGTCTTGTACTGCTCGAGCTTGGCCTCGCTATCGATCTGAGAAGCGGGATAGCAGCTCTTGAACATCACGATATCATGCTTCTTCTTGTCACCCTTCAGCTCCCACGACTTAATGACGTCGAAGTACTTCGGCGTATTGAAGTTCTTGGGGAAGTCTGGCGGGTCGGTCTTGTCACCGATCACATAGCCATCGACCTTCGCCTCTTTGTAGTTGATGTCGTAAAAGTCGATGTTGTTCTTCTCGAGGGCGGCACGGAGCCCTCCTTTGAGCAGGTTGTCTCCCGTGCTGTGATGATGCCACACCATCGAGAGCTTCTTTCTGGGCGGCCCAGGGTCCTCCCCAGGGTCAAGAGAGAGGCTCGTCGCCTCCTTGGGCGCGACCTCCTTGCAGCCCCCGAGCGGCAACGCCACCAACGCCACTAGCCCGATGCTGATCGCAGCTCGTGTCATCTCTATCCTCCTGTCGTTGTCGACCTCAAGAGCTTCCCCACACAGTCGGGACCGAGCCGGGTGCTGAGCTGCCGAGCCGGTCTCGTAGCCAAAGACATGAGCCATACGGGTGGTACGGCGAACGTTCTGAGACCTCGACCGGCAGCGCTACACCCGGCGACGGGAGGGATCTGTGGAGGCGCTCTCAAGGGATGTGAACGACGTCGCCCCGCAGCAACACGATATTCTGTTCGGGCGATTGTCCTGAAGCGATCGCGGGGTAGTCGATCGGAATACGTCGAACCCTACCGTCATCGCCCCGACGCACGACCACCGCTAGGTCAGGCTTCGCGAAGCGCGTTGGGCCACCCGCCATGGCGATCGCCTCTTGAACCGTTACGAAACGACTCGACGTAAAAAGGCCTGGGCGGGAGACCTGCCCGCTGACCGTGAACCGGTAGCTGACCACGTTGGTGACAGCGACGGTGATCGTCAGCTGCGCATCCTTATAGAACTTGCCCAGGCGAGCGCGGATTTCTTCGCGTAGCTGCTTTGTATTGCGACCGGCGGCCTTGATATCGCCGATCAGCGGCATGGTGATGATCCCGTCAGGCCGAACCGTCGCCGTCGTCGTCAAGTCGCCGTGGCGCCAGACGGTGATACGCACCTGATCGGCGGGGCCGATCACGAAACCGCGCTTGTTCGTGCGCGGATCCGGCTCCTTCGAGTAGTCATAGGGACGAACCGTCTTGCAAGCCCCGAGCGCCAAACCAGCGATCAACGTCAGCGCAAATAAAGTCGTACAGCGTGTTGCCTTGGCCATGGGTCTACTAGCTCCGTCTTCAATGTAGATCGACTTAGAGGTGTTTGTCCGCTCGAAGCTGAGGCCTAGCAGCCAGACCACCGGTATGGCTCATGTCTTCGGCTACGAAAGCGGCCGGCAGTGCGGTGCCCCGCTCGGTCCCGAGTGTGTGGGGGTGCTCGCAGGCTACCGACCGATCGCCGACTCGGCTTCGCCTCGCTCTTCAGAGTCTCTTCGGCCATCGTGACCTCGTCTTGCTCACACCCTGGTTAGGTTAGGAGCCGTTGCCGCTGTTGGGCGGTGGCTGATCGTTGTTCGAGCGGCCAGGAGTCGGGTTGAAGATCGAGTCCCACTCTTCACGGTCGACGCGGCTCGGGCCCCCGAGCCCACGCCGCCGGCGACGGCGGTTGCGGCGCGCCGGGTAGTTGAAGCGCAGCGAGAGCATGCCAACGTGTACAGTGAAGTCCTGAGCGAAGGATCCTGAGTTCTCGGGTGTCAATCCTACCGATCGTTGCATGCCAAACTGGTATCGGATGGCCACCTCCATCACGTCAGAGAAGCGCCAGTTGTAGGCGACATCGACCCCTATCGTGTGGATGTCGACGGCGTCGTTGATGCCAGCGGTCTCACCGAGCACGATATCGCCGACCGGTGAGCTATACGTGTAGCCCACAGCCCCCTCGATCCACATCCGAAGCCGTCTGTGTCCCACTGGCATCACGCCGTTCAGCGCAAGGGTCGCTCCCTCGAAGATCGTCGCGACCTGGATGTTCGGGGTCTGCTCATAGCCTGCGGAGAGCCCAGCGCTCCAGCGCTGCCAGCGATAGCCGAGGGTCGCCCGTCCGACCGGCCCTGGCTGGGCGACCTCCGAGAAGTCCCCCTCGAGCGACAGCTGCGCGCCAGCCTCTACCCCCATCGTCCAGCTGCGCGCGAAGTCCCAGCGCAGCCCTGCAGTGCCCGTAAACAACCACGCGTGCTGAAACCGAGCGTTCTCGTCAGCGGCGTTTGGGAGCGCGTTGATCAGATACTGCCCGCGCGGCGAGAGGATCAGGGCGATGTTATGCCACGTGCGCTGCGCGCCAAATCCGAGATCGAAGCTGCCCGTATACTGCCCAGCGTCTTGCTCTGTGAGATCACCGTCTGTCCCGAAGGGGTTGTTCGTCGGGATGAACCAATCTGTCTGAAACGCCTCGGAGAGGTCCCACTGCGAGCTCACCGCCCAATCCAAGCGCTGCTGCGCCGACGCCCCGATAAACCATACCGTCCCCGGTCGCTGAGGCTGCACCACCTGCTCGGTGGGGTTGACCCGGAAGCTGCCCTGACGGCCCTGGCTTCCCGTGATACCGACCCCCAAACGCACGGTCGGACGGATCTCGTAGAGGCTCAGGTAGCTCAGCGCGTTCTGAAACGACGCGGCCTCTCCGTCTCCGACGAAGACCGTCCCGGTCAGATCGTAACGCAGCGCGTGCAGCATCCGCCCGTCGACCATCGACGCCGTCACCCCGCTGCCGAACTCGAAGAACGCGTCGGCTTCGGCGGTGGCCTCGTCTGCGCCCGGGTTGCGGTTGGTGGTGTAGCCGGTGTTCAAGAGCCCGTTGACTTCGAAGCGGACCTGCGCCCACACCGCGGGCGCGGCCAACAGGCCGAGGGCCAGGACAAGCAGCATCAGCAGTCTGCGCATCGTTTCGGTCTGCCTCGCTCGCGTAAGTGTACCCGACGTTCCAGCCTCCACAAGGCCAGCCCTCGAGCCGAGCAGAAAGGATAGCTCATGCCGGTTCGGCTTGCGAGAAACCGTCGTCTTTTCGAGTCGTTGACAAAGAGTATCGTCGAACAGTACCGTCGAGCTGTCGCGTGCTCTCGTCGATCACATACCTTCGCCTTCAATGACCACCCGCGATCGATCGTCGCGCCTGGAGGGTCCTCGTGCAGCTCAAAGACAACCTGCTCTGGCTGATGTACCGCAGCGGCGCCGTCTCTGTCTTCCGCAACGCCTCGACGCGTCTCGACGGGCTGGTCAAGCGCACAGGGCTGATCCCGCTCCCCGAGCGGGGCGCGATGATCGTGATGCTGCACCAGATCACCGAAGACTCCACCCCCTTTCGGCGGGGACTCGACGTCGACGTCTTCGACGCCTTCTGTGCCTACATCGCCAAACACTACGACGTCCTCCCCCTCGAAGAGCTGGAGCGCCGCCGGCGCTCGGGACGCGTGCCCTCCCGCGGAATCGCGCTGACCTTCGACGACGGCCACGCAGACAACTACCACCTCGCGCTGCCGATCCTGCGCCGCTACCACCTGCCGGCGACGGTCTTCGTCACGACGGGCTTCATCAACAACGACTACGTCCCGTGGTCCACGCGCCTCGCCCTCATCCTCGAGCACGCGCAACCTCCAGACGGTCCCATCGACCTCGACGGCCTGACCCTCGACCTCAGCTCCATCGACCGCCGCCTGGCCGCCCAAGCCCAGCTCGGCGAGCACTTCCAGAACTTGGAAAAAGCGCGCACCGACGCCCTGATCGACGAGCTCGGCGAGCGCCTGAACGTCGCCGTTGAGGAGGCCTGCAAGCGCGAGATCTGCACTTGGGAGCAGCTCACGGAGATGAACAACGCCGGCTTTCGGCCGGGAGCCCACACCGTCTCCCATCCCTTCCTCACGCGCATCCCGGTCGAGGACGCCCGACGCGAAATGGCTCAGAGCAAAGAAGAGATCGAGGGGCGGCTCAAGACGAAGGTCGAGAGCTTCGCCTACCCCAACGGAAAAGAGAGGGATTACAACGACGCTGTGAGGGACGCCGCACGCCAGGTCGGCTTCAGCCTCGCGGTCACCGCGCTACACGGCGTCAACGACGCCACACGCGACCCCTTCGACTTACGCCGAGTAGGGATCTATGGGCAGCTGCCCAACGCCATCGCCCGCATCGAGCGCTGGTTCTACGCCACCGCCTGATCGTCCGCGGACCGGTACTGCTCAGGAGAGTGCTCATGGACATCTTGATCGTCGCCGGCGACTCTAGCGCAGGACTGGCCATCACTCAGAGCCTTGGCGCGGCGGGCTATCACTGCTGCCTCGCGGGCACCTCGCAACGCCACCCGTCGTTCGCCTCGCGCTACCCGCGCCTGCGAGACGTCCACCCAGACCCGATGAAACACAGCCAGGGCTTCGCCGATTGGGTGATCGCGATGCAGTGCAGACACCGCTTCCGCCTGATCATCCCGCCCACCGAGGAGACGATGATCCCGCTGGCCGCCCGGCGCGATCACCCGGACCTCGAGGGCGTCCTCGCGCTCCCCCCCGCTGACGCGATGGCGATCGGCTTCGACAAGGAGAAGGTCCGCCTGCTCGGCGAAGAGATCGGCGTGCGCTCGCCCTCCAACATCCTCGCGTCCTCCCCCGCCGACCTCGATGATCCGCGCCTCGACGAGTGGATCCGCGACGCCGTGGTGGTCAAGACCACCCAATCCAAGGTCTTCAAGGATGGCCGCGCCCAAGAGTACCAGGCGCAGATGTTCACCGGTCGCGAGCAGCTGAACCGCGAGGTCCTCGCGCTGCTGGCCTCGACCCCGGTGCAGCTACAACAATGGGTCCCCGGCCGCGGCGTCGGGATCGAGGTGCTCGCCCGCCACGGTGAGCTCGTCCTCGTCTTCGCCCATGAGCGGATCAACGAGGTGCCGCTCACCGGCGGCGCCAGCTCCTACCGCAAATCCGTCACGCCCGCGCCGGCCCTCGTCGAGGACTCGGCCCGGCTGATGCGCGCCCTGAGCTGGCATGGCGTCGCGATGATCGAGTTTCGCGTCGACGTCGAGACCCATCGCCACTGGCTGATCGAGATCAACGGCCGCTTCTGGGGGTCGCTACCGCTGGCGACCTTCGCCGGCGCCGACTTCCCCCGCGCCCTGGTCGAGATGCTCCTCGAAGACCGCGTCCCCGACGAGCGCATGCCCGCCCGCACCGAGGTCTACGCCCGGCGATTCTCCCGCGAGCTGGCCTGGCTCAAACACGCGATCAAGCACCGCAACGACGACAACCCGCTGCTGCTCAAGCGCCCGATCCCCAGCGCCCTCTGCGAGTGGGCCCGCCCGCTCCTCGGCAAGGAGACCTGGGACGGCGCCCGCCTCGCAGACCCCGGCCCGATCACCTACGAGGTCGCCACCGCGCTGAGTCAGGAGGCGATGATCATCGCCCGCAAGGTCCGCCGCCAAGCGCTGCTCCGTGTGGCCGGCCCGACCTCCAAGCGTCGCCTCCGCGCGGCGGCCAAGCGCGGCGTGAAGCGCGTGCTGGTGCTCTGCTACGGCAACATCTGCAGGAGCCCCTATGGCGGGATCCGCCTGCAGCAGCTCGCCGGCGAGGATCTCGAGGTCTCATCCGCTGGCTTCCACGATCACATCGGCCGCCCGAGCCCCGATTTCATCGTCGAAGCTGCCGCCGCCCGCGGCCTCGATGTCAGCGAGCATCGCTCGCGGCTGGCGACCCAAGACGAGCTGGATCGCGCCGATCTGATCGTGCTGATGGACCAACGCAACCACGACCTCCTCGCGGCGATGAGCGACAGCGCGCTGCGAAAGAGCGTCTGGCTTGGCGCCCTGGGCGACGGCGGGGTGGAGATCGACGATCCCTATGACGAGCCGGAGCGCGCCAGCGAGGTGCTAGCGCAGATCGACGAGGCCCTCGAGGGTCTGTTGGCGGCGCTCGCGTAAGAGCGCCTCCTCTACGCCGACCTCAGCTCAGCTTCTCGAGCCAGGGCCGGGCGATGTCCAGCGCCTGGTCTTGCCACTCCCGGAGCGTGAAGAGGTGGTTGCAGCCCGCGAGGTAGTGCACGTCGCAGAGCTCGGCGTAGGCCGGATCGTCTTGCCAGAAGGGCTGCTGGAAGTGCTCCTCGAAATGCCAGCGGATCGCGTCGCCCTCGCCAAAGACGAAGAGCGCCGGGTGATGGCAGGCGATCATCCGATCCAGCGAGGTGAGGAAGCGCTCGTTGAACATGGGATGTCGATCGGCATCGTGAGTCACCTTACGCCGTCGCCCTGCGCGCATCCGCCGCAGGCGCCGCTTGAGCTGCTCGACCAACGCCCGCGGGTCGAGCCCCGAGCGCACCCTATCGATGCTCCCCTTCGCGATCGCCACGCTGTACGACCAGATCGTATCGAGCTCGCTCTGCCCGCGAAAGAGCCTCATCCAAGCCTCGAGGGAGAAGAGCTTCTTGCCATAGGCCGCGATCAGGTACTCTCGCGCGTATCCTGCCGGGATCACCTCTCCCTCCTCCTCCGCGCTGTCGAGCAGCACGGGGACGGAGAGCAACACCACCCCGTCGACCAGGTTGGTCTTCGCGGCCGCGATCAGCGAGGTGATCGCGCCTCCACAGACACCCCAGAGCACGATCCGGCGCGGCTTGACCCGGCGACGAAACGCCTCGATCGCCACCAGCAGGTCATCGACGAAGAGGCCGCTCTGCAGCATGCCGTAAAAGCCTTGCATCTCGCGCGCTTCGATCAGCCCCTCGCTGTCGCCGATGCCGTGCGGATCGAAGCGCAGCGACGGGTAGCCGGCCTTGGCCAGCTCCCGCGCGTAGTACGGGTACTGAAACGTGCTGCCCAGACGCCCGCGGGCGCCCGCGTTGGCGAAGACGATCCCAACTCGCGGGTTCTTGCCGCCGCTCCCGTCGCCGGGGTTGAGGATGCCGGTGAGCTGATGCTCGCCCGAGGAGAACGCGATCACCTCTTCCATTCGAGCGCTCATGGCTGGCTCCCCTGCTCAGCCGCCGGTGAATCGTCCTGGGCCGCGGGCTTCCCCTCCAGCCAGTCCAGGCTGCGCGCCACCACGAGCGGCGAGTGGGTCATGTAGAAGCGACCGTGCTTCCACATCAAGGTCTGTTGGACGATCGTCTCGAGCTCGGCCCCGAGCTTCTCTGCGAGCTGCACCAGCGGCCGCCCAGGCTTGCCCGGGCGCTCGCGGAGGTGCAGCACCAGCGTACGCGCGCAGAGGGCTGGTGGGGCCTCGAGCAGGTTGACCTGCTTGACGCCTTCGATGAAGCCCTTGCCCAGCCGGTAGCCGTCGTCGATACAGTTCATGTTGTAGCCGTCGACGAGCGAGGGCTGCTCGGCCAGGACGTTCTCGACGATCGTGTCGCGGTTGACCCGCACGTCGCGAAAGAGCAGCGTCTGCATCGCCACCGTCTGGCGTAGCTCGGCGAAGATGTATTTCCAGAGGTCGGGCAGTGGCTCCCAGAGCAGCAGCTCGCTGACGTCATCGCGCCGGCTGGCGACGAGCGCCGCGAGCGTCGCGCCCATGCGGACGCCGATCAGCACGGCCTTGCTCGCGCCGCTTCGACGCATGGCCTCCGCGATCGCGCCCTCGATGTCGGCGGCCATGCGCTCAGGCGTGGCCTCGACGAAGTCGCCCTCGCTGTCGCCATACCCTGTGTAATCGAAGCGCAGCGCAGGGATGCCCCGCGCCGCGAGCTGCCTCGCCGCGTGGGTCAGGTGTGGTCGGCAGATCACGTGCTCGCCGGCGAAGCCGTTGCAGAGCACCGCCACCTTCTCGGGAGCGCCCTGCTCCACCGGCAAGTAGACGCCGAGGAGCCGCCTCGACTGATGCTCGAAGAAAAACGACGTCTGCGCTACGTCCATTTCCGTCGCTCGCTCCTCTGGGACGTTTCCCAGTCGCCATGTCGAACCGACCCCGCACTATACGCAGCGCTCCGGACGTGTACAATCACGCATCCGCTTCGAACGGCCGCGCTTGCGACAGGAGACGAATCGTGTGGACGATTCCGACGTTGACCTATTGGGGATCGCTTGGCTTGATCGCCTACACCTACGGCGGCTATCCGGCGCTGCTCCTCGGGCTCTCCAAGCTCAAAAAGATCGCTCGCCAAGGCGCTCTGCGGCCGGTCGAGCCCCCGGTCGAGCCCACGGTCTCGGTGGTGCTCGCCGCCCATAACGAGCAAGGCCGCATCGCCGCCAAGCTCGACAACCTGCTCTCGCTCGACTACCCGAAAGAGAAGCTCGAGATCGTGGTCGTCTCCGACGGCTCCACCGACGAGACCGACGCCATCGTCGAGAGCTACGCCGATCGGGGCGTCTCGCTCGAGCGAAACGAGACGCCGCAGGGCAAGGCCGTCGCGCTGAACCGCGGCGTGGCGCGCGCCTCCGGCGAGCTGCTCCTCTTCTGCGACGCCCGGCAGCGCATCGATCCCCAGGCGCTGCGGCGGCTGGTCTCGTGGTTCGCCGATCCGAACATCGGCGCCGTCTCCGGCGAGCTGCAGCTCGACACAGGCAAGGGCCCTGGGGCCTATTGGGCCTATGAGAGGCTCATCCGCAACGCCGAGAGCGCGATCGACTCGGTGGTCGGCGCCACCGGCGCGCTCTATGCGCTGCGGCGCCACCTCTACCGTGATCTGCCAGCGGACTGCCTGCTCGATGACGTCTTCACGCCGATGCAGATCGTGCTTCAGGGCTATCGAGTGACGATCGACTCGGAAGCCAAGGTCTACGACGACGAGGCCTCCGTGAAGGGTGAGTTCTCACGCAAGGCCCGCACCCTCGCGGGCAACTACCAGCTGCTGCAGCAGCTGCCCGAGCTGCTCGACCCACGAAAGAACCGCCTCTTTCTGCAGCTGGTCTCTCACAAGCTGCTGCGGCTGGCCTGCCCCTTCGCGCTGGTCACGCTCTTCAGCTCCAACGCCTACCTCGTGCTCACGGCTGCCCCCGGCTGGCCGGTTTACGCCACGACCCTCGCTGGCCAGCTCGTCGGCTACGGCCTCGCGGCGAAGGCCCTGCTCCTCGGTGACGAAAAGGCCGGCAAGCTGACCAAGCTCTCCCAGACCTTCGTCACCCTCAACGCCGCCGCGGTGGAGGGCTTGCGCCGCTTCGTCAAGGGCGAGCTCTCCTGGACCTCGGGCAGATAGAGGCGCCGTCAGCTCCCCACCAACACCGCGCCGATGAGACGGCCCGGCGGCACCTGCCGCGCCAGCTCGAGCACCTCTTCATCGGTGGTGCGGCCAGCGGCGGCGACGATCGCCACCCCCTCGAGCAGCTCCATCACGTTGAGATGATCGCCGAGGACGTCGAAGCCGGTCATGTCGACGAAGATCGCCCCGAAGAGGGGGCGTGCATCCTCGAGCGTACCGCGCAGCCGAGTCAAGGACTCACCAGCCGCGCCGACGCTCCGCGGGATGAGCAGGGCGACCATGCCCCGCAGCCAGAGCGTGGTGTAGGCTGCGTCTTCGTCCTGCGTCGACGCCTCCGCTTCGCGTTTGCCGATCAGCGCCCGCGCCGCTGGCCAGCGCGCGTTGGCGTCAAGGAAGGCCACGGTGGTCGAGGCCAGATCGGCGAGGGCCAGCCCGACCTGCACCGCCAACGAGGGCACACCGATGGCGTCGTCGGCGGGCCAGAGACCTACCACCTGTCGGCCGCTGAGCCGCAGCCGCTTGGCCACATTCAAACACTCGGCCCAGACCGCCGGGTGGCGCGGCTCATCGAGGAGCTCGATCCCCAGGGCCTCGAGGCGAGCCTCCTCGTCGACGACCGCGTCTTGGGTGTTGAGCCGGAGCAGAGCCATCGCTCAGCCCTCGAGCAGCACGATCCCGAGGATGTTCGCCGGCGCGAGCATCTGCGTCGCCTTGCGGATCGCGGCGCCGTTGCTCTCGCGAGCGAACGCCGTGATGACGATCCCGTCGGCGCAGTCGCTCATCAGCGGCACGTCGGCCTGGCCGAGCACCGCGGGCGTGTCGAGCAGGATGAAGTCGTAAGGGAGGCGCTTGAAGTGTTCTACAGCCAGCTCGATGCCGAGGGCGTCGATGATCTCCGGCCTGTCGAAGGTCTCGACGTCGAGCGCCATCACATGGAGCCAGGACGTGAGCTTGGCGATGGTCCAGGTCCCCATCGGCTGCTTCTTATGCTCGCGCAGCTGCTGGGCGAAGCACTTCGGTGGCTTGAAGCCGAGCAGCGTCGCCAGCGAGGGGGCGCGGAGGTTGGCCTCCACCAAGAGCACGTTGGCCCGCCCATACTCGGACATCGCCAGCGCGACGTTGGCCGCGCACACGCTCTTGCCGTCGCCATCCTCGGCGCTGGTGAACAGCACCGTGCGCGCGCCGCTGGGCTTGGTCAGCCGATGGCCGAGCACTCGGTATGCCGCGGCGGGCTCACCGTCGGGATCGTGTTGCACCACCAGATGCGGATCGTCGAGCTGCGCCGTGACCTTTCGGACGTCATGGGAGACCTCCTCGTGGGGCAGGCGCTGCACCGCCGGGTGGCGCTGGTGTTGCGCTTGCTGTTGCGGCATGGCCATCGTCACGCCCTGCCTTGGCGCCGCCGCGACCTGCGGCGCCTGCGCCAGCGCCATCAGCTGCATGGGATCGTTGACCATGGTGTGGAGCGTCTGTAGGCCAGCGCTGCCTGCCACCGGCGGCGGGGCAGGCCGACTGGCGGCGCCGCCCTGAGGCCCGAAGATCTCCGAGGCCTTCAGCGTCCCGGGAGCGATGGTCTGCTGCTCGATGTTGCCCGCCACGACGTTGGACGAGACGTCTCCCTCGAGCTCGCTGACCGAGTAGGCCATCGTGCGCTGCGGATCGTGTATCGTCGGCGGCGTCTGCTGCGGCGGCCGCGCAGGACCGACTGCCGCGCCACCGCGCTGTGGCGCCATGCTCGAGCGTTTCTGCTGGCCGAAGCCCGCCGTGCTTCGCTTCGTTTTGTCGCTCACGGTTCAGCCTGCTTTCACGTGCGCCGATGTCGACCGCGCTTGCGCTTGAAGATCCTGACGATCCGTTGGACCAACGTCGGCTTGCGGCGCGGAACCACCACGAGCACCTCCGCGAGCCGCAAGCGCTCGGCGTCTTTGCGGTTGTAGATGCGCTCGTCGATCAGCGCCAACCCGAGCACCAACCCCATGGCGAAGAACATCGACACGGCGCCACCGAGGATCACCATCTTGGACCGACCGCCACCCGCGGGGCGCTTGGGCACGTAGGCCGGGTCGATCACTCTGAGGTGGCTCTGCTTCTTCACTGTCAAGCCCAAGGAGGCGCGGAAGAGGCGGTTCTCGATCCGCAGGTACCTCTCGCGGGCCTCTCGGACCTCCCGGTTGAGTCGCGTCCACTGCGTCTCCATCGCGACGATCCTATTCGCGGCGCCCCCAGTTGCCTTGTCAGGCTTACTCTCGGGCTTCTTCGGGTCTGGCTTCTTGCTCGCTGAGCGCCGGCGATAGCTGGCGATCTGTGAGTTGATCTCGTTGAGCCGGTTGCGCAGCGCCGCGATGGCGTCGCCGCCGAGCTTGACGATCTTTGTCGCCGCCTTGGCCCGCACCTTGACGCGAGCCAGCCGCGACTGCGCGAGCTTGACCCGCGAGCGCGCCGCCGCGACGTCCGGGTGGGCGTCTGTGTAGCGGGCCTTCAGCCCACGCAGCCGGCTCTGGGCGTTGGCCAGCTCGGACTCGGCCTGCTGCTTGAGCGCCTGCAGCTTCGGGTCACGCACCACGGTTGGCTTGCGCCCCTCGGCCTGAGCGAGCTTCTCTTTGATACGCCGCAGCTGCCTGCGCATGATCGTGAGCGGAGAACTGCCGCTGCGTATCAGGCTCGCGCCGGCGCTCCTCTTGCGCTGCTGGGCGCGCAGCGCCGCGCCCGACGCGGTGGGGCTCTCGTCGGCGGCGAACTCGGGGTTCTTCGCCAAGAACTCGGCGAGGGCCTGCTCCTTGCCCTTCAGCTCGCCCTCGGCCCGCTTACGTTCGCCATCGAGGAAGCGCACCGTGCCGGCCGCCTGCTCGGAGCGCATGCGCAGCTCCTCTTCGATCATGATCTTCGCCAGGTACTCGGTGACGTCCTTGACCCGCTTGGGCTCGAACCCCGTGTAGGCGAGATGGAAGGTATCGCCCCCGCCGAAGCGGAAGTCGATCAGCATCCGCAGCTTGTCCTCGGCCTCGATGTAGCTGCGCTGGTTGACGACCTGCTGCAGGATCTTGAACTTATCGATCACCTCTTTGAGCCGAGGCCGCCCCATCAGCAGCTCACGCAGCCGTCGACCGAGGTCGTGAGAGCTGATGCGGCGTGCGTCGGAGCCAGCGACGTAGGTCTGGTCGATGGGCTCGCGGTAGAGCAGCACCGTCTCGGACCGGTACTTCCGCTTGGCCTTCAACGCTACGCCCACGGACGCGGCGCCGCCGATCGCGACGATCAGCGCAGCCTTCCACCAATGGCGCCAGGCGCGCCCAGCGAAGGCGAAGACCCGATCGAGCTGCTCGCGCGCGGTGCGCACTTCTCGTTGCTGCAGGTTTTGCATCACGATATGTCGCCCTTCCCCGAGGGGGTAGCATAGTCGGCACGGGGCCCGCTAGCCAGTCTCGCGGATACCGCTCACGCGCTATAGAGCTGCTCATAGCGCTCGGCCATCACCGAGAAGGCATAGAGCTCTTCGACGCGAGCCCGACCAGCGACGCCCAAGGCTCGGGCCGCCGCCCGATCTGCGGCGAACCCCGCGAGGGCCGCCGCCAGCGCAGCCTCGTCGCCAGCCTCGACGAGGCGCCCGGCAGAGCCCACGGCCGCCGGGATGCCCCCGACCGCTGTGCAGACCGTGGGCAGGCCGCTGGCCATCGCCTCGATCAGCACCAAGGGCAGCCCCTCTGTATGTGACGACATGGCGAAGCAATCGAAGGCCGCGAGCCAGCGCGCCACGTCCTGCTGGTAGCCCAGGAAGACGACGCTGGCGGCGACCCCGAGCTCGCTGGCCAAGCTCTGCAGAGCAGCGAGCTCGGGCCCATCGCCGACGAGGACCAGCTTCGCCTTCTGTGCAGCCGAGAGCAGCGGCGCCGCCGCGCGCAACAGGAGGGCTTGGTTTTTCACCGGCTGCAGTCGCCCCACGGTGCCGACCACGAAGGTCTCGTCATCGACGCCGAGCTCCGCCCGGGCCCCTGCCCGACGTTGGGGGTCGTCGCCGTAGGCCGCCAACTCCACGCCGTTTTCGATCACGTGCAAGCGGCCACGCGGCGCCTCGCGATGCTCGCGCGCGAAGGCGTCGGTCTGACGAGAGACCGAGACGAAGGCGTCGACGAAGCGCGCAGCGCCCTGGCGGAGCCGAAACGCTCGGCGCCCCTCGACGGCCTCGCCGTGCTTGGTGTGGACGACCTGCGCCAGCGCGGCCTTGGCCGCCGGGGCGGCGTAGACCAGGGACTGGGGGTTATGCGTATGCACCACCAGCGCGGGGCTTTGGCGAGGCAGCAGCCCCCGTCGACGAGCGAAGAGAGCCCAGAGCCGTGGGAAGAGGGTCGCGTCGAAGCCGGCGCGCTTGACCACGAGCTCTGTTCGGACATCAGCCTCTTCGAAGCGCTCGCGCAGCGGACCGGCGTCGGAGAGCGCCACCACGTGAACCTCATGACCCTCGCGGCGCTGGTAGCTCGCCAGCCGCAGAGCCAGCATCTCGCCGCCTCCGAGCTCGTAGGAGGCCAGGGCGTGGACGATCCGTAGCCGCTTCATCGCTTTTTCTCTCCGCTCGAGGTGCGCCGACGGCGCCAGGCCATCAGCCCGGTCACCAAAAGAAACCCGCCCACCGCCGTCGCGCTGACGATGCGACGGCGGCGGCTGCGAAGTACGGGATCGAGCAGAACACGCAGCCAGCGCAGCGCGCGCCGATGCCAGGGCTCGGGCGGCCGCGCGATCCGCGTCGCTTCGAGCCTCGGCGCGTTCCCTCCGGCGAGCGCCGAAAAGAGCAGCTTGCGCGCCCGGATCCAGCGCTCGCCATCTTCGGGCCAGCTCACCGGGTCGTCTTCGCTCAGCTCGTCGCTCAGCGCCCGCGGGACCATCGTCTCGGCGACCGTCCTGGCGAAGGCGCCCCTGCCCTTGGCCTCGAGCAGCACCAGGTACTCCACGTCCTGGATGCCGCGGCGCCAGGCCTTGAGCCGCAAGCTCGGCAGCGGGAAGTCGAAGCCGCGATCGGAACGCGGAAAGCGTCGATCACGCCCCGGGTAGACCAGGAGCCCGTCGCCGTGGTGCTCGTCGCCGTGCTTGTTGCTGAAGTTGAGCGGCTGGTTCCAGATGTCGACCTGCCCGCGCTTGCCCTGGAAGTCCTTGTAGTAGGTCGCCTCCCAAAAAAACCACCGTGGGATTCCATAGCGATGCTGGATCCAAGGGTTGACCCGCAGCGCGGCGAGCACGTCGTCGGTGACGAAGGTGCCGGAGAAGGGGCGGTTGCCGTTATAGACCCAGACACGCTTGCCCTTGCGCTCGGCGTGACGCGCCGCCTTCACCGAGAACTGGTTGGTCCCGGCGCAGAAGATGTCGACCTCGGCGAGATCGTCGCGAGGGCTCGTCGTCACGAAGGTCGCCATCGGCTTGGCCGCGGCAGCGCGGCGGCGCACCTCGGCGAAGTCCTTCGCGCTCTGGGGCTCGTCCTTACCGTAATAGAAGACCTCGGCCTTCGCCCCATGCCTGGCGAAGAACGCGAGCCAGCGCTCGGCCTCGTCGCGAGATAGATCATGGATGCCGAAGGTCGAGACGGAATACATGTCCTGGCCGAGCCCTTCCCCGGGGCCCTCGTAGCCCGCCGCCCGGGTGAACGCGACGCCGGTGAGTCGACGGCGCAGGGTCTCGTCGGGCTGGCGTTGATTGCCGATGAAGAAGGTCAGGCGATGCCGCCGACCGAGCTTGAAGTGCCGCGCGCGGAGGGCGTCGACCTTCGCCTTGGGGGCGGTCTTCCAGTCGTCTAGGTAGCGTGAGGGCATACTGTCACGGTCGTCCTCCCAGCCGGAGAAGAAGACCATCGTCTTGGTCCGCGACGCGTCGGGCATGGTCTCTGAGAGCACCTCGAGCTCTACCGGCAGCTTGCAACCAGGCAGGCCGCAGACCTCCCCCGCGATCTTCACAACGAGCTCGCCGCGATGCACCCCGGCGGGCGTGCCTTTGGGCACATAGACATCAATCCAGATCCCCTGGCGCCGTCGAGCCGCTACGGCGAAGGGCCTGCGATGGGGCACGAGCGCGTCGGGGATCAGGCCCTGGCTGTGCTCGGGCGCCGGCTGCGCCGCCGAGCCGGGTTTCCATACGCTCGTCGCCGAGGGCTTGTCGAGGCGGAAGTAATGCTGCACGAAGAGCTCGATACGCCGCCCGAGGTAGTAGCGGTCACCGTCGTCGCTCACCGTCTTTGCGTTGGCGATGGAGCCGATGTTGCGGAGCTCGACGGTCACGCCCGTGGTCTCGGCGGCGCCGCCGCGTAAGATTAGCTGGAAAGCGAGCACCTCGTTGCGCAGCCCAAAGAGGCGCACTCGCTTGCCGTCGAAGGTCTCGTTGCTCGCCGCCAGCGGATGAGGCGCAGCCCCGCCCTCAAGGTTCGCCTTGACCTTGGTGCTCTCGCCGACAGCCCAGATCGTCTTCAGCTCGGCCGCCGCGGGGCTCGCCAGGAGCAGCCAGAAGAGGCCGCTGGCGACACCTAGAGCTTTCGGTACTTCCACTCGATAAAGACCTTCCACAGCCCCAGCCAACCGGCGGTGATCGCGCTGTGAAGCGCCCAGTCTTGTTTGGTGAACGTCACCTCGAAGTCTGGGTCATGAGCCTTGGTGGCCTTGTAGATCGCGCCGGCCAGGCCGATGTAGATCCAGTAGATGAAGTGGTAGCAAAACGAGAGGAACATGATCCCGAAATGCAACCCGGCGTGGGAGGCGAGCAGCGCCTCCGACCAGAGCTGGGCGACCTTGGCTTCCGGGCGCCCCTTGGTGTGTGCGCGGATCTGCAGCAGCATCTTGGCCGTGATGTAGGACACCCCAAACCAGATAAAGGCCCCGGGGAGCCCAAGCTCGGCCACCGCTAGCAGATAGGCGTTGTGGGCGGTCTGCTTCCAGTGATCGGTGATGTGGTTGTAGCCCACGCCGGTGACCGGGAACATGCCGAACATCCGCAGGGCGTTCCACTGGCAACGGATGCGCTCGTCGGCCGACGCGTCGGCGTCGGCGCGCTTCCCCCGCACCAGGATCATCACCAACATCAAGGGCACGGCGGGCGCCCCGGCGATCATCGAGGTCTTCATGCCGAAGCGCCATAGGAAGTGCATCGCCAGCACCCCCACATAGACGAGCTGACCTCCTCGCGACTGGGTGGGCACGATCGAGATGAACGTGATCACAGACGCCGCGATACAGAGCAAGATCCGCGTGCGCGTCGGGTTCTGACGCATCAGCACGAAGAGCAGGGGCAGCGCGATGCTCAACGTCATCGAGAGGTCGTTGGGGTCTTTGAGGATACCGCGATAGCGCGCCCGCCCATAGACCGTCATCGTCCCCATCACGCCGATCGACTCGCAGTAGTAGCGAGCTCCCGGCTCGAGCTGCGAGCAGTCGCGGATCCGCTGACAGGGGCGCCCATCGGGGGTACCCGAGTGCTCGGCGTCGGCGGAGAGATCGGCCTTGACGCATTGTTTCGGCTGCCGCGCTTGATAGATGGTGGCCATCGCTAGCGCCATCGCCAGCACGGCGATCGTCACGCCGACCGCGTTGAGCCCGCGGAAGGTGGTCAACGCGTTTCCGACCAGATAGCCGATCAAAAGGAAGAGGAAAACCGCCACGGCGGTGCCCATCACGTCGCCAGGCGCGCGGATGCCGATCGAGATCATGACCCAGACGAAGAACGCCACCATCCACGGCACCTGCGGTGAGGGCTTGGGGCGAGTGATCGCGAGCTTGATGTCGATGAAGTGGCCCAGCAGGGCCAGCCCGAACAGCAGGTGTAGCCAGGGCACCACGGTCAGCTGCTCGTAGTGCTCCTGTGGCCTGATATAGACGAAGAAGAGCAGGGCGATCAGTGGCGGCAGGGCAAACATATCGTCGTGTTCGGGTGCGTGTTCGGGTGCGTGTTCGGGTGCGTTGTTGTCAAAACCTCGGTCGCGGCACAAGCCGTTGACCTGAAAGGGTTTTAGCCGCTACATTACCCGAAAAAAGGCGATCGGAATGTATCACCCCATGCGCGTGCTCGCCATCACCAAAGTCTTCCCCAACGCAGCGGTTCCGCTCGACGAGCCACACATCCGCCAGCAGTACGCGGCGCTCGCGAACGCCCCAGACACCGAGGTCGAAGTGCTCGCCACGATCCCCTGGTTTCCCGGGCTGCGCGCCTTCGCTCGCTACAGCTACGCGGGGCGCATCGCCGCCGCGCCGCGGCGGGAGACAATCGACGGGCTCTCCGTCTCTCACCCCCGTTTTCTCCAGGTGCCGAAGGTCGGTGTCCCCTTCTCGGCGGCGCTCTACGCGGCGTCGCTCCTGCCTTCGGTGCTGCGTCGCCGTGGCCGCTTCGATGTGATCCTCTCGACCTGGGCCTACCCCGACGGCGCCGCCGCGGTGGCGCTCGGCAAGCTGCTTGGCGTGCCGGTCGTCGTCCAGGTGATCGGCAGCGACATGAACGTCGTGGCGGAGATGCCCGCCGCGCGCTTCAACCTGAAGCTCGCCTTGCCACGCGCCACCCGGGTGGTCGCCGTGAGCAACCAGCTCGGTCACGCCTGCGCCGCCCTCGGCGTCGCCCGGGACCGCATCGACGTGATCCCGACGGGGGTCAACCGCGAGATCTTCTCCCCACGCGACCGCCGCGAGGCGCGACGGCAGCTCGGGCTGCCCGAGGACGGCAAGCTCGCCCTCTTCCTCGGTCGCCTCGACCGAGCCAAGGGCATCTTCGAGCTCTGCGACGCCTTCGCCAAGCTCGCGCCCCGACACCCCGACTGGCGCGTGGCGCTCGTCGGCGCCGACGAGACCCGCGGCGCCGTCGCCGAGCGTGTGCAGGGTTTCGGAGATCGCGTGCTGCTACCGGGCCAGCAGCCGATCGACCTGGTGTCGACCTGGCTAGCGGCTTGTGACGTGCTGACGCTGCCGAGCTACGCCGAGGGCACGCCAAACGTGATCTTGGAGGCCCTGGCCTGCGGCCGGCGGATCGTGGCGACGAACGTCGGTGGTATCCCGGAGCTGGTCTATTCGGATGTGCAGGGCCTGCTCGTCCGTCCTCGTGACGTCGAGGGCCTCGCCGCGGCGCTGGAGCAGGCGCTGGAAGCGGACGACCACCCAGCGGAGGTCTCGAGCTCCGAGGGCGTGCTCTCCTGGCCCGAGGCCGCGGGGCTCCTGCGCGAGTCCCTCGCCCATGCGACCCGCTGACGTCGACGAAGCCCGAGATTGGCAACACCGGCGCTCCGCCTTCCCACCGCAGGGATTGCCCGAGACGGCTTTGCGAGGCACCATCTGAGCCTTCGGGAGGTCAGATGGCGCGCAAACAGTCCAAGCAGTCCAAGCAGCCCAAGCAGCCCAAGCAGCCCAAGCAGCCCAAGCAGCCCAAGCAGTCCAAGCAGCCCAAGCAGCCTCGAGCAAAACAACCCAAGGGCACCAAGACGAAGGCCAAGGCTGGGCGGCCGCTGGCGTTCTCCGACCTGCTGGCCATCGGCCGCATCTCGCAGCCCGCGGTCTCGCCCGACGGCCAACAGGTGGCCTACGTGCTGCGTCGCTTCGTCGCCGCCGAGGATCGCTTTCACGCCACCGTGCGCCTGATCGACCTCGCGAGCGGCGATGACTGTGAGCTGACCCCCGGGCCAGGTGAACACCACAGCCCGGCCTTCTCGCCTGATGGGCAGACGCTGGCGATCGTCAGCAAGCGCGACGACCATGGCCCGCAGCTATGGCTGCTGCCGCTCGCCGGCGGCGAGGCGCGGAGGCTCACCGCTGGTGTCGGCGGCGTCGAGAGCCCCGTCTGGGCGCCGGACGGTCAGCGGCTAGCCTTCGCGCGAGAGGTCATCGTCTCCGATGAGTATGCGCCAAAGACGGCCAAGGGGAAGCGTAAGGGCGCCAGCGCCGAGGACGCAGGTCCCGAGCAAGCGCCTCCCACCGGAGAGGTCTACGGGCTGATCAACGCCAAGTCGAGCGCCAAGGTCGCCGACGCCCTGCTCTTTCGTCATTGGGACAGCTGGCGCGATCGCCGGCGTAAGCACATCTTCGTCGTCGACGCCGCGAGCGGTGAGCTGCGCGACCTCACGCCCGGCGACTGGGACGCGCCGCCGATCTCCCTCGGCTCGGACCGCGACTTCGACTTCTCGCCCGATGGCAAGGAGCTCGCCTTCGTCGCCAACCCCGACGAGGTCGTGGCCCGCTCGACCAACAACTGCATCTTCGTCCAGCCGCTCGCGGGGCTGCGCCCCAAGGGGGCTCCAAGATGTGTCTCGATCACCGAGGCCTGCGACTGCCGGCCGCGCTACAGCGCCGACGGCAAGCTGCTGTTTTATCTCGGCATGGAGAAGCCGGGCTACGAGGCGGACCGCAACCGGCTCAAGGTCTACGACCGCGAGAGCGGCGAGACGGTGGTCTACCTCGAGCGCTTCGACCGCAACCCGGCGACCTTCGAGCTGGCGCCCGCCGACGCCTCGGGGCGCACACCAGCGTTGCTCTTCTCGGCTGATGACCTAGGCCACCACAGCGTCTATCGCCTCGAGCTCGAGCGCGGCCGGGTTCGCCAGCTGACCCGCGGCACGACCAACGGCGCCCTGCGCCCGCTAGCCGACGGACGGCTGCTCGCGACGCGACAAGCGACGACCGCCCCCCCCGACCTCTTCCTCCTCACGCCGTCGGCCAACGGCATCGCCCCCCAGCTACGCCGCGGCGTCGCCGACGAGGCTCAGCAGGCCCTGGCCGTCGACGCAGGCTGCGAGGCCACACAGCTGACACGGCAGCGCGAGGTCCTCGCTGGAGTCGCGCTCGAGGACGCCGAAGAGCTGTGGTTCGCCGGCGCCGACGAGACGCCAGTGCACGGCTTCCTGGTCAAACCACCGGGCTTCACGGCGCGGCGTCGCTATCCGCTGATCGTGCTGATCCACGGCGGCCCCCAGGGCGCGTTCGGCGACAACTTCCACTACCGCTGGAACGCCCAGCTCTTCGCCTCCCGTGGCGCCTGCGTAGCGCTGCTCAACCCGCGAGGATCCACAGGCTACGGCCAGCGCTTCAAAGAGCAGATCTCGGGCGACTGGACCGGGCGGGTCTACGAGGATCTGATGCGCGGTGTCGAGCATCTCTGCTCGCGCTATCGCTTCATCGACGGCGCGCGCGTCGGGGCGGCCGGCGCGAGCTTCGGCGGCTTCATGGTCAACTGGATCCTCGGTCAGACCGACCGCTTCCGCGCCCTGGTCAGCCACGACGGCGTCTTCAACGCTGAGACCATGGCCTACACCACCGAGGAGCTGTGGTTCGACGAGCATGAGCACGGCGCGCTGCCCATCACAGGCGACAGTTATCGCAAGGCTAGCCCGCACCTCTACGTGAAAAACTTCAAGACACCCACGCTGGTGGTGCAAGGCGAGCAAGACTTCCGCTGCCCGGTCTCCGAGGGCCTCGGGTTGTTCACGGCGCTGCAGGTGATGGGCGTCCCCTCGCGCTATCTACACTTCCCCGACGAGGGTCATTGGGTCCAGCGCCCCTCGAACAGCGAGGTCTGGTACCATGAGGTGTTGACCTGGCTGATGCGCTGGCTCGAGTCGAAGCGCTAGCTCGAACGCGACCTCACTTCGTCCGACGCTACGGCGTGGACGGCGGAACCGGGTAGGTCAGGTAATTGCTGACGGCCTCGAGGCCGCTCTCGCCCTGCAGCAGCAGGATGCCGATCACGTCTCCCGTCGCGGCGGGCAGGACCAGCGTGAAGGCGCCACGGCTGTCGGTGCGGCCGATCGCCAGCTCGCCGGTGACGGTGTTGGAGACGACCACCTCGCTCTTCGGGGTCGCGGTGATCATCAGGTCGGTGGTCTCGGGATCGACGTTGGTTACGGTGACGTTGCCCTGCGAGTTTGGCGGCGAGATCGGCAGCCGGTCCCAGTTCGCCGGCGAGAGGCGCGGCCGGATGCCGTCTTGGCGCAAGGCTAAGGAGACCCAGGCGCTCGCCTCACCTTGCGGGTTCAGGTAGCGCGCTTCGAGGTCGCCTGTGTCAATCGAGAGCAGCACAGAGAACGTCCCCGCGTTGGTGGCCGGGCCTCTCTCTTGGGTGTTGGTCCTTCGGTCACGAAACGCGATCTCCCCCACACCTGCGACAGCTCCCGGCAAGCCCACCATCAGCGTCTTGGTCTGTGTGAGCTCGGGTTCGCTTTTTTTGATCGCGAAGGGCTTCGGGACAGGCACAGGCTGAGGGACGCTGGTGTGGTCGCCACAGG
This sequence comes from Pseudomonadota bacterium, assembly GCA_002747355.1. Taxonomy (GTDB): domain Bacteria; phylum Myxococcota_A; class Polyangia. The sequence continues at coordinate 3,902 of PDPC01000043.1, read as the reverse complement.
AGACCGTCACGCAGAGCGTGAGCGCGGACACCGCTCGAAGCAGCCAAGGACTCGGCATCGCCATAGGGTGTTCCAAATGCAACGTCCACACCAGAAGCGCCGGGCGCTCAACGTCCCGTGATCAAAGGATCGCATGCTATGGGAGAGCCGGACAAGGCGTATCCATTAGTTTACGCTTGGCGAATTCGCTAATGCGTGTTTACGCGGGCTAAAGACGAGACAGGCCGCGGAGATGAACAAGCGAAGGGTCAAGCCGGCGATCGCGAAGCCCTTCCCTTTGAACTCATGCCCGTTCTCGCGAATCAGCTCAGGGTGGCGATCGCCTCTGCCACGGCGTCGGGGCTGCCGATCAGGGCGATGTGATCGCCAGCCGCGAGCACCGTGTCGCCATGGGGCACCATCACCGCACCTTCGCGCTGGATCCCGAGGATCAGCGCGTTGCCCGGAAGCCGCAAGCGATTCAGCGGTGAGCCGTGATAGCGGTTGTGGCCCAGCACAGCCTCGCCAACCTCGACGTCGTCGTCCTGGTCGACGAGCACGTCGAAGGCGGTGGGGAAGCGAAGCGCCCCCTCGATCGCGACAGCCAGGGCGATGGAGGGCTGGACGACGCGGACGCCGATGGCGCGCAGCCGGTCGGCCTGACCGAGACGCCCAGCCTGAGCGACGACGAGCGGCACATCGAACTCGCTCCGCCCCATCGCGCAGACCTTCGAGGACTGCTTCTCGTTCTCACAGAGCACCACCAAGGCGGCGGCCCGGTCGGCGCCAGCGGCGGCGAGGGTCTCGCGCGCTTCGGGCTTGCCGAAGACCACCCGCACGTCCTTGCGTTTCATGCCGCGGAGCACGCGCTGGTCGTGACCGATCACGGTCAGCTCAAGGTGACTCTTGTGTAGCCGCTGCACGAGCAGCTGAGAGAGCTGGTTGGTACCGAAGATGATCACGCCCTGGCGACCGTCACCCCCTCTGTCTGTGGGATGCAGTCTGTTGAAGAGCAGCGGAGAGAGGGTGCAGCTGACCACCGCGATCAGGATCACGGCGGCGTTGACGGCCTCGTCGATCGCCTTCAACTCGAGCGCGATCGCCGAAGCGGCGATGATCAGCGAGAGCCGCGCTGACATCAAGAAGCCACCGGCCAGCGCATCTTTGAGCTTGAAGGCGCTGGCGAGCAGCAAGCCCGGCAGGAGCTTCACGACGTAGGCGATGACGAGCAGGATCGGCACCAGCATCATCGCGTTACGCGAATCCAGCAGCGCCTGGAGGCGGAACTCGACGCCGACGTTAATGAAGAAGATCGGCACGAAGAAACCAAAGCCGATCGCGTCGAGCTTCAGCCGCAGATCGTTCTCGCCGCCGCCAGCCATCAGCCCCACCACCGCCCCGGCGAGGAACGCGCCGAGGATCACCTGGACGCCCAACGCGTCGGAGAGCACGACGAGGGCCACCATTAGCGCGAAGGCCCCGCGGACGCGAATCTGAGCGGTGGCGTGGGCGAGCTCGTCGACGACGCGGCGGAGGATCGGCACGTTCGCGAAGCGCTTGCCAACGCGGGCGACCAAGGCGAAGACGGCGAGGAGCACGAAGACCAAAAGCAGGTCGAGAGAGAGCCCCTTGCTCGACATCGCGATCACCGCGGTGAGCAGCAGCAGCGTGAGGAAGTCAGCCAGCGTCGCGGCGACCAGCAGGTATTGTCCGTAACGCTGCGCCAGCAGGTGCTGCTCTTTCAGCACGGGCAAGACCACGCCGAGTGAGGTCGTGCTGAGGATCAGCCCCATCAGCAGCGGGTTGCCGATCATTCCGCCGCTCTTTAGCCCATAGGACGCGCCCGTGGCCAGGCCGATGGTGAGCATCAGCATCAACACAGCCAGCGGGATCGGTCTAGCCCACCAGCGCGCCTGACCCGCCTCGCCTTCGCGGCTGGTCAACACGTTGAAGTCGACCTCCAACCCGGAGAGGAACATCAGCAGCGTGAAGCCAAACTCGGCGAGGAACTTCAGCGCGAAGTTCGCCGGCACCAGGTCGAGACCGCTCTTGCCGATGATGATCCCGGCGAGGATCTCACCGACCACGATCGGGATATGCGGAACCCGACGCGCCAGGAGCGGCACGACGAAGGCCAGCCCAGTGACGAGCAAGAGGGGAAGGTAAGACGTTGACTGGTGCTCCATACGAGCGGCAGCTACTCCGAGGAGGTGATTGTTGTCGCTTTGGGCGACCGCGGCAAGCAACGTTGTTGACCACGAGGCCGGGGTGCGTCAAGCCAAGCCATTGGAATCGCGGAAGGATTATCAAACGACAGGCCAACCCTGCGCTGAGATGAGCTTCCTGCGGTCGCGCTGGAAGAGATTTTCCCCGTGATAACAGGGTGTTGACCGCCAACGACGAGCTGCGCGTGCGAGGTGGGACAAGAGCCCCTCCAGACTCCGGGCCGGGTGCTGAGCTGCTCGTCGATTTCGTCGCGAAGAATCGAGCCACACGGTGGCACCCGTACAGACGACTCGACCTTCGGTCAGTCGAGCTTGGCGAAGGCCGCGACCGGGTTGATGGCGAGCTCGGAGATCAACACCGAGCCGTGAACGCCATACTCGGGATCGGAGGAGAGATCGGCCGTGGGGCCATCGATCGCCTTGCCCTTGCGGTCGGCGATCACCTTGACCACGGGACGCAGCAGGTCGCCGCTGTCGCTCTGATCGACGACCAACGCGAGCTCACCGGAGCGCAAGCGGACGGCGGAGCCGGTGGGATAGATGCCAAACGTCTGGATGAAGAGCCGGAGGAGCGGTGAGTAGTCCCCGTCGGCGCGCGCCAGCACGGCCCGCATCGCCTCGTGCCCCGTCATCGGCGGCTTACCCTCGCGTGTCCAGCTCGCCGTGTCGAAGCAGTCGACGAGACGGATCAGCCGTGAAACGATCGCAAAGCTCGCCTGCTCTTCACTGGCGTAGAGCCCCGGGGCGCCAAACTCGAGCTGCGACTCGTACATCGCCACGACCCGCGCCAGCGTGTCCTCAGTCAGCCCAGAGAGCGCGAGCAGCTCGTGGATGCGGCGCATCCAATGCTGGCCCACCCGGGTCACGTCTTGCTCAGCCATCGACTCGGGCTGCTCGAGCCCATTGAGGGTGGTGTCGTTGAGCCCCGCCTTGGGCAGATCATGAAAGAGCGCCGCCATCCCTAACGCCACGAGCCGCTGCCGCTCGATGCCCGCGCGCCGTCCCAAGACCATCGTCAACAGCCCGGTGCTGACCAGATGCGCTGCCAGGTCGCCGCGATACTCCGGCTTGCGCGCCAAGGTCAACAGTAACCCGCGGTACCCCTCGAGATGATCGATCAGCACCTGCAGCGTTCGCTTGATCCGCAAGATCGGCAAGGCGCGGTGCTGCTGGTAGCGCTCAATGGTCTGTCGCGTCAGCACCACGAGCGCGCAGTAGGTGCGGGTGATGTAGAGTTCGGTCTTGATTCGTGGCCCCTCGCCGCCGTCGTCCATCGCGCGACGCACGACGATCCCGCCCCAGCTCTGGGTGTAGAGGGTGGCCTGCGCGGCAGGGTCGTGGATCGCCTCGATCCAGGCGCTGGCGAAGCTCTGCAGCCCGTTGACGCTGATCGTCTCGGGAAAGAGCATGCCGCCGAGGCTGACGCGATTCCAGAGCCGCTTGACCAGCTCTGCCTTGCGATAGGATTGAAAGTCCATCCGCAGCAAGCGTCGGTTGACAAAGAAGCTGTAGCCCTGGAGCGTGATCTCCATCGCCTCACCGGAGACCTCGACGAACTGCTGGACCAGCTGCCCTGCGGTATGGTGATGGTTGGCCATCTGTATAACCACAGCTGTGACCCGCAATATCCCGCATCTCTGTCCCAAATGACCATACAGAACATATTGCGGGAAGAGCTGGGATACGAGGGGGTCATTG
>PDPC01000202.1 GCA_002747355.1 Pseudomonadota bacterium | reverse complement strand
ACCACATCGAAGGCCAGGTCGCGCGCCCCGCCCCGCCGGCAGAACTGGATGAGGGGGGCGTAGACCTCGCGCGGCCAGGGCCAGGGCAGGCTGTTGGTTTTCCGCCCCCAGTCCAGGCTCTGCTGGTCCATCAGGATGAGGCAGATCGCGGCACTGTCCGGCCGCGCCGTCTTGGCCGCCCGGGAGGCGCGCATACGGGCGCGCCAATCCCAGGTGCTGTTCTCCCAGCGATCCAGCGCCCCGGGCGCCACCAGGCCCGCGACCAGCACGGTGGCCGTCACGGCCAGCAGCCCGGATTGCAGGAGCTTGCGCCGCAGGTCTTTCATCTAGTCTCCGACGGCCCGCGCGAAACGGTCGGCCCGCGCCGCGGTGACCTTCACCTCCGGACGCCCGGCCAGCAACGGCTGGATGCTGCCGATCCGATCCTGGGGCGACGGGTGCGTGCGCGCGAAGCCCGGACCCCGCGGATCCCACTGCCGATCCATCTCCTCAAGCACATGCTTCAGCGCCCACGGGTTGTAGCCCACGCGCTGCAGCAGCTCCAGGGCGATGGCGTCCGCCTCCTGCTCCAGCCCCCGGCTGTAACCGTTGACCACCAGAGCGCTGGTGATGTCGTTGATGCTCCCGTCGTAATCGTTCACCAGATTCTGCAGGTCCTCGCCGCCGAAATTGCGCGCGCTTTCGGTGGCAAGGATGGTGAACGCGCTGGTCAGCCGGCTCTTCTTGATGGCCCGCAGCCCGTGCTTGGCCACCACATGCCCGATTTCATGGGCCAGCACGGCGGCCAACTCGTCCTCGGTGTGGCACAGATCCACCATGCCGCGGCTGACCAGCACCAAGCCGCCGGGCGCGGCGAAGGCGTTGACTTCCGAGCTGTCCAACAGCAGGAAGTGGTAGCCGCCAAAGGTCTCGGGTCGGTCCGAGGCCATGGCCAGCGTCTGGCCGATGCGGTTCAGATAGGCGTTGACGGCCGCGTCGTCCAGAGCCTGGTAATCCACCAGAATCCGCGCCGCCACGGCCCGTCCCAGGTAATATTCCTGCTCCGGCGTGATGTCTCTGAAGGTGGCGTCCACCGCGTCGATGGTGCGGTGCAGACTGTCGGCCTGCTCCTCGCTGATGGCGCCACTGGTCATGGCCGTCTCCGTGGCGATCTTGGCCACGCTGGCGCAACCGGCGACCAGGATGAGGGCCGCGATCAGGATCCAGAATTTGGGGCCGTTTTTCATGGCGAGATTTTTCATGATCAGGTTTTTCATGATTAGCGCCCCCCTTCCCGCGACTGGATACCGCCCTGGCGGAGGAACGTCTCCATCTCGGGAGCCGTCACCACCATCTTTTCCATGCGGTCGACCCAGCTGTAATCCAGGTCGGCATTCTGCTTCCGGTATTCCTTCTCCACCGTCTCGTTGAAGCCCTTGCCGGCCAGCGCGACTTCTTCCCCGCTGGCTCCGGTCCCGGCCTCGATGCTGCCGCTGACCAGCTTCAGTTTCTTCTGCGACAGGGCCGATTCATGCAGCCAGCCCTGGTGCCCGGCCGCGTCGGTGACCTCCACCCAAGGGCCCTGGCGCTTTTGCACGGTGACCTTGGCGCCGTAGGCCACATCGGCC
>PDPC01000124.1 GCA_002747355.1 Pseudomonadota bacterium | reverse complement strand
TCGGTTGCTTGCTACCAGCAGGCGCCCTCCTCGCTCCTACGCCGTGATTCCGCATCCTTCGCGCAGCTCGGTCCGGTAAGCTGATCAGCGCTCTAGCGCGTCACGCATCGTCGTCGGCGTCGTCGGTCGAGACGCGTCCTCAGCCGTCGACGCGCTGGAGTTCGATCGCCGTGCCGTCGGCCAGCGCGAGCGGCAAGAAGGGCGTGGTGGCGACCTGCCCGGCGGGCAGAAGCCGCGCGAGCTGCGCGGCGATCACGACCTCGCCAGCGGGCGCCTCGGCGAGGATCTGCTTGGCGATCGCCACGGGCTGCCCCACCGCGGCGTAGGCCAGGCGCTCGACCGAGCCGACGTTGCCCAGGGCTACTCGCCCGGCCGTCAGCCCAGCGCGGAGGCGCATCGCCGGCCGCCCCGCGAGCTGCTGCCGCCGCGCCTCGCTGTCGACGGCGTCGCGGGCCTCGAGGGCCGAGCGCACGGCGGCCAGCTCGGCGTCGGGCAGCGGCGCGGGGGCGCCCCAGAGCGCCTGCAGGCGGCCCACCGAGAGCCACAACACCACGCCGCCGCGGGCGCGCAGGGCGTCGATCAGCGGGGCGAGGTAGTCGTTGAGCAGCTGCATCGCCTCCCGCGGGGCGCCCTGCCGCAGCTGCTCATCGAAGCCCGCGAGCTCGAAGACGCCCACCGCGACATTGCGCTCCTCGGCGTTGAGCGCGAGGGGATCGCCCTGGGCGCCGACCCGCTGCGCCACCGGCTTCGAGAGATAGAGCTCGGCGAGCCGCGTCTGCCCTTCGCTGCCGCGGAGGGCGCGGGTCATCTGGTTGAACGAGGCCGCGAGAGACGCCAGCTCGTCACGGGAGGCGACCTTTACGGTCTGGTCGAGGTTGCCCGAGGCCACCGCCTCCATCGCCTGAGCTAGCTTGCGGATCCGCCCACCGAAGCTGCGCGCCATCAGCACCGAGGCCAGCGTGCCGAGCAGCAGGCCGATGCCGAGGATCAGCAGGCCGACTCTGCTCTGTGAGCCGATCTGGCGGTCGATGCGCCGCAGATCGAAGCCGAGGCGCAGCTTGCCGCCTGGCACGGAGAGCGCGTATTCCTTGATCAGCCCGCCGCGCTCGACCTTGCCCGCGACGAGGGCCTCGAGCACGCGCTGTCGGCCCTGGCGCATCCGCACCGCGAGGCGCGGATCGAGGCGCGAGAAGACTCGCGGGTTCAACGCGCCCTGCTCGAGCTTTCCCACGCCGTCGATGTGGATCGCGTAGACCAGCCCCGTCTCGACCTTGTCGGCCGTCGCGACGAAGGTCGTCAGCGCGGCGAAGTCGAGCTTGCCCTTCATGTCGCGCAGCCCGGCGAGCACCTTCGCCAGCTCGCGGTCGCGCTTCACCAGCGCTCGCTCTTGAGATTGGCCGAAGCGAAAGACCAGCAGGTAGGTCGTGCTGCCGGCGACGATCAAGACCAGCAGCGCGCTGAGCAGGCCGAGCTTGAGCGAGAGCGAGAGGCGCATCGTCTTGGCCTCCTCGTCTCTAGGGCTTGACCGTGGCGGTCAGGTCGCGGTCGACGCCCTTGGGGCTCAGGACCACGGCGGTCGTCGTGGCGGCGACGATCACGGCGCCGAAGGCGGCCACGGCCCACCAGCGGCGATACCAGGGCAGCTCGGCGTCGGTCAGCGGTCTGGCGCCGGCGAGCTTCATCTCTGTGGCCTGCGCCTCGATCCGCTCGAGCTTAGCCGAGACCTTCGCCGTGCGGCCAAACGGGATCTTCACGAAGCGCACGTAGTCGCGATGGGCCTCGTGGGTGATCCGAAGCGCGTGGGTGCCTACGCTGACCTTGGGCAGCTTAAGCTTGGGGCCGCGGCCCACGCGCTCGCCGTCGAGGTAGACCCAGGAGCCTGAGACGTTCACGTTGACGGCGAGCTTGCCGCTGTAGCGATCGGGCAGTAGCAGCCGAAAGAGCAGCTGGCGAGCGGCGGCGCGCAGCCCTCTACGAGGATCGAGCAGGCCGTGGGTTCGGCGTGTGACGGTGCCGCTGTCGCGCAGCAGCTGGAGGTACACCACATAGGCGCCACCGATGCTGCCGACGTGGCCGACGATGATATGCGTCGCGCCGACGCGTCGGCCGACCTTGGCGATGCAGGGCAGCTCGTCGCAGCCCGGCGTGCGCGCGAGCTGTCGTCGGAGCTTGGTGGAGCGTCGCAGCTTGATCTCCGGCAGCGACGTCGCCGCGGCGCGGAGCCAGCGCTGCACCCGCTTGACCTGCTTGCCTTCGATGCCGAGGGCGCCGAAGGGCGCGAAGGTCACGGGGGTCGCGGCGTCAGCGGGCGCGGCGAGGAGGGCAAGGATCGCGAGCACGATCGCCCCGCCGAAGATGCGTTCACGACTCAGAGTCCGCATTGTTCCGGCTCCGCGCTGCAGTTGATCGCTGGCGAGCCCGAGAGGGCGTAGCCCAGGCCGACGCCCGCGCCAACGGCCGCCACGCCGACGAGGGACCAAAACCACCAGCTGGTGTACCAGGGCACGGGGCGCTCGACCTTGCGCGGCGCCAGCTTGCCTCCGGCGACCTTCGGCAGCTCCAGCTTCACCACGACCTCGGCGGTCTTCTGAAAGCGCACCTTCACCTCTTGCACCACGTCGAGGTAACCCGCCTTGCTGACCCGCAGCGTATGCGCGCCGACCTTCAGCCCCCGTTTCACCGGCAGCGGCGTGGTGCCGAGCAGCTCACCGTCGAGGCGCACCTGAGCCTTGGGCACATTGGCTAGCACCGCCAGCGCGCCGCGCAGCTTATCGGGCGCGACCAGCCCATAGGCCGCGACGCGGACCGCCTCGATCAGCTGGTCTGGTCGGCCGCTGATCGTCTCTTGGATCTTGCGCAGCTCCTTTTTGCTCTTCACGTCGACGATCTTGAGGTTGACCACGTAGGAGTCGCCGAGGCCGCCGACGTTGCCGCTGATGATCCGGTCGACGCCGAGCAAGCGGCCCGCCTCCGCCAGGCAGGTCACGTCGCCGGTGCAGCCGGCGAGCGCCTTGTGTTTGCGCATCAGCGTCTGCACCGCGGCAGGGCCAGGCATCGCCGCGTCGGCGAGACGCGCGAGCTCGATGCGTAGCAGGCCATCGAGGCGCGCGACGATGCCAGCGTCGACGCCCAACGGGTCGACGCGAAACACCGCCAGCCCCGCGGCGAGGGCGGGGCGCGGAGCCAGCAGCATCGCCAGCGCCACGGCCGCGAGGAGCAGCCCCGGCGCGAGGCGTCGCCGTCGCGGGCGGATCAGTCGCGGGCGGATCATCGGGCTCTCCCTGGCTGGCTCGTGGGCGTGGAGGTTGGCGCGCGCGGAGCTGGCTGGGCAACGACGGCGATCGCGCTGACGCGGGCCGTGCGAAACCACAGCAGCTTGGTCAGCCACCACACGCCGCTCTCCGGGGTCTGGCGGAAGCGCAGCGAGAGCAGCTTGCTCGCGCCGATCTCCCGCGCCTTGGCGATTAGGATCTCGTTGACGACCTTCTCCAGGTCGCAGGTTGGGATGCCGAGGGTGAAGAGGTAGAAGCCGACGCAGCTGACCTGGATGGCCGCCAGCGGCTCGGTCTTCGGCGGCGTCTTGATCAAGCCGGGCTCGAGGCGCACGACCTCGAGGCTGCTGCAGGCTGACGACGCGCCAGCGAGCGCCAGGGTCGCGGCGAGCGCGACGACGAGCGGCGCGCGTCCGAAGCTGCTTCCCTTCACGGTTGATACTCCTCGAGGACCGCGTCGAACGCGTCGACGACCGGCTGCAGGTGCTCGCGGTCGAGGTCGGGCGAAAAGAGGTGCGGCACCCGGAGCTGCGGGCGCGGGATCGCTAGCTCGAGCTTCTGCAGGTACTGCTGGTTGATCGCCTGGCGGCGGCGGAACGTCTCAGCGGAGGCGACCATAGGGAACAGCTGATCCTCAGGCTGGTGGCTGGCGGCGAGGGTCTCGATCGCGTGGGCCAGCTCGGGCTCGCGGCGAAACTCGTCGGGGTAGAGCTGGTTGATCACCAGCCGCTCGACGGCGATGTCAAGCTCGCCGGTAGCCGCGCGGAAGAGGTCGACCGCCTCCGAGGCGGGCATCTCCTCGGCGACGGTCACGATCAGCATCGCCGTCTCCACCGGGTCCGAGAGCAGCGTCCGCGCCTTCTTGGCGTCGGCGGTGAGTGGCCCCTCGGGGACGGAGTCGAGGATCACCTGTGGGATCCGGAGCATCGAGATCAGATGCCCGGTGGCCGGCCCGTCGAAGACCACCGTGTCGAAGCGCGGTACCCCAGAGCGGTCGAGCTCGGTGGTGTGGTACCAGGTCTTGCCGATCATCGAGTAGTCGTCGAGGGCGGGCACGGCGCGCAGGAAGCTGCGGACGATCCGGTTTTCGAGCACGGCGCGGTAGACGGCGCGGAAGCGCAGCACCATCAGCCCCATCTCTCGGATCGCCGCCCGGGGGTTCATGTTCACCACCCAGAGGCTATCGGTGACGGCGCGGATCTTCTCGTCGACGCGTTTGGTGCCGAGCAGCCGGCAGAGCTGCTGCTCGAGGCGCTCGGCGCGCACGTGCGCCAGCAGCACGCGGCGGCCCCGCTGCGCCAGCGCGAGGCCCAGCGCGCAGGAGATGGTCGTGCGACCGACTCCTCCCTTGCCACCGATGATGATGAGGCGTCTGTTTAGCATGCTCGCGGCGCCATCCTGCCACGGCTGCTCAAGCGATCTCCAGCGTCATCCCTTCACGCGCGGCCAAAGAGTTGGGGAAGGCGCGCTTGGCGTCGGCCGCGAGCTTGTCGATGAAGGCGTCGTCGTGATCTGGATCGTGGTGGAAGAGCACGAGCTGCCGCACCCGGGCCTCGCGGACGATCTTCACGCCCTCTTCCCAGGTGCTATGCCCCCAGCCGGTCTTTGAGTTGTTGTTGCCGTCGCCCCGATACTCCTCGGGGGAGTAGGCCGAGTCGTAGACCAGCAGGTCCGCGCCGTCGGCGAGCTCGACCAGCTTCGGATCGGGGCAGGAGTAGTGCTCGGTGTCGGTGGCGACGACCACCGAGTGACCGCCGAACTCGACCCGATAGCCAAAGACGCCGCCCGGGTGGTTTAGCTGGGCGTTGGTGATCACGGCGTTGCCGCAGGCGACCGCTTCGCCCTCGCGAAGGTCGTGGAAGCTGATCTGCGCCGCCATATCGCTGAGGCTGACCGGGAAGTTGGGGAAGTTCATCTGCCCCGAGAGGGTCTCGGCGAGGGTCCCGGAGAGTTTGTTCGAGCCGAAGAGATCGAAGCGGTTGCCCTTGATGAACGCCGGCGTAAAGAAGGGGAAGCCCTGGATGTGATCCCAATGGAAATGGGTGAAGAACATCCGCGCGACCACCGGCATCTCGCCGAGCAGCCGCTGGCCCAGGCTGCGAAGCCCCGAGCCCCCGTCAATGATGATCAGCTCGGATCCAGCGCGGATCTCGATGCAGGGTGTGTTTCCCCCGTATTTTACCGTCGTCGGACCAGGCGTGGGGATGCTCCCCCGAACGCCCCAAAAACGGACGCTGAACATTCGGCCTCCACGAAGCTTGCGAGTGCGTCGAAAAATATCATCGGGTTAGGGTGTGGCCAATCAGTATTTCAACAACATGTATTTCAACAACAACGAGACCTCCGTCATCAGCAGGGGGTCGGTCTCGCCCCGATCGATGCGGTTGATTCGCGCTGCGCCTGCCTCACCGGGGAGCAGCGCCCCGAAGGCGGCCTGCGCCAGCAGGTAGCGTCCGAGGTGCCAGGCGACGCTTTCTGAGGCTAGAAAGCGGCCGGCAGTGCTGTGCCCGGCGACGGGAGGAGTTTGTCGGGGTGCTCTTTCATCAACAGACTGCCAGGGGGAAGCGGCGATCGACGTAGGTCGGCAGCTTGGTCGTGGCGTCGATCGCCGCTGGCACCCTGGTCGTGCAAGCCACGGGCGGTCGCGCCAAGCAATCGACCTTTCAGCCGAGGGGAGGGCGCCGCGGTTGCGGGGGAGGCCACGCCAGAGCTATCTTCTGATCGACCCTCGAAGGAGCGTTGATGGTCACCGCCGAACACATCGCCGTGCCTGGAGATAGCGCTGAAGCGCAGGTACAGCGGCTGATGCTGCTCTATCGGGTGGGGATGAGCCTCTCGGCCGAGAAGAACAAGAATCGGCTGGTGGAGATGATCCTCCTCGAGGCCAAGGAGCTCTGCAACGCCGACGGTGGCACGCTCTATCTACGCGACGAAGACGACCTGGTCTTCGAGATCCTCCGCACCGACTCGCTGGGCTTCGCCGCGGGGGGCACCAGCGGTGTGCCGATCAACCTGCCGCCGATCCCGCTCGTCGATGACGACGGCGAGCCCAACGTGGCCAACGTCGCCTCCTACGCGGCGGTGCTCAAGCGCTCGGTCAACATCGCCGACGCCTACGACCGCACCGACTTCGACTTCTCCGGCACCCGAGCCTTCGACGAGCGCAACGGCTATCGTTCCACGTCCTTTCTGACGATCCCGCTGGTCAACAGCGTCGATCGGGTGATCGCTGTGCTGCAGCTGCTCAACGCGAGAGACCGCGAGAGTGGTGAGGTCGTGCCTTTTCAGACCGAGCATCAGCAGATCGTCGAGGCGCTGGCCTCCCAGGCGGCGATCGCCCTTGATAACCAGCTTCTGATCGACGCCCAGAAGGCGCTCCTCGAGTCATTCATGCGGCTGATCGCCTCGGCCATCGACGCCAAATCCTCCTACACCGGCGGCCACTGCGAGCGTGTGCCAGTGCTGGCGGAGATGCTCGCCCGGGCGGTCTGCGAGAGCGACACGGGGCCCTTCGCCGGTTTCGATCTCGACGACAACGGCTGGGAGGAGCTGCGCATCGCCTCCTGGCTCCATGACTGTGGCAAGATCACCACGCCGGTCCACGTGATGGACAAGGCGACCAAGCTCGAGGCGATCTTCGATCGGGTGGAGCTTCTGCGGCTACGCTTCGAGCTGCTCGAGCGCGAGGCCGAGCTGCGTTTCCTGCGGGCCAAGGCTGGCGAGGGGGGCGAGGCGCTCGCTGAGTTCGAGCGCGGCTATGAGGCCGAGAGGACGCAGCTGAGAGACGATCTCGCCTTTCTCGAGAGCGCCAACATCGGCGGCGAGTTTCTGCAGCCCGAGGAAAAGGCGCGGATCCGCGAGCTGGCCCAAAAGAGGGTGCTGATCGCCGGCGAAGAGCGACCGCTGCTCACCGACGACGAGGTGGAAAACCTCACGGTGTCGCGCGGCACGTTGACCAACGAGGAGCGGCTGGTCATCAACGAGCACATGGTGCAGACGATCATGATGCTCGAGTCGCTGCCCTTCCCGAGGCACCTGCGCAAGGTCCCCGAGTACGCCGGCGGCCACCACGAGAAGATGGACGGCAGCGGCTACCCGCGGGGCGTCTACGCCGGCGACATGAGCGTGCCGGCGCGGATCATGGCCATCGCTGACGTCTTCGAGGCGTTGACGGCGCAGGATCGCCCCTACAAGCCCGGCAAGTCCCTCTCGCAGGCGATGCGGATCATGGGCTTTATGAAGAGAGACGCCCACATCGATCCGCAGCTCTTCGATCTCTTCGTCTCATCCGGGGTCTACCGCGAGTATGGCCAACGCTTCCTCCCCGAGACGCTCTGCGACGAGGTCGACGAGGCGGCGCTGCTGGCGATCGAGCCGACCGTGGTGGAGCTGCCGCCGGCCGAGGAGCGCAAGAAGCGCTGGGAGCACTTTCTACCCGAGTACGAGGAGCGGCTCTCGAAGCAGCGCTGGCTCCAGAGGTAGCCCGTGTGGTCGCGACGATCGATCCCCCGGTCGATGGTCGCGCCGGAGCAGTCGCCGTCGCCTGTCGACGATCACACACCCTCTGCCTCCTTGAATTCAAGAGCATTATCGAGCGCCTATCTCTCTTGTTGGCGACCGATCAGGTGCGCCATGGAGCTATGATGGTGGCCTGCTGGCGAACGGCGTTGTGGCCGAGCTTGTTGGGTCAAGCCAGCCCAAACCCTCCTTCGGGCATTTGTGGGGTGCTCCGAAAACAAGAGACTGCTAGAGCGCTGACCAACTTACCTCCCGTCGCTGCGCTGGTCTGCGAAATCACGGCGGTTGTTGCTCGTCGGTTGCTTGCTACCAGCAGGCGCC
>PDPC01000123.1 GCA_002747355.1 Pseudomonadota bacterium | reverse complement strand
GCTTGTCGGCCTTCTCCTTGGACAGGACGATCAAGCCCTCTTCGTCCTCGCGGCTCTCGAGCAGCACCTCCACGTCGTCTCCCTCGGAGACGTGGACACCGCCGTCGGTGCCGAGGAATTCGCCAATCGGGATCTGGCCTTCGCTCTTGAAGCCGATATCGACGACGACGTATTCCTTGCCGATCTGAATCACGCGGCCCTTGACGATCTCTCCTTCTTTGAAGTCGGAGGCGGGACGCGCTTGCTCGTAACGCTCGAAGAGCGCTGCGAAGCTCTCGCCATCGGGGATGGCGACACTAGAGTTGTTGCTGTCTACGGCGACCATGTCGAACTAGCTTAGCTCCTTCGGATCCTTTGAAATTCCCTCTCACGGGCAGACGAACCTCTCGTGGGAAAGTCGGCGCAACATATGTGGATGGGAGCAGCTTGTCAACCGCTGCTGCTAGAAAGCGAAAGGGTTTTTGGCGCGAGACCGCATCGCTCAGCCAAGGCGAGCGCGCCGGCCCTCGATCGTCAGCCCCCCTGCAGCGAGGCGCTGCAGCACCTGGGGATAGAGCGCGTGCTCAGCGGCGAGGATCCGCCTCCGCAGCCGCTCCACGTCGTCGTCTTCGAGCACGGGCACGGTGCGCTGAGCGAGGATCGGCCCGGTGTCGGTGCCCGCGTCGACGAGGTGAACGGTACACCCCGCGACCTTCACGCCATACTCGAAGGCCTGACGCTGCGCGTCAATACCCGGGAAGGCAGGCAGCAGCGCGGGGTGGATGTTCACGACCCGGGCGGGAAACGCTGCGAGGAAGTGGGGAGTGAGGACGCGCATGAAGCCCGCCAGCACCACCCAATCGACCTGGTGACGGCCAAGCTCGTCGATCAACGCGTCCTCGAACGCCTCGCGGGAGTCAAAGCGTCGATGGGGGATCACCGCCGCCGGCACACCAGCGCGTTCGGCCCGCGCGAGCGCCCCTGCCTTGCGCTTGTTCGAGATCACCACCGCGCAGGTGGCGTCGAGCTCGCCAGAGGCGCGGGCGTCGAGGATCGCCTGGAGGTTGCTCCCGCCCCCGGAGACGAGCACACCGAAGCGCATCAGGCGCTCTCGCCCAAGAAGCGCACGGCCTCGCCCTCGCCCCGAAGCACCAAGCGCCCCACCCGCTGCGCCGAAGGGCAGGCGGCGATCGCCGCGCGCTCGTCTTCGGCGCCCACGACCGCGAGCATCCCGATCCCCATGTTGAAGGTCCGCAGCATCTCCTGCGGCGGGATCTCTGCGCGCTCGGCGATCAGCCGCATCACGGCCGGGACCGCCCATGCGCCGCGATCGAGCTCGAAGGCCAGCGCTTCGGGGAGCACCCGCGGCGGGTTCTCGATCAGCCCTCCGCCGGTGACATGGACCAGCGCCTTGACCGCCACATCCCGCCGCAGGCGGGTGATCGCGTCGACATAGATCGTCGTCGGCTCGAGCAGCTCTTCACCGAGGCTGCGCGCCAGCTCTGGCACGACGGCGTCGAGATCGACGGCCTCCTCTTCGCCGAGCAAGACCCGCCGGGCCAAAGAGAAGCCGTTGGAATGCAGCCCCGACGAGGGCAGCGCCAGCACGCTGTCGCCGGCCTCGGCTCGACTGCCGTCGACCATCGCCTGCCGGTCGACCAGGCCGACACAAAACCCCGCCAGGTCGTACTCGCCGTCGGCGTAGAAGCCGGGCATCTCCGCCGTCTCTCCGCCGACGAGCGCGCAGCCCGCCTGCCGACAGCCCTCGGCGATCCCCGAGATCACGGCCTCGGCCACCCCGACGTCGAGCCGACCGCAGGCGAAGTAGTCGAGAAAGAACAGCGGCCGGGCGCCCGTGCAGAGCAGATCGTTGACGTTCATCGCCACCAGGTCGATGCCGACGGTGTCATGGCGCCCCGTGAGAAACGCCAGCTTCAGCTTGGTCCCCACGCCGTCGCAGCTCGAGACCAGCAGCGGCTCCTCACCGCCCGAGCTCGGCAGCGCGTACAGGCTGGCGAAGCCGCCGACGCCGCCGACGACCTCGGGCCCCTGGGTCGCTCGCACGATCGTGCCGATGCGTTCGACCAGCGCCGCTCCAGCGTCGATGTCCACGCCCGCCTCGGCGTAGCTCTTGGGCGTCTGTGGATCTCCGCTCATGGGCCCTGAGTACTACAGCCGAGCCACCGGCGCAACGCCCACTCAACCGCGGTCATGTGGCTGATTCGCCTGCGTGAACGGTCATTTCGAGCGACGCGTCGTTTGCACGAACGAGCGATTTCGGGCTTTGCCGGGACACACCGAACGTGTAGATTGACGCACTGAGACAAGTGCGCGGCGGGCGAGAGTGTTTCGCGCGCGTGCAAGCGAAGGGGTCGGGAGGCCGTCGTCTCCGACCTGAGGTGTAGTTTTCGCAACCGTCGAGGGGAGCATGCAGATCACTCTGCCCCAAGTTGTTTTCATCTACCTGGTCGCCGTAGCCTTCGGGGTCTTCGGCTGGACGATGAGCCGCTTCACGCTGGTGCTCGCGGCAGGTCGCCAAGATCTGACCCTGCGCGAGGTGTTGGGGGTGATCGGCACCCGCATCAAGGACGTGCTGAAGTACTTCATCGGGCAACGCTCTGTGGCGCGCGAGAAGGCGAGCCGCCACCACATGTTCATCTTCTGGGGCTTCTTGATCATCACCGTCGGGACGGCGGAGATCCTCATCAACGGCGTCATCCCGGCGTTCAGCTTCGAGGCGGTGTTCGGCAAGGTGATCAACAACGCCTTCAAGCTGGTGCTCGACCTGACCAACTTCGCGGTGCTCGGCCTGATGGGCTACGCGGTCCATCGCCGCGTGTTCCGCAAGCCGAACCTGATCCCGATGAACTTCGACGCGGCGCTGATCCTCGGCATGATCTCGATGCTCTGCCTCTCCCATTTCCTCGCCCACGGCCTGCACTTCGTCGCGGCCCAGGGCGTCAACCCGCGCTTCGTCGCCGAGTCCTATGGGCCCAGCGGCGATCCGGGCTGGATGCCGATCAGCGGGATGGCGGTCCCCGCGATCTTCGGCTGGATGAGCACCCACACCGCCCACGCGCTGTCGGCGATCAACTACTGGATCCACGTGCTGATCGTCCTCTTCTTCCTCAACTACATCCCCTACTCCAAGCACCTCCACCTGCTCGGCGCGCTGCCCAACATCTTCCTGCGCCATAAAGACGAGCCCAAGGGCGTGATGCCCAAGGTCGACCTCGAAGACGAGTCCGCCTGGGGTGTGGGCCGCTACGAGCAGTTCGGCTGGCGCTCCCTCCTCGACAGCTACGCCTGCACCGAGTGCGTGCGCTGCACCAACAACTGCCCGGCCTACAACACCGGCAAGCCGCTGTCGCCGATGCACCTGGTCCACGACATCAAATACGAGATGTTCGAGCGCGGTGAGCACCTCGTGCGCCTGACCCCCGTGGCCCGAGAGGCGATCGAGGCGGGCGACCCGCTGGGCGACGAGCACGCCGTCACGACTCGCGACCGTGAGCTGATGGCCGAGCTCGCGGCGATGCCACCGCTGATCGGTGGGCGCATCAAAGAAGAGACGCTCTGGGCCTGCACCACCTGCGGCCAATGCGAAGAGGTCTGCCCGGTCTTCATCGAGCACCCGATGAAGATCATGCAGATGCGCACCAACTTGGTGCTCGAGCAAGGCAAGCAGCCCGTCGAGTGGGCGCGGATGTTCCGCGGCATGGAGAACAACCAAAACCCGTGGGGCGTCGGCTCGGACCAGCGGATGGAGTGGGCCAAGCGCTACGACATCCCCGTGATGGCCGAGGTCAAAGAGGCCGGCCACACCCCCGAGTACCTGGTCTGGATCGGCTGCGCGGGCTCCTTCGACGATCGCGGCCAGAAGATCGCCCGCGACTGGGTCGCGCTGCTGCAGCAGGCGGGCGTCGACTTCGCCGTGCTCGGCGACGAAGAGGGCTGCACCGGCGACGCCGCGCGACGCGCCGGCAACGAGTTCCTCTTCCAGATGATGGCCGAGACCAACATCGAGACCTTCAACGAGTATGGGATCAAGAAGATCCTCACCTCCTGCCCACACTGCTACCACAGCTTCAAAAACGAATACCCGGCCTTCGGCGGCGACTACGAGGTGATCCACCACTCGCAGTTCATCCCCGAGCTGATCGCCAAGGGCAAGCTGAAGCCCAGCGCCGGGTTCTCCGACGAGGTCGTCTTCCACGATCCTTGTTACCTCGGCCGCTGGAACCAGGAGTACGAGGCACCCCGGCAGACGCTGCAGGCGGCGACCGGCCGCGCGCCGACGGAGATGACGCGCACCCGCGACAAGAGCTTCTGCTGTGGCGCTGGCGGGGCGAAGCTCTGGGTTGAGGAGGAGGAGCCTTATGTCAATGTCAACCGCACCAAGGAGGCCGTCGAGACCGGCGCCAAGGTGATCGGGACGGCTTGCCCCTTCTGCAACGCGATGCTCGACGACGGCCTGAAGAACCTCGACAAGGACGAGGAGGTCAGCTGCCTCGACATCGCCCAGATCGTCGCCAAGGCCACCGGCGCGACGATCAAGATGAAAGAAGATGAGGAGGCCAAGGCCAAGCGCGAGGCCGAAGAGGAGGCCAAGCGCGAGGCCGAAGAGAAGGCCAAGGCCGAAGCGAAGGCCGAGGCCGAAGCGAAGGCCGAGGCCGAAGCGAAGGCCGAAGCCAAAGCAAAAACCGACGAGAAGGCCGAAGAAAAGGCCGACGACGACAAGGCCGAGTAGCCCCCGCCCTGATCTGGAAGTCTTCTCCCCCAATCATCGTACAATGCAGCGATGCCCTACCGGGACGATGATGCGGCCCTGCAGGAAGAGTTCGCTCACTGGCAAGCCGAAGAGCAGCGCCTGAGCGCGGCCCAGGCGCTGCTCGAGCGCGCGGTCGACGCCCGCGGGGCCGAGGTCGCCTCGCTGGAGCGCCGGCTCGCGCACGCCGGCCCGGAGAGCGGCACCACCGCAGACCCCCGCACCGACCGCATCGCCTTCGCCGCCTGGTCGCTGGTGATCGCCGCCCTCCCCTGGATCTTCTTCGAGGTGGTCTGGCAACGCTATATCTTCAAAGATCCCACGGTGATTCCAGCGCTGATCTGGCTCGGCAGCCCGGGCTGGCTCGCCGGGCTGATCGCGCTCCCGTTCTGGCGAAATGGGTTGCGCTACCGCCTCGCCACGGTTTTGGGCTTCTTGCTCGGATCCCTGCCCATCCTCGAGATCCTCCTCACCGTCGCCCTCGGGGGGCGTAGATGGTAGACCGCCGCGACCTCGACGCGCTCCGCGCCGAATGTGCTCACCTCTCGGCAGGCGTCGAGCGCAACCGGCTGCGGCTGACCGCGCTCGATCGACGGCGCTCCGAGCTCACGGTGCAGCTGATGCCCGTGGCTGGCGACGCGACCCGCCTCGCCCTCGCGCCGCTGCTCTGGACGTTGGTCGCCGCCCTCACGGCCCTGGGCGCGGCCTTTCTGACCTACCTCTGCTGCATCCTCGTCTCCTCTCCCGACTCGGACCTGCCCGTGTTGCTCCAGGGCGTGCTGTTGGCCACGGCCAGCCTCTCGCTCTGGCGCGGCTATCGCCCCGGCGCGGGAGGCCACGCGCGTCGCGTGCTGCAGCCGACGACCTTCGCGTTGATCGTAGGCTCGTTCGTCATCACGGTGGGAGCGCTGCTGTGGCATGGCTTCCGCTAGCGCCCCGCTCGCGCCGGCAAACGATCACGCCGACATCCTTTGACCTTTCGCCGGGCCTGGCGCTATCGTGGATCATGCTCATAAGACTCGTGCACCTGCCCGTGCTCGCCCTGTCGATGTCGCTGGCGCTCGTGGCCTGCGGCGCGGAGGGCGACGATCCGGACCACGCGGATAAGCCCGTGCCGGGCTGGGCCGATCCCTGCGACACACCGATGGCGGGGGTGCTCGGCTGCCCTGCCACGCCAGGGTCGTCGCGCTCGGCTGCGCGGCCTGAAGACGCCTGCGTCTACCTGGTCTCCTGCGGGATCCTCGCCGACAAGCACGAGGTCAAGAGCGGCGATGAGTGGCGTCACTACCTCGACTACCGATGGTGCACCGAGCGGCTGCGCACCCCGATCGAGCGACGCTGCTCGGTCGGCGGCCACTACTCCATGCAGGAGGTCAGCGCCACGATCTCGTGTATCCTCGCGACCCCCTGCGGCGTCCTCGGCGCCCCCCTATCCGAAAAAGACCAGGGCACTTCACGACGCCCCGACTTCGACGCCTTCTTCTGCGCTGACGGCAAGACCGAGATATGGACCGCTACCATCTGCGATCACGGGCTGCTGGCCTACTAAGCCCCCGACACTGCCCTCCGCTTGGCCGCCTGCTTACGTGCGCGGTGTTCGCGCTCACCCTCGTCTGGCCCCAGGCGGCGATGGCGAAGAAGAGCAGCGCGCAGCTGCTCGAGCTGCTGCGCAAGAAGCCAGCAGGGCTGAACAAGGACGCCTGGCGTGCGCAGCGCCGCGAGGCCGCCCGCGAGCTCGGCAGGCTGCGCGAGCGGCGCGCGGTCCCGGCGCTGCTCCAGATCGTGCGTCGTGAGCGCTTCGACGTGATCTTGGAGATCGCCATCGACGCGCTCGGAAACATCCGCGACAGGCGCGCCGCCGAACCGCTGAAGAAGCTGCTCCACGACCCGTCCCTCGACGCCTACGTGCGCGACGCGGTCGCCAGCGCGCTAAAGAAGATCGGCGCGGGACGGAAGACCGCGCCGCGCAGGCCTCGTCGCCCACGTCGCCCCAAGCAACCTCAAACGCCCACCGAGCCGATCCAAGAGCCCGTCGGTAGCCACAACCGCTACCTCTTCGGAGCGCTGCCCAAGCTGAAGCTCGAGCTCCCCGACGATGACGTGCTGGCGAAAGCCAGCGTGCTGGAGCTCGCCGGATCGACCGGCGAGTTCAGCTGGGATAGCGGCAGCGAGCGCACCACCGCCAGCCTCGCCCTCGCGACGCGCTATCGGCTGCAGATCGAGCGCACGAAGCTCGGCCTGACCATCGACGGCAGCGGACAGCTCGGCTTCGGCCTCGACAACCCACCTGGCGATGACAACACCGCCTGGCTCTTCGACCACGCCCTGCAGCTCAACCCCGAGCTGCGCTACTACCCCTTCCAAAACGACGCCGCGAAGCTCTTCGGCCAGATCACCGCGGGCATCGGCTATGGGATGATCGTCGCCTCACCGGCCAACTCACTCGAGAACCGTGTCGACTTCGCCGCCCGACTCTCGGTCGCCGTCGCCCCTGGCTGGGGACGGATCCTCGACATCGGGCCCCGCCTGCGGCTGCGCCGCGTCGAGCGCGTGCTGCGCCGCGCCGGCCTGCTCGAGGGCAACGCCATCGACGAAGCGACCGGGCGCGCGTTGATGCAGCTGTGGTATCAGCTGCGCAACACCATCGGCACCTACGCGCAGCTCGGCTACACCCTGCGGATCCTCGAGGGCGCCGGCGCGCTCGGAGCCAAGGTCGATCCGGCCACCGCCTATCGGCTGGTGCGGATCCTGGATGATCCTCAGCTGATCGGACGGCGCGACGGCTTGATGGCCCGGCTCGGCTACGGCTACGCGCGCACCCTGGTCAAGGATCTCGGCGACGACGACCTGGGCTTCCTCTTCGGAGACGTCGAGTATCTGCGGCAGGTCGGCACCACCCGCGAGCTCGGGGGGAGGCTGAGCTTCTACTGGAGCCACCTCGGCTCACCGGACACCTACAACGTCAGCTTCAGAAGCTTCTATCACTGGTACCTCTACAATCGCGCCTTCGACCCGCTGGGGGCGATCGGGGCGACCGTCGAGGCAGGCATCAGCAACCAGCCCGGGTCGGGGTTCTCCGATGGTGGCGTGGGCTGGCAGGTGCTCGCAGGCGGATCCTACACCCGGCTCTTCACCCGGGGCACCCGGCTCAGCGGCACGCTGCAGGTCGGCGGCGGTCGTCGCGGCGCGATCGTGCTCGTTTCCCTCGAGGCTCGCTACGGCGTTGCCGCCGGCGCCTTCGTCGCGCACTAGCAGCCTGTTGATCTAGCCCTCCCGTCGCGACGCTTGCCTTTCGAACCGAGCTCTTTGTCGCTCAAACTCGCCGTAGCACCACTATGGCTGCGTTTTCGCTCCGCGATCTCGGCTCGAATTGCATCG
>PDPC01000122.1 GCA_002747355.1 Pseudomonadota bacterium | reverse complement strand
GCTTGCTACCAGCAGGCGCCCTCCTCGCTCCTACGCCGTGATTCCGCATCCTTCGCGCAGCTCGGTCCGGTAAGCTGATCAGCGCTCTAGAAAGCGGCCAGCAGGGCTGTGCCCGTCGCCGGGAGGCCTTTGTGGGGTGCTCCAAAGAGCACCGGACTAGCGATCAGCGCTTGCGCGACTTGCGCGCCAGCTTGCGCTTGCGCTTGGCCTTCGCGCGGGAGGCTGAGCTCTGGGGCGGGCGGAACTTGCGCTTGGGCTCAGGCATGCCGGGCATCCCTTCGCCACCAGGTCCTCCGGGGAGGCCCATGGTGCTCATGAACTTCTCCATGTCCATCCCGGCGAGTTGCTTCATCTGCGAGAGCTGACGGATGCCGGGGATCTTGCCTAGGAGGCCGCTCTGCTGGCCGATCGACATCATCATCTCGCGCATCGTCGCGAACTTGTTGATCAGCTCTTTGACGTCGTTCTCTTCGCGACCAGCGCCCCTGGCCACGCGCCGGATGCGCGACTCGTTGAACTCGGGCTCCTTCGGCTTGCCCTTCTTGTCCTTCGCGCCCGACTCGGTGGGCATCACGATGAAGAGGTCCGGGCGCGAGCGCTCGGACTTGGTCATCGAGTTGATCATCGCCTCGATCTTCACCAGCTCGCGATCGTCGAGGACCATCCCGTCGGGCAGCCCGTTGGGGAAGAAGGGCAGCTTGTCGAAGAGGTCCGAGAGTGATCCCATCTTCTGGATGGTCTTGACCTGCTTCAGGAAGTCCTGCATATCGAACTGGCCCTGAAGCATGCCGATGGCTTCTTTTTCGGCAGACTCGGCGTCGACGACGTCCTCGAAGTCCTTCATCAGGCCGACGATGTCGCCCATCCCCAGGATGCGGGAGGCAAGACCCTCGGGGCGGAACTCCTCAAGCTTGTCGAGGGACTCGCCGATACCGAGGAACTTGATGGGCGCGCCGGTGACCTCTTTGATCGACAGCGCGGCGCCACCGCGGGCGTCGCCGTCGAGCTTGGTCAGGATCACGCCGCTGATGTCGAGGCGCTGGTGGAAGGACTTGGCGGTGTTCACCGAGTCCTGGCCCATCATCGAGTCGACGACGAGGAAGATGTTCGCTGGCCGCGTGCGGAGCTTGATCTCCTCGAGCTCTTGCATCAGCGGCTCGTCGATGGCGAGGCGACCGGCGGTGTCGAAGATCACGACATCGCGGCCCGTGCGCGAGGCCTCCTGCATCGCGCGGTCGCAGATGCCGACGGGGTCGCCGGAGTCATCGGAGTAGACCGGGATGTTCAGCCGCTTGCCCAGCACCTTGAGCTGGTCGATGGCGGCCGGGCGGTAGACGTCGGCGGCGACGAGGAGGGGCCTCTTACGCTGCTTCTCGAGGTGCCGCGCGAGCTTGCCGGTGGTGGTCGTCTTTCCGGAGCCCTGCAGGCCGACCATCATGATCGCCGAGGCGCCCTTCTTGGCCAGCTGGATCGACGTGTCGACCGGGCCCATCAGGGCCGCGAGCTCGTCTTGGCAGATCCTGACGAAGTGATCGCCCGGCGAGACCTTGGCCTTCTTGCCCTGGGCGCGGACACGCAGCTTGACCGTCTGCCCGAGGGCCTTCTCTTTGACGCGGGCCAAGAAGCGCTTGGTAACCTTGAACTCGACATCGGCCTCGAGCAGCGAGATGCGCACATCGCGCAGCGCCTGGTCGATGTTGTCCTCGGTCAGATCGGTCGCCCCGGAGAGGCGATCGCGGGCGGC
This sequence comes from Pseudomonadota bacterium, assembly GCA_002747355.1. Classification (GTDB taxonomy): domain Bacteria; phylum Myxococcota_A; class Polyangia. The sequence continues at coordinate 6,451 of PDPC01000122.1, read as the reverse complement.
GCGGAAACCTTTGCTAAGTGTCTCGAACATCGTGCTCTTCGTTGTGGCTCGGCGACCTGGATTCCCCTTGAATCGATGTCTTCCCGAGCAAGTCCACCGGATAACACAGGGGCCTTGTGCCAACAACCCCACAGGGTAGACTCCCAGCTCGACGGATTGCGATATGTCAATGCGACTACGATCTAGCGCGCTCGCTGCAGCGCTCGCCGTGCTGGCTCCTTCCCCGGTGTTGGCCAAGCCCCTGGATATCAACTGCAACCCCGCTGAGGACGGCGTCGTGTTGCTCGACGGGATGCTGCGCGATTGGCGTGGCGTCGATGGCGTGTACGTTCGTGGCGTGAGCCGCGTGATCAAGGGGCGAAAGCACTGGAATAACGCCAAGGACGCCAGCTTCGAGGTGCTCTGCAACTACAGCAAGACCACGCTCTATCTGGCGGTCGACGTCACCGACGAGTACTTCGCCAGGACGCGCAAGCTCCGCGCCGACGACCACCTCGAGCTGCGCTTTGGCAGGCATGTTCTCGAGATTTACCCCAGCGATCTCAAGAAGATAAGAGGCGTCGTGCGCTGGCGTCGGGGGAGACGGCGGCGCAAGGCGAGGGGCATCCAGATGGCCGAGGCCAAGCAGCTCCAGGGCTGGTCGGTGGAGATCGCGATGCCCCTGTCGAAGGTGCCGGGCTACCGCAAGGGCAAAGAGGGGGTGCCCCTCTCCGTGCGCTTCATCGACGTCGACTGGCGAGGCAAGGTCGACAGCGTCGTCGGCAGCGGAAAGGCGCGGCTGGTGATCGCGCAGGTGACCGCCGATCTCACCGCGTTTCTCCGCGCGATGAAGGCGACGCGCAAGCAGATCCGCTGGCGCGGCTCGGCCGACGTGGTCGGCGACAAGGGCCTCGAGCAGGTCCTGCTGGTCGGCAGCCGGGTCGGCATCGTTGGCTCGGGGCTGCCCGGCGGCGGCTATTTTTACTTCGGCCTGCCGGTCAAGACCCCGAAGGATGTGCGCTGGGTCAAGCTGCTCGACCTCAACGGCGACCGGCAAAAAGAGATCGTGATCCGTTATACCCAGCGAGGAGGCGGCGGCCGGCGTGATCTGCTGGCGGTGTATCGCTTCAACAGCGTGAACAAATTTGTGCGTCCCTTTGCCCACGAGCTGACGAAGGGGCAGGGCGCCAACATGATCACCACTCGACTGCGCTTTATACGTTGGCGTAAGCGGCGCCGTCATGGCGTCGAGATCGTGATCGACAAGCCCAAGGCCAAGGGCTACACGCGGGCGACCTACAAGGAGCGGCAGGCCACCGACGTCAACCCGATCGTGCTGCCTTGGGGCGAGACGACGAAGCGTCGCTACCGCTTCGAAGGCGACGAATACTCCGAGCAATAAGCAGCTTGTGCGGGGCGCCGGTCTCAATGATGTCGACCTCGGAGCCCTTGTCGAACTTGACGTTGATGAAGGCCAGCGAGCTCTGCTCGGCTCGGTAGTCGAAGCCGTCGACGCGGCTGGGCGGGGGTGGGCGGGGCCGAGGGCGCCCCGCCGCGAGAGCGGCGCTCGAGCTAGTCGATGATGAGCTGACGGGCCCAGCGCTTGTAGGACGCGACGACCTCGGAGCCCTTGTCGAACTTGACGTTGATAAAGGCCAGCGAGTTCTGCTCAGCTCGGTAGTCGAAGCCGTTGATGCGGCTGCGCGTGACCTCGACGCCGTCCATCGCCACAGCGAGGGAGGAGGCGATCGGGACGTACTCGAGCACGACCGGCGACGCGGCGCCAATGATGCTGTCGATGATCACCTGCAGCGTGTTGCCGAGATCGTGCTGGCAGACATCGCCGACTTGGCCACCGAGCTGCTGGGCTAGCTCTCTGTAGCCGTGGCCGACATCGGCGCCGCAGCTGTTGTTACAGACGCCGCCGATCAGGTGAAAGATCGCCGAAGCCTCGGGATCGGTCAGGCCCTTGAAGAGGTCGAGGTACTTCTGGATCGCGCTGTTGATCTGGGTCTGCTTGCCCGCGCTGAGCTGGCAGGCATCTTTTTCTTGGTACGACACGATCGAGGAGAGGCTCTGCGGAATCTCGTCTGTCGCGACGATGATCACGACCTTCGCCTCGGGGCGGATCTTCGAGGGGGCGTTGCTGGCGCGCGGCAGGTGCTTCTTCACCGCCTCTTCGGCGTTGACCAGGCCGTACTCGCTTCCACCCTCGTAGCCCGGCGGGTTGTTGATGCAGGAGCTGAAGACCTGCTGCTCGCTTGGCAGCAGGAAGCGGTCGGTGCCGCCTTTGTCGCTGCTGTTGTTCGAGATCTTGGAGCAGAACTTGCCAACCGCGTACTTGTGGCTGCCGCTCGGCGTGCAGACGTTGGTCACGCCCATGCGGAAGTCGAGGCCTGAGGCGAGGGCGCGGGAGAAGAAGTTGTTGGCGTTGTTCACCACGTCCTGACGCTCGCCGCTCATCGAGCCCGACTCGTCGATGACCCAGATGATGTCGGCCACCGGCAGGCTGGTGATCGTGCCCACGTCGCACTCGTTTTCGACCTCGTCGGAAAAGACCGCCACGGCGGTCCCGTTGGAGAGGTCGTCGACGAGGAAGCCGGTCTTGCGTGACGGGTCCTGGTAGTTGCTGCGGAGCGCGACGGCGCCCATCACGATGATGCGACGCTCCTCGGGCTTGGTGGTGTCCTCTACTGGGAAGCCGTCGGCGTCGAGCTCGAGGTTGCCTTTTGTCTCCTTGAAGGCGAAGCGGCGGATCGTCACGAGGCGGATCACGAAGTCCGAGCCGCTCGTGCCGAAGGGCTGCGGCAGGTTGGTCAGCGTCGCTGGGGTGCGGCCGAGGACCGTCGCGATGAGCTCGTTGCGCACCGTGGAGACGTTGGTGTTCGCGCCAGAGAGGTCGAGGATCGTCCCGCGGACCTCATCGTATTTGTCGTGGCTTTTGCCCTGCGTCCCCGAGGCGCGGACGGTGAGGGTGCCGCTGCCGCTGCCGCTGCCGGGGGGCTTGGTTGTGAGCTTGGCGATGATGTCGGCGATCTCCTCCTGGACGTTCTTTTTGGTCGCGGGCATCGAGATGATGAAGCCGGCCACCTGCTCCTGCGTGTCCTCGTGGTCGATCGCCGCGGCGGCCTCTTTGTCCTTCCTGGGCGGGGCGATCGTGATGTCGCCGTACTTGGCGCTCAATTCGAGGGCGAGGTGCCAGTCGCCGCTCTTGTTGGGGTCGGGTTTCGGATTGGCGCTCTTGCGCTCCATCACCGCCTTGCGGCCCGGCTTTTCCTCGGTCGCGTCCCGGCAGATGAAGGATCCGCGCTCGTTGTCGAACCTGCCGTCGCCGAAGGTGTCCTTCAGCGTGGGGCTGGTCTCGCCGTTGGAGCAGGAGAAGTCGACCGGCGGGGTGCACTTGCCGTTGATACACGTTTGGCCGCCGCCGCAGCCCTCGGCGTTGAGGATGCAGGTGCCCTTTTGGGACTCGCTGGGCTTGCCACACTCCACGAGGCAGCAGCCGAGCAGGCCGTCGCCGTTGGTGTCCTCGTCGTTGTCGAGGACTCTGTCGCCATCGGAGTCGATGTCGAGGTAGTCCGGGACGCCATCGCCGTCGGAGTCGCAGGGCCATTTCTCTTTGGCCTTGCCCTTGCATTTCCCCTTTGTCCCGGCCTCGATCGCGTCGGAGATCCCGTCGCCATCGGAGTCGAAGTCCTGCCAGTCCGGGTTGCCATCGGTGTCGCTGTCGCGGCCGTAGAGGCAGCCCTCCTCGCCGTTGAGGATGCCGTCTCCGTCGTAGTCTTTGTTGGGGTCGCAGGCGAGCGCTCCGTCGAGGAAGGTGGTGACGTCGATCTTGCCGCCGTCGCCCACCCCGGGATCGTCGGTGTTGGAGCAGCCAGCGATGAAGACGGCTGCGAGGGCAAACACTAGGGACCTATGCATAATCAATGACCTCCAAATACAGAGGGTGCGCGCAACGCGCCCCTCGAACTAACGTGTTCGATGGCAGATGGCTTCCCAGCCTACTCGTTTTGGTGCAAGGTCCAAATCGGATCGGTCCCAGGATGACCAAAGACCCTTCACTTTTTTCCGCGGAGCGCGGTACTCGAGAGATGATCGCGAGAGAGCCCGGCGAGGCGATCAGCACTCAAGCGACGCTAGCCGAAACGGCCGAAGTCGAGCAACCCCTTATCTGCCCACCAGAGCATATATCGACGCCGGATCTCTTGGCGCTGGTCGAGTGAGAGGTCGCGGTCGTAGCCGAAGCCCACCCCCGTGAGCTCCTTCAGCTCGAACCAGGCCGATTCGCATATGTCATTGTTTTCATGTATTAAACCGTCAATAAGCCACTCGATGCGGTGCCGCTGTCGGTTCTGGTCCCACCAACTGCGCCAGGCGCTCGGTCCCGTCCCACAGTCTTGCTTGGTGAGGAGCACGAGCGCGCGCCGCGCCGCCTCCGCGACCTCTTGCTCTTCGTCGCGCAGCTGAGCGATCAAAGAAGGCGTCGCGACGACATCCCCAAGCGCGGCTAACGCCTCCATCGCGGCGCGCCGCGGACGTGGCTGCGGGTGGCCGAGGTCCTCGCGAAGCTCCTGAAGAATCTCCGGGTATTGGCTCAGCTCCTTGCAGCGCCGGAGGCCATAGGCGGCCGCGTGGCGGACGGCAGGATCGCTGTCGTGGAGTCGCTCCGCAAGCAGCGCCACTGACTCGGGAAAGGTCAGCTCCGAGAGTAGATAGGTCGCGTAAAAGCGGACATCATCGTCGCCGTGCGCGAGCAGCGGGGCCAGCCCAGGGATGACGGCTCGCCCGATGTGCATCAGCACCCGCAGGATCGTGCTGCACTCGCTGACCAGCGGTAGCTCGCGAGTCTTGCTCCGATCGAAGCGCAGCTCGCCTGGGAAGCGATTGAGGATCTTATCGATCCCCGATCGTCCGCGACGCCGGAGCTCGGCGAGGATGTCGGCAGCGTTGCCTTGGCCTCCGTCCAGGTCTCCAAGGAGCTCGTCGACGGAGCGGTCGGCGATCTCGGTGTCGAAGTCGACGATGACGTTGCGCACCTCGGTGTCGCTGCTGAAGGCATCATCGGCGCCTCGAGCCTCGAAGGCAGACGGGCTATCTGCCATCTCCATCTCGCCCGACGCGTGCTGGGGGCGATCCCGGTCTCGGGCCGATTCATCTGCTCTGACGGGAGCAGGCTCCTCCAGCGGTTGAGGGCGGAAGGGCGTGACGGGTTTGGTGGGAGCGGTCGTCGTTGCGCGCTTCGCTGTCGACGCGTTGGCCTCGCTGGCGTTGGCCTCGCTGGCGTTGGCCTCGCTGGCGTTGGCCTCGCTGGCGTTGGCCTCGCTGCCTTCAGGCTTGGCTGGCGCTTCTCTACGGGCCCGCTTGTCTCGTAGAATCAGCTGTACCAGGGCCGAGGCGGCTCCTTCCACCAGCCTATCGAGGGGTCCACGGACTGACGAGGGCACGGGGGCGTTGGGGTGATGGCCGATCAGCAAACAGACGGTCTTACCCCGCAGTTGAATCGGCGCGATGGCGAGGTGTGGCGCCAAGACCTCGGCCTCGAGGAGCACAGTGGCGCTGGCGTCGGTGTCTGGGGCAGGGCCGATGTAGATCGCGCCATCCTGAGCGGCGCGCGCGACGACGGAGGGTAAATCGAGGCGGAGCAGGCGTTGGCGGACCGCGCCGGCGTCGAAGCTGGAGCCGCGGGAGGCGAAGCGGCCGCGCAGCTGACCGGCACCTTGGGTCACGTAGAGGTCTACGGCCGGCAGCGAGTAGCGCGCCCCCCGGAGCGCCGCGAGCAGCACCTCATCTCGAGTTGTAGCGCGGGTCATCGCCAGCAGCGCCTCGTCGAGGGGCAAGGGCGCGTGTGGGTCGGTCGTCGCCGTCGGCTTTTCAGGAGGGGGGGGCTTGCCCAGCGGAGGGTCCTCGGTGAGCAGCCCGGCGGCGGCGCTCAATCGGAGCTCGGTCGCGGCGGGGACGCTCGTAGGCCCATCTTCGGTGGCCTCGTCCTTGACCAAACCGGCGATCCGTTCGGTGGAGCGTCGCTTGCCGCGGGCGGGTTGGTCACGAAGGATCTCGGGGTGTTGATCGGTCTCGTGGGGTTTCGTGGCGTGAAAGCGCGTCGTGCGTCGGGTCGCAGGATCGATCGGCGGTGAGGGGAGTGGGCTGTCGCTGACGATCTCGGCAGGCTCCTCCGCTGGTTCGTCGCTGACGATCTCGGCGGGCTCCTCCGCTGGTTCGTCGCTGACGATCTCGGCGGGCTCCTCCGCTGAGTCGTCGCTGACGATCTCGGCGGGCTCCTCCGCTGAGTCGTCGCTGACGAACTCGGCGGGCTCCTCCGCGGCGCCGGCCGGGTCTTCCGCGGCCGGGTGTTGCACAGCCGGGTCTTGCGCGGCCGGGTCTTGCACAGCCGGGTCTTGCACAGCCGGGTCTTGCACAGCCGGGTCTTGCACAGCCGGGTCTTGCACAGCCGGGTCTTGCACAGCCGGGT
>PDPC01000121.1 GCA_002747355.1 Pseudomonadota bacterium | reverse complement strand
AACGTTGTTGTCCGCGCCGAGGTTGGTCAGCGAGATCGAGGCGCCCGCGGTATGCCAGGTGCCACCGTAGACGACCTGATCGATGAGGGTGTCTTGCGGATCGAAGAGCAGCACCTCATCGCCGCTGTTGCCCAGGTACCAGGTGCCGCCGTAGTCGTAGCGGACGGTGACGCCGCCGTTGGTGGCGCTGTCGTCGTTGTTGCCAAGCACGACGTAGCCGCCCGGCGGGATCAGCACATCGCTGGCGATGACGTGGGAGTCGCTGCCGAGGTCTTTGAGCTTCCAGCCCTTGAGGTTGATGGTCTTGTTGTCCGCGTTGTAGATCTCGATCCACTCGCCCTTCGCGTCGACCACCGCCGAGGGATCGGGCATCAGCTCGCTGATCACCAGCGCCCCGGTGGTCGCGCCGCAGGCCGAGGTGTCGAAGGTGCAGCTCCCTGTGCAGGCCAAAGTGCCCGTGCCCTGACCAAGGCTACCGCAGGTCTGACCGCCTAGGTCTGAGCCATCGCATGGCTCGAGGCCGTTTTTCGTGCCGTCACCGCAGCGATGGCAGCCGCTGGTCTCATAGGTGCAGTTCGCCTTACAGGTCAGGTTGCCTCCGTCGAAGCCGAGGCCGGCGCAGGTCTGGCCGCCGAGCAGCGCGCCATCGCATTGCTCTTGGCTTTGCAGGGCGCCGTCGCCGCAGCCGTAGCAGCCGCTGGTGACGAGCTTGCACGAGCCATCGCAGCTCAGCGTCCCTCCGTCGTAGCCCAGGCTCTTGCATGTCTTGCCGCCGTGGTCTGCGCTGTCGCACTCTTCGTCGGTGTTCATCACGCCGTCTCCGCAGTCGTGGCAGCCGCTGGTGTCGAGGAGCTTGCAGCCCGGCTGGCAACCCAGCACGCCGCCGTAGAAGCCCTGGGTCTTGCAGGTATGCGAACCCAGGTTGGAGCCGTCGCAGACCTCCGGCGCGGTGATGATCCCATCGCCGCAGCGCCAGCAGCCGCTGGTGTCGAAGGTGCAGTTGCTGGCGCAGCGCAGCTGGCCGCTGTCGAAGCCGAGGCTCGTGCAGGTCTTGCCGTCGAGATCCTGGCCCTCGCATTCCTCGGCGCCGCTGCGCGCGCCGTCGCCGCAGCCGATGCTGACGCAGCTGCTCTTGTCGAGTCGGCAGCCGGCGTCGCAGCTCAGGGTGCCGTGAGCGAAGCCGAGGCTCTTGCAGCTGGCCCCGCCGAGCTGGGCCCCATCACACGCCTCGCCGTCGTCGATGCTGCCGTTCCCGCAGCGTGTACAGCCGCTGACGTCGTAGCGGCAGCTGCCCTTGCAGGCCAGCGCCCCACCGGCGAAGCCCTGGCTCTCGCAGCTGGCGCCGCCGAGCTCGGAGCCGTCGCAGTCTTCACCGCTCTCGCGGCGGCCGTTGCCGCAGCTTGGTCCCTTGTCGGGTCGTGGGCCTTGGTCGGGTCTTGGGCCTTGATCCGCGGCGAGGTTACCCGTGGTGTCGAGCGCGCCGTTGTCGACGCCTGGCCCCTGGTCGGGGCGCGCCGTGTTCGGATCGTCTCGCATACCCACGCTGCAAGCGCTGGCCAGCAGACCAGCGAGCGCGACGCCAAGGACATAACGCATCGCGATCCTCCATCCGCTCGAGCTCGCGACGACAAACGCTACCAGGCTACACAGCCAAGATGAAGCTCTTTAGCACCCCGACAGTCAAGAAGCCGGCCATTCATTCACCTGCGACGGCGCCTGGGGGCTGTAGCGTTCCGCCGGCAGCTGTGGATCGCGTCGCGGGCGCTGCGTCGCACGGCGGGCGCCGGATCGGCGAGGGCGCGGCGCAAGGCGCCGACCGAGGGGATCCAGCAGACCTGGCCAAGGGCGCGAGCGGCGGCCGAGCGGATCGCGACCGAGGGGTCGAGGGCGAGGGCGTCTCGCAGCGGTCGACCGGCGGTGACACCGGATCCGACGCGGCCGAGGGCGCGGGCGAAGGCCGCGGCGACCTGCTCGGCGGCGGCGCTGCTCGCCGCCGCGCGGCGCAGGCGTAGAAAGAGGCTGGCGATGATCCGCGCGCGGCTGCCGACGAGCGCGCGATCGAGCAGCCCAATCGCCCGACGGCGTAGGGGCAAAGGCTGCATACGGCTCATCGCGTAGGTCAGGAGGGTGTCGAAGAGGTTCGCCGGACGGCAGCGCGCGAGGGCGCCCAGCGCGGCGACGTCGATGCCGAGCGCGCGCTTGGCGATCGCGCGGCGAAGCGCCCTGTCGGTGGCTGGCGAGCAGTGCTGGCCGAGGGCGGCGGCCGCGGCTCGCGCCACCATCGGCCAGCCCTCGTAGCGTAGCACCTCTTGCAGCGCCTTGGAGACTCCGGCGGCGCGGCGTGAGGCGAGAGCCTGGGCCGCGCTGGCGCGAACGCGCGGGTCGCTGTCGCGAAGCGCGGCGACGAGGCGCGAGGTCACGGCGTCGTCCGGGTCACGGGCCAGCGCGAGCACGGCCTGCCAGCGCAAGACCGCGCGGCGACCCTGAGATCGCTTCAGGAGCCAAGCGCGCAGGCCTGGGCCATCGAGCTGACCCAGCGCTCTGATCAGCCGATAGCGCAGCTCGAAGGTGGCGTCCGCGTCGTCTTCGGGCCAGCCGCGGCGAAGCTCGGCGGCGAGGGTGGCGCGGCGTCCCGCCGTGAGACGCCGACCCAGCCGCCCAAGGACGAGCACGAGATCGGCCCGTCGCGCCAAAGAACCCTTGGTCTGCGTGCTCAGGGGCGTCGCTTGCAGCGCGGCCAGCGCCTCCTTCACGACGACGAGGTCGCGCTGGGCGCCGATGGCTGCGGCCACCGCGGCCCGCCGCGCTCGGGAGCGCGCGCCGGTCTGAGCCAGCAGCGCCTTGCGGGCGGCCGGGCTGGCAAGCCGAGCGAGGAGCTGGGCCGCCATGACCGCCCCCGGATCGCCCTCGCCGCGGAGCATCCACTCCAGCGTCGGGCGAGCCTGGTGGCCGAGGCCGCGGAGCAGCTCCTGCAAAAGCCGCCGGCCTCGCGGGCCGAGGCGCGGTAACGCTCCGGCGGCGAGGGCGGCAGCCTTTGGGCTGCGGAGACGACCGAGCACGATCAGCAGCCGCGAGAGCAGCGCCGAGCCGCGGCGGGCCGTCATCAGGGGCTTGGCCAGCAGCGGCAGGGCGGCGTCGCCCTGGAGCGCCAGCACGTTGATCGCGGCGCGGGCGCGGGCCTCGTCTTGGTGTTGCAGGTCGGCCAGCAGCCGCGCGCGCCCGGCGGCGCCGGCGAGATCGGTCACGGCGCGGAGCTCGCCGATCGCGGTGCGGCCGCCGCGCCGCGGGCCCCCCTTGGCGGGGTAGACGGCCTCGATGACGACGGTGATACAGCGGGTGTCGCTCGGCTCTGGAAGCACGATCTCGTAGGGCGTGCGGACGTCACCGCGGGCCAGCAGCGGATCGCGAGGGAAGCGCACGCGGTAGCGCCGCTTCGCCGAGAGGGCGACGATCACGCTGGCTAGCCGGTTATGACTGGCGAAGGCGGCGGGGCTGGAGGCGTTGCCTGGTACGATGCGCAGCGCCCGCAGCGTGTAGGGCGACGCTCCACGGCGCAGGGTGACCCACTCGCCGCGGCCGTCGCTCGAGCGGCCCTCGATCCAGGGACGCTCCGGGTGTCCGTCGGTCAGCTCCAAAGGCGCCGAGAGCTCGCTGGCGTGGCCTCCGTCGCCCAGCTGGGTGGAGGCCGCTACCGGGCGAAAGGTGCTCATCGCGGGTGTAGGTGTCGCGCCGAGGCGCTTGGCCGTGAGGGTGGCTCGCAGCGTGCTGCCCTTGGGAGGCAGCACCACCGAACGGAAGCGCTGGCCGCGAAAATCGTAGACTTGGGGAAAGAGCAGCGCCGGGGCCCCATCACAGCGGGTGAAGCCAGGGCGCCGCTGATAGCGCAGGAGCTGTCCGCCGCGCAGCTCCAGGTGCAGGCTCCAATCGCCATCGACACCCTGGGGGCCGGTGGGACCGTTGAAGACCGTCTTGGTCGTGCCGCCTTTCTTGGCGCGCACGAGGGAGGCGGCGCGCCCGTCGGCTGCGACCACGTGGACGCCGATCAAGGCACGTCGGGCGCCGCGGCTTCGCTCGACTTGCAGCGCGCGCTGACCCGCCGGGAGCTTCAGCTTGCCGGCGCGCTGGCCGTCGATCAGCACCGTCCCATCATCGGCGACGATCACCCCGCTCTTCGAGAGCGGCCCCGCCGTCGCCTCGCCGGCCGGCAGAGCCAGCAGCAGCGCTGGGAAGGCGAGCAGGAGCGATCGGGACAAAGACCACATGCGTCGCAGGCTAACACCTCTCACGCGCTGCGTGTGTGCGACGGTGGTGTGTCATGACCCGGTTTTAGGGGCGAGGTCTCGGCGGCGAGCCCGCCACAGCTGGCCGCCGTCCTCGCTGGCGTTCGGGTGGTCTGACCGCAGGCCAGGGTTGACAGGTTGGCCGGGCTGGCCGATCGTCTTCTATCCCCCAACAATCGGCACCGGGCTCCTGATTCTCGCCCTTTGCCTCTACCGTAGGGCGTTGGTCCTGACAGAGGAAATGATGCGGCACTTTTTCGGCACTGACGGTATCCGTGGCGTGGCCAACGTTCATCCCATGACGCCTGAGGTGGCGCTCTCGCTGGGGCGCTCCGTGGCCTATCTCTTCAAGCGGCAGGGGGGGCTCAAGCACCGCAAGATCGTCGTCGGGAAGGACACGCGACGCTCCTGCTATATGTTCGAAAACGCCCTCGCCGCGGGTATCGCCTCGATGGGCGCCGACTGCCTGCTCTGTGGGCCGCTGCCGACGCCGGGGGTCGCCCATGTGACCTCGAGCATGCGCGCCGACGCTGGCGTGGTGATCAGCGCCAGCCACAACCCCTTCGAGGACAACGGCATCAAGATCTTCGCGAGCGATGGCTTCAAGCTGCCTGACGAGACGGAGATCGAGCTCGAGCGGCTGATGGGCTCTGACGACCTAGAGTCGCAGCGCGCCCACGGCGAGGAGATCGGTAAGGTCTCGCGCGTCCAGGGTGTGCGCGGGCGCTATGTGCAGTTCCTCAAGCAGGCCTTCCCCAGCGATCTGATGCTCGACGGGATGAAGATCGTCGTCGACTGCGCCAACGGAGCCTCCTACAAGGTCGCCCCCGAGGTCTTCACCGAGCTCGGCGCCGACGTCGTGACCCTCGGCGTGCAGCCCAACGGTCGAAACATCAACGACAACTGCGGCGCGCTCTATCCACAGAACCTACAGGCCAAGGTCGTCGAGGAGGGCGCCTCGGTGGGCATCGCCCTCGACGGTGACGCCGATCGCGTGATCGTGGTCGATGAGAAGGGGCAGATCGTCGATGGCGACGCCGTGATGGCGATGATCGCGACTCGGATGCTCGCCGAGGAGACGCTGGTCAACGACACCTTGGTCGTCACCGTGATGAGCAACATCGGTCTCGAGCGCTGCATCGCCGCCCACGGCGGGCGGGTCATCCGCACGGGCGTCGGGGATCGGTACGTCGTCGATGAGATGCGCCGCGGCGGCTTCAACCTCGGCGGCGAGCAATCCGGTCACCTGATCTTCCTCGACTTCATGACCACCGGCGATGGTGTCGTCGGCGGGCTGCAGGTGCTCGCGGCGATGCTCCGCGAAAACAAGCCGATCTCCGAACTCTCCCAGGTGATGACACGCTTCCCGCAGGTGCTGGTCAACGTCAAGGTCGCGGAGAAGAAGCCCCTCGAGGAGCTGAGCGACGTCAAGGCGTTGATCGCCTCCGCCGAGGAGAAGCTCGGCGACGAGGGCCGGGTGTTGGTGCGCTACTCGGGCACCGAGCGCAAGGCTCGCGTGATGGTCGAGGGGCCCGACGAGGGCATGATCAAGCCGATGGCCGACGAGATCTCGATGGCCTTGGAGAAGGCCTGCGGCGCAGGCTGAGCTGGCGGTGGCGGCAGCCGCCGCGCGGTCCGGCTTCAGGCTGCCTTCAAGATGCCTTGTTCGCGGGCGTAGCTGGCGAGGATGCGGCCGAGTTGCCGGCGCCCGCGGTGTAGGCGAGACATCACCGTGCCCATGGGACAGCCAACGCGGTTGGCGATCTCCCGGTAGCTCAGGCCTTGAAGGTCGGCGTACATCACCACCTGGCGGTAGTCTGATGAGAGGGTCGCGAGCGCGGCCTTCACCTCGTCGGAGAGCAAGCTCTCCATCAGCACGCCCTCAGGGTCGGCGGCGGCGCGCCGGCGGCTAGGGCAGACCAGCGGGTCCTCGCGCGAGAGCCAGCGCCGCTCCTTGACGCTGCGGCGATACTCGTTGATGAAGCTGTTGGTGAGGATCCGAAGCAGCCAGGCCTTGCAGTTGGTGCCGAGCTGGAAGCGATGCCACGCGGCGTAGGCCCGCATCAGGGTCTCTTGCACGAGATCATCGGCATCACCTTCGTTGCGGGTGTAGCGCAGCGCGACGGCCCGGAGGTCGCCGCTATGAACCAATGCCTCCCGCTCGAAGGCGCGATCCGAGGCGGCTTGGGCGCAAGGGTTGGCTGCGGTAGCAGCTGCTGTGCCAGCGCCACTGGTCAATGCCGGATTGTGCATCGCTCGCCTAGCACTTCAAGGTGCGTGCCATGTGAGCCTTTTTGCTTATCTGTTTGGAATCGTTAGGCAAAAAAGCTAAGGCAGGCGTGAACGCGCCCCAGAACTAGGACAGCCGCGTCATGTGTGTCGTGGAGCACATGGTCGCTATGGGACCAAACAAGCTGGAATTGTTGGTGCTTTGGGGGGTGACAACCTTCGCATCAGGAACCTGTCGACGACGGCCTCTGCGGCTACTCGTCGGTAGACGCCGGGGAGGCGGCCAGGGGCCTCACGGGGAGCTCAACATGACAACGCCCTTTTGGCAGGCGCTCTTCCCAGCCCTGCGATCGCATGTCGGCGTAACTGGCCTTCACGAGCCCTTCGGGGGTGATGAGCAGATAGCGCCTATTCGACAGCGGACGCCCCTCAGCGTCGACCAGGTAGAGCCCGATCCAGCTTTGGCGGTTTTTCTGCTCGCGGACCGCCCTCGATCCTCTCTTGGCGAGCGTCGCCGCGATGTGCCTCACGCGATCGTCCAGATCGACCTTGGCCATCTCTTTGGCGAGGGTCGCGTTGGTGATCGGCCGACCTTCGCTCGAGGTCAGCCGTGTCGTCTTGATGGCGAAAAGGGCGCGCAGCGCGTTGGCCCGCGCCCAGGGCGTTCGATCGTGTTGCGCGTGGCGGACGAGCTGAGGCACCGAGGGGGCTGCGCCGGTCGCGATCCAGCCGAGGCCGAGCAGCGCGTTGGCTCGCACATAGGGGGCACGATCGGCGGCGAGGCTCTTGAGCGCCGAGGCGATCGAGGGATCGCGCAAGGCCGCGAGCGCCGCGGTGGCGTTGATCCGCGCAGCCCAACCCTTCCCGCGCGCGACGCGGAGGAGGTCGTCGCGCGCTGTCTTCGCCCTGAGCTTGCCGAGCGCCCACGCCGCGGCGCCGCGGATCGCGCTCTCCTTGTCGGAGAGGAGCCTCCGTAGCGCGCTGACCGCCTCTGCGCTCGGCTGGTTGCCCAGGGCCTCCACCGCGTGACGCTTCAGCGCCAAGGGGAGCTGCGGGATCCGGCCTAAGAGGATCTTCACGATGCGGGGATCCTTCATCGCCGCGAGCCCGTCGAGGGCCGAGAGAAAGAGGGTGTGATCGCCAAGCCCGATGTTCGAGGCGAGGTAGCTCAGCACGGCGCTGTCGGTGCTGCCTCGCAGCAGGTTGCCCAGCGCCTGGAGGCAGCTCGAGCGGACGAGCAGCGTCTGCCGCCTGCACATCGTCAGCACCCGACGCGCGACCTTTGGCGCGGGGGCCAGGGCGGCGAGCCCGTGTACGCCGATGCGCCGCAGGAGCCGATCGTGATGCACCAGCAAGCGCAGCAGCTCGTCTTGGGCCCTGGGATCTCCGATGGCGGCGAGCGCGGTGGCCGCGTGACGCGCCTCATCACGGGGAGCCGTGCGGGCCAGGCGGATCAGCGCTGGGGTGGCGATGCGCGCCCGCAGACGCCCGAGGTAGGTGATCGCGATACGTCGCACCGCTCGGTTGGGGCTGGCGAGGCAGCGCGCCAGTGGCTCCGCGGCCCGCCCATCGATCAGCCTCTTCAGCGCCTCCAGGGCGGCGAGCTGGATGTCAACGGAGTTGGCCCCGAGGAGGCCGAGCAGGGGGCGCTGGGCGCGACGATCGCCGATCGCCCCGAGGGCCCGAATCACGATCGCCCGCGGAAGCCGCTTGAGCTCCAGCTGCTCGACCAAGAGGGGCACGGCCCCGCGCAGCTTCGCGTCGCGAGCGATCTCGACGGCGA
>PDPC01000201.1 GCA_002747355.1 Pseudomonadota bacterium | reverse complement strand
TGTCGACGCCGACGGGCGCATACACCGAAGTGGAGAGCTTCCTCGACTCGGGCCCGAACGACCGGCACTTCCTCGTCCGCGTCGACCAGAACGACCGCGCGTCCGTCCGCTTCGGCGACGGGCGCAACGGGCTGCCGCCGACGGGAACGGTCACGGTCCGCTACAAGACCGGCGGCGGCACGGGCGGCAACGTCGACGCCGGGAGGCTCGTCGTCATCGAGGGCGCGTTCATGGACGTGCACGGGCGCCCGGTCCAGGTGTCGGTGACGAACCCGCTGCCCGCGACCGGCGGGACCGACCGGCAGAGCGTCGCCTCCGCGCGGCTGCTTGCGCCGGAGAGCCTGCGCGCGATGACCCGCAGCGTCGCGAGGGAGGACTTCGAGATCAACGCACGGCGGCTGCCCGGCGTGGCGCGGGCCCTGATGCTCACCTCGAACGAGGACCTGAGCATCGACGAGAACGCGGGCGTCCTCTACGTCATCCCGCAGGGCGGGGGCGTGCCGACGCCGGCGCTCAAGAACCTCGTGCTCCAGCAGGTCACCGAGGTCTACCCCTGCACGCTGACCTTCCAGGTGAGCGTGCTCGACCCGGTCTACCGACGCCTGGACGTCGCCGCTCGCGTGTTCCTCCGCGCGGGCGTGTCGGGCACCACGGTGCGCGCCCGCATCGTCGAGAACCTGCAGGCGTACTTCCGCGTCACCGAGCCCGACGGCACCCCGAACCGACGCGTCGACTTCGGCTTCAACCTCAAGGACGCCGAGGGCAACCCGGTCGGTGAGATCGCCTGGTCCGACGTGTTCAACGTCATCCGCGACACCGAAGGGGTGCGCAAGATCGGCGACGCGCCCGGCGACCTGACGCTCAACGGGCTGCCCGCCGACGTGCGGCTGCGCGTCCAGGAGTTCCCGGTGCTCGGCACGGTGACGCTGACCAACGGCGACACGGGAGGGCCGCTCTGATGCCGGTGCTCAACCCCAGCTTCGAAGACGCCGGGCTCCTGCCGGGCGAGGCCGTGCACTGGACGCTGGCGTCCGTGACGGGCCTCGAGTCGATCGCAGGGTTCGGGGCCGATCCAGAGCTCGCCTGGGAGGGCTTCGAGCGCTGGGTCGCGCTGCGGCTCGCGCTCGAGGACGTGCCCGTGGTCCGGGCCTTCTTCGACACCTCGCCCGAGGGGCTCGAGGACTTCGAGGAGGTTTGGGAAAACGACCTCTACCTCTGGGAGCTGCCGCCCGCGCAGCAGCTGCCGGCGAGCTTCGGACCCGACGACGTCGAGGACTGCGAGGGCGGCTGGGCGAACGACAGCTACGCGATGTCGTGGGCCGAGGTCGCTGGCGTGGTGGGGGTGTTCGACGGCGAGCCGCGGGAGGACTTCGAGGACCAGTGGAGCGGGAACCAGGCCTTCGCCTGGACCTGGGGCGCGGTGACCAGCGCGACGGCGCTCTTCGACGCGGGGGCTCAGGGCCGCGAGGACTTCGAGAACGACTGGGACCCCGCCACCACGATCTGAAGGAGCGGCTTTTCAAAGGAGATTTGGGCGATGGCATCGACAGACTGGACCTTCCTCAACGACGGGCTCGACATCGCCACGGTGGACCGTGGCGTGACGGCCGGCGTCGCGCGACCGCCAGGCGGCGGCAGCTTCCTCTACGCCTTCAACTCGCT
>PDPC01000120.1 GCA_002747355.1 Pseudomonadota bacterium | reverse complement strand
GAATCACGGCGTAGGAGCGAGGAGGGCGCCTGCTGGTAGCAAGCAACCGACGAGCAACAACCGCCGTGATTTCGCAGACCAGCGCAGCGACGGGAGGTACGTTGGTCAGCGCTCTAGGCCTCAGAGCGTTCGCCGTACCACCCGTGTGGCTCATGTCTTCGGCTACGACATCGGCTTGGCAGCTCAGCACCCGGCTCGGTCCCGAATGGGTGCCGAAGCTCTAAGGCATCCGTTTCGCAAAAGACATTATATATTTCAAGGGCTTGGAACTTTTTGGTGGTTTTTTTCGAGCGTGATAACAATCGCTGTACGCACGTGAGTATGCCCCTCCGACCAACGCTGACACGGTCTTACATGAGAGGGCATGATGAGCTTCACGACGACTCAGGACGCTATTAACCGCCGCGGCGCTTCCCGCACCACGTCGCGCGCCGGCGATCGCGAAGAGGAGCTGGCTGTGCTCGACGCGGCGCTCGACGGCGATGAGAAGGCCTGGGATCGTCTCTGTCGCCGGTACCAAGCGCTGATCATCGGCTGCGTGCGCCGCGTGCTGCGCCGCTACGGGGCCTCTTTCGATCTGACCGAGCTCGGTGACATGGTCGCCGAGGTCTGGGTCGTGATCCTTCGGGACGACCGCCGTAAGCTGCGCCAATACGACCCGGACCGCGGCTACCGGCTCAGCAGCTGGATCGGCCTGATCGCGACCAACTGCGCCATCGACCAGCTCCGCGCCCGCAGCGCCGAGCACAGGTACCTCGAAGAGATGCCCACGGTCGATCGCGTCCTGGTCGACGTCTCCTCTCCCCTGTCTCGCCTCGAGCAGGTCGAGGCCATGCGGCTGGCGCAGGCCGCCCTCGAGCGCCTCGAGCCGGCCGACCGCGACTTCGTCGTCGCCTGCTTTCACGAAGAGCGCTCCCCTCAGACCCTCGCCGCCGAGCTCGGCGTGAGCGTCAACACGGTCTACAGCCGCAAATTCAAGGTCCGCGCCAAGCTCGCTCGTATCGCCACCGCGCTGCTCGAGCCGCTCGCCGCGTGAGCTCCTGCTTGCCTCGCGTCTGTCAGGCGTGTCTTCGCGCCAGATCGAGCTCGCCTACACTCCGGCGAAGAGAACGTCGAGCGCGCTGAGGATCGCCGCGCGCTTCGCGCCCAAGTCGGCGACTGGCGCGCCGATGGCTGACATCGGTACACCCGTGACGTCGGCGGTCACGACCGCCTTGCCATCCACGTCGAACGCTGGGTTCGGGTGTTGATCCGGGTGCATTTCGGAGGCGAGCGCCAAGGGCACCTCGACGCGCGTGGCGAGGCGGTCGAGGAGATCGGCCTGAACGTCGAGCAGAAAGGGCACCCGTCGCCGGCTTCGCTTGTTTGGGTTCTCGTAGACAGTGAACTGCGACGTGGTGGCGAGTTCGAGCGACCAAGCGCTCGGTCAGAAGCTCCGCAGGTCGGGCCGCTGGCCCTGACCACCCTCTCGTTCGCGGCACGGACTGCGGCGCTGCGTTGACGAGTGTTGCCGAAAAAGCCCACCTGAGCGTCGCCCACGTGCCCCCTGAAAGAGTGAGGCGCGGTAGAGTTCGCATCATGGGTAGGCTTCGGGGTTGGAAGACGCTCGTCACCGACGGGGTCGACGAGATCACACGGTTGGTGCAACGCACCCACCACGTCGTCGCCGAGCGTCAGCTGCGGCGCCTCGAGCACGTCCCCGAGGTCGCCGAGGTGGCGCGAGCCGTCGACAGCGCACATCGCGCGATCGCCGACCTCGTCTATGGATCGATCCTGGCGGTGAATCGCGGTGTCGAGGCGGCGACGGAGCTGGCGTTGGATGCGCTGCCTGCGCCAACGACCTCCGACGACCCATCGACGCGCCGTGAGGGCGCAAGGCCGTGGTTGGTTGACGCGGCCCAGAGCGCGCTGAACGGCGCCTTCGGCGATTACCTCCGCGAGCGAGGCAACGAGCTCGACCTTGGGATGACGCTGCACGCGGCGATCGCCGCGCCGCCGCTGCCAGAGGTCACAGCCGAGGCCCTGGCCGAACACGTTCCCGAGGCGACGTCGCGTCTCGTGCTCTTCGTCCACGGACTCGCGACCAACGAGTGCTCCTGGCGTTTCGGGGTTGACCGGTACGTCGAAGGTGACGGCGACGGAGAGGGAGAGCCACCAGGGCGTGGGCAGACCTTCGCCGAGCGCCTCGCGCCTCACGGCTTTACCTCGCTCTATCTCCGCTACAACACGGGCCGTCACATCTCGGAAAGCGGCGCCCAGCTCGCCGAGCTCCTCGAGGTCTTGGTTGAGCGCTACCCCCTCGAGCTCGAGCAGCTCGCGCTGGTGGGCCACAGCATGGGCGGGCTGGTCTGCCGCAGCGCCGCGCATCAGGCCAACGAGCGGGGGCTTCACTGGGTCGAGCGTCTCGATCAGCTGGTCTGCATCGGCTCGCCCCACCACGGCGCGCCCCTCGAGAAGCTGGCCAACGTCGCGGTCAACCTGCTCGGTCGGATCGACACCGCGGGCACCCAGGTGCCGGCAGAGGTGATCGCCGCGCGGAGCGATGGCATCAAAGATCTGCGCTTTGGCTACACCCAGGACAAGGAGTGGCGCGACCTCGATCCCGAGGCGCTCCTTCGCGACTACCGCGAAGACGTCCCTTACCTCGAGCACGTCGCGACCTGCTTCATCGGCGCGACGATTACTCGCGATCCGGAGCACCCGATGGGGAAGCTGCTCGGTGACCTGTTGGTGCGCCTCCCGAGCTCGACGCCAGCACCCGACGGGTCCACTAGCCGGCGGACTCCCTTCGAGCTGTCGACCCTCGGCGGCCTCGGTCACCTCGATCTGCTCACCCATCCCGACGTCTACGCCCAGCTCGAAGGGTTGTTTACATCAGGGTTGCCGCGCTGCCGGTGATCCGCGTGGCGAGAGGCTGCCTCGACCGCCCGCTGGCTCGACAACCTGGAGCGACGGTTGATCGCCGAGACCGTCGCCGAGCAGGCGCCAGCGCTGCCCTGGCGCGAGCAAAAGGTGATCGACCTGGAAAAGCGTCAACACAGGGCGCCGGACTGGGGCTTGCGTATCGCCCCAGATTTGCACACGATATGCTCATGCCGCTGCAACACACCCCCCTCGATCCAGCCCACGTCTCTCCCGCCGTCGCGCGCGTGATCGCGCCGACAACGCCGGCGCCGGCCAAGATGATGGCCGCCCGCGGTCTGGTCCCGATGGGCCCTGGCGACCTGCTCACGGTGCTCTACCAGCTACAGCTCGACGCCGACCCGCAGCTGGCCGGCGCGGCCAAGCAGAGCGGCGAGCGGCTCCCAGACAACATCCTCGGCCCAGCCCTCGCTGGTCCCCTCGATCCGCGGGTGATCGACCTCTTTTCCAGCCAGGTGATCGCGAAGCCAGAGGTGATGAGGCAGGTGCTGCTCAACCCCTACACCCATGATGAGACCTTCGTGACCCTCGCCGGTCAGCTCCGCGAGGCAGAGCTCGAGATCTTGGCCCAGAACGCTCAGCGTCTGCTGCGCACGCCGGCGATCATCGAGGCGCTCTACTTCAACAAAAACGCCCGAATGTCGACGGTCGATCGGCTGCTCGAGCTGGCGATTCGCAACGGCCTCGTGTTGGACAAGATCCCGCAGTACAAGGAGCTCGTGACGGCGATCATGGGCGCTACGCCAGCTTCGCAGGCCAGCCCGGAGCCCGTCGTCGCCCCCGAGGGGCAGATGGACGACGTCTTCGCCTCGGTTCTCTCGGAGGGCTACGACGAGGGGCCCGTTGGCGAGCTCGAGTACGAAGAGAAGGAGGAGACTGGCCGCAACGAGCAGACCATCAGCAAGATGTCGATCAACGCCAAGATCCGGCTGGCGACCCTGGGCAACGTCTTCCATCGCATGACCCTGATCCGTGACTCGAACCGGCTCGTGGCGATGGCGGCGATCAAATCACCTGGCGTCTCCGAGCAGGAGGTCGTCAAGTACGCCAGCAACCGCGGCCTCAGCGAAGACGTGATCCGCTACATCTGCGATCGTCGGGAGTGGCAGAAGAGCTACGCCGTGAAGCTGGCGCTCGCCAACAACCCCAAGACGCCGCTGGCCCACGCGATGCGCCTCTTGACGCACCTACGAGGCAACGATCTCCGCGCGCTGACCCGCTCGAAGAACATCCCCGCCCAGGTTGTACAGGCTGCGCGCCGGCACATGAACAAGAAGAGCGGCTGACGTCGGCTCGACCTTTGGCATGAGCGCCTCCTCAGACCCGCCCCCCATGGCGCCCGCAGACGCTGACGAGCGCTCGGGGATCGTCTTGCCCTTCCTCGACCGCCTCGGCGGCATGATCGTGACGCCGCGGCAGACGCTGGAGGTGCACTGCACGAGCCATCGCGGTGGCTTCAACGATTTTTTGCTGCTGCTCTTCACCCTCGCGGTCGGTCTGCAGATGCCGGCTCTGGGCCGGGCGGGCTGGACCCTGCTCGACATCGACGTGCTCAGCGGCGCGATGGTGATGCTCCGCGTGCTCTCGCAGCTGATGCTGGTGCCCCTCGGGGCGGTAGTGATCGGTGGCGTGCTGCTCAAGGCCCTGACAGCCAGCGGGCGAGCCGTCCGCCACCTCGACGTGGTGGCGCTCTGCGCCTTGCCAGCTCTGGCGCTGCAGCTCGCCACGAGCCTCCTCGCCCTCGCCGTGCGCCAGCTCTATCAGCCGATCTGGCGTTACGTCGTGCTCGGTGCTAGCGCTCTCTGGTTTCTGGCCTTGCTGGCGCTGGCGGTGAAGACGCTGCGGGCCCGCATACGGAGCGCCCGATCATGAGTCGCAACGACGCCGACCGCCCAGCAGCTCGATCAATAGCGGCCCGTGTCGCTGGCCTCGTGGTGGTCGCCGTGGCGATCGGGCTTCTGTTGACCAACGGGATCTGGCTCGGTCTGAACTGCGGAGGCATGCGGGCGCCGCGGCGGGGCGAGGTGGCGCCCGCCTTCACGCTCACCGATCTCGCGGGGACGCGCTACACCTCGACACAGCTGCGAGGCAAGGTGCTCGTGCTCGACTTCTGGGCCACCTGGTGTCCGCCCTGCGTGGCCAAATACCCCGCCCTCGAGGCCCTCGCCGACGCCCACCACGGCGCCGGGCTGCGTGTCTTGGCGATCAGCGTCGATCGCGAAGGGCGCGACCTCGAGCGTTTCCTTGCCAGACGTCGCGAGGCTCGCGCGAGCGCCGGCAAGGCGCCCTCGAAGATCGTCGTCCTCCGCGCCCGCGACGGCGTCGCGGCGGCCTACGGCGTCCACACGCTGCCACACCTGGTGGTCGTCGATCGGCAGGGGCGCCTGCGCTACATACACATCGGACGAGGTGGCGGCCGCGCTCTTGAGGACGTGGTCAGGCGCGCCCTGACGGACCCATCGGACTGACGAGCAACAAAGCCAGCGGGGTCCAGGTCATCGCGCGGGGTCATCGCGTGGGGTCTCGGTCATCGCGTGGGGTCTCGGTCATCGCGCGCTCCTCTTGGCGCCAGTCGTCGCGCAGCGATGCGACGCCGGTGGCGTTCGCAGCCGCGGACGTCCATCGTTCGAGATCGTCGGCACGTCGCGCCGCAGGCGTTGACGTAGAAGGCGTCGAGCGTCAGCGTCGCCGAGGTCGCTCACCGCGTGGAGCTGGCGCCTCCGCAGCAGAGATGTCGGCCGGGACCGTGGCGGTAGGCGTGGCCGAGGCGCAGGCCTCAGAACGTTCGCCGTACCACCCATATGGCTCATGTCGTCGGCTACGAAATCGGCTCGGCAGCTCAGCACCCGGCTCGGTCCCGAATGCGTAGGGGGGCTCTTGAGAGCACCCACATCTGTGGCTCGGTCCCGAACGTGTGGGGAAGCTCCTACTTGGTGTCAGGCCGGGGGGGAAGCTCCTACTTGGTGTCAGGCCGTAGGTAGGGCATGCGCGACGAGGTCATAGTCGGCGCTGTCACGCACCTCAGCGCGCACGAGCTCACCGGGCTGGCCCTCGGCGTCGGCCAGGATCACGTGGCCGTCGATCTCCGGCGACTGCCCTCCGTGGCGTCCGACCAGCAGAAACTCGCTCTCGTCGCTGACGCCGTCGATCATCACCTCGAGGGTCTGGCCTCTCAGCTTCGCCAGGCGCTCGCGGCTGATCCGCTGCTGTCGCTCGAGCAGCTCCGCGCGACGCTGCTCGGCCAGCTCCTCGGGCACCTCGTCGGGTTGGTCGACCGAGGACGTGCCCTCTTCAGGGGAAAAGACGAAGGCGCCGAGGTGATCGATCGAGAGCTCCTCCACGAAACGCAGGAGCGCCTGATGCGCCTCGTCGGTCTCCCCTGGGTGTCCGACCAACATCGTCGTTCGCACCCAGAGGCCAGGGATCCGCTCGCGCAGCGAGGTGACCGCCTCCCGCGCTCGTCGACCGGTGTAGCCGCGGCGCATCCGGCGCAAGAGCTCGTCGTCGACGTGCTGGATCGGCATGTCGATGTAGGGAACCACGCTCTGGAGCTCGGCCATCGCCTCGGCCAGTGGCGGGTAGATCATCGAGGGGTAGGCGTAGTGCACGCGGACCCAAGAGAGCCCCTCGATCTGGTCGAGGGCGCGCAGCAGCAGCTCGAGGTTGGCGCTCCCCCGCGGCAGGTCGCTGCCGTAGGCGGTCGAGTCCTGGGCGACGAGGATCAGCTCTCGCACGCCCTGCTGCACCAGCTGTTTGGCCTCGTCTACCAGCGACTCGACGCTGCGGCTGCGCTGGCGCCCGCGCATGATCGGGATGCTGCAGAAGGCGCAGGGGCGGTTGCAGCCCTCGGAGATCTTCAGATAGGAGGTATGCGGCGGTCCGATCAGCTGTCGACGATAGTCGGCCTCCTCGAGGCCCTCTGGCGCGCCGACAGAGACGCGCTCGATCGGGGCGTTTTCACGTGGCACGCCTCCTCCGGCGCGGGCCAGCACCTCGCCGAGGCGGCCGAGATCAGCGGTACCGAGGAAATGATCGACCTCCGGGAGCTCACGAGCGAGGTCCTCGGGATAGCGCTGCGAGAGGCAGCCGGCCATCACCAGCGTCTGGCAGCGGCCGCTATGCTTCTGCTCGGCCATCCGCAGCATGGTGTCGATGGACTCGCGCTTGGCCGGCTCGATGAAGCCGCAGGTGTTGACCACGATCACCTCGGCCTCGGAGGGGTCGCGGGCGATGGCGAGCCCTTGCTGATCGGCGATGGCGACCATCCGCTCGGAGTCGACGGTGTTCTTCGGACAACCGAGGGAGACGACGTGAACGCGCGGCGCGGTGGAGCGAGACATGGCAGCAGCATGGGCGATAATGGGGTGACAGGCCAGCGCCGTGGCGGGATGAGACCGCGGTGGTTTTCGGCGTCTCGGTTTTTCGCTACTCTAGCGCCACGCGGTTGACGCGAGGGACGAGGCGCAGATGGCGGAACTCTTTGGCAAGTGCTGCATGTGTAGCAAAGAGATAAAGCTCGGCGACACCTTCTACAAGTGCACAGTCTCGACCTGCAAGAGCGGGCGGATGAAGCTCTACTTCTGCAGCCCGGCCTGCTGGGATGCCCACCTGCCGACAGCGCGGCATCGCAGCGCTGGCTACACCGAGCACGTGGCCAAGGCTGGCGAGAGCTGATCCTCAGCTCGCCTCCTGACCACGCCTGGCGATCGGGTCCGGCTGACGTTGTCAGCTCTGTGCCCACCGCGTAGACTGCCCTCAAGAGCGGTCCTCGACGATGGGGACACGGTACGCCGCCAGGCGCATGAGCTAGGAGTATTGAAGATGTCGAGCTTTTGGAGAGCTTTTCGTTTGACCCTCGCCCTCGGCGCCTGCCTCGCGCTGGCCGCCCCTTTCGTCGGCTGCGGTGGCGACGACGAGACAGATCCTGTGCCCGGCCTCTGCAAGACCCGGTGCAAGCTCGAGGAGGCCGACTCCTGCTTCTCGCAGATGGCGACCTGCCTCGCAGGCTGCGAGAAGATCGGCATCGAGATGTACAAGACGGGCTTCAAGCCCACCGACTGCGCGAAGTGCTTCATCGAGAAGATCGCGTATTCCCGCAACCCCGATGACCAGACCCAATGCTGGGGTGTGACCCTCGCCGGCAAGGACTTGGCGGGCGCTGACAAGAACCTCCCCGCCTGCCAGAGCGTCTGCGTCGACCCCGACGCTTAGGAGCACCCCTACAAATTCCTCCCGTCGCCGGGCACAGCACTGCCGGCCGCTTTCTATACCTCAGAAAGCTCGCCGTACCGCCAGTATGGCTCGTTTCTTCGGCGACGAAAGCGGCTCGTCAGCTCAGCACCCGGCTCGGTCCCGAATTTGTGGGGAAGCTCTTAGGAGCACCCCTACAAATTCCTCCCGTCGCCGGGCACAGCACTGCCGGCCGCTTT
>PDPC01000042.1 GCA_002747355.1 Pseudomonadota bacterium | reverse complement strand
CGTCGGTTGCTTGCTAAAAGCAGGCGCCCTTCTCGCTCCTACGCTGTGATTCCGCATCCTTCGCGCAGCTCGGTCCGGTAAGCTGATCAGCGCTCTAGAAAGCGGCCGGCAGTGCTGTACCCGGCGACGGGAGGAATGGGTGGGGGTGCTCCTAATCGCCAAGAGCGAACTGGAGCTCGAGGGTGCCGACGACGACGTTGTCGCCTCTGCTGAGCTGGGTCGGGCGCTCGAGGGGGTGGCCGTTGAGCGCGATGGGGTGGCGATGGGGGACAGGCTCGATCCAGTAGGCCTCGCCGCGGCGAGAGACGACGCCGGAGGGGCCGTCGATGGGCATGTCGCCGACGCTGACGCGCTGCCCTAGCACCAGGCGCCCGTCGATCGGCAGCGAGAGGGTCTCATCGTCCATCTTGACCCGCATACAGGCCAAGCGTCGGGGCTTGGCGGTCATATCCGCGGCGCCCTCAGGAGCGAAGGTCGGCGCGGGCGAGGTGGGTCCGGCAGACCCACGAGCTACCGCAGGGGTGGGTGGCGACGACGACGGGCGCGGCGGGCGCGGCGGAGGTGGCGACGACGGGCGCGGCGGAGGCGGCGACGACAGTCGCGGCGGAGGCGGCGACGACGGCCGCGGCGGGGGGGGCGGCGGCCCGGGACGCGGCTGGGCACCGGTCGCCGGCAGCGGCGGCTTATGGGGGGGCGGCGGTGGGGTTGACCGCGGCGGAGGCGCAGGCGCCCGCGCGCTCTCGAGCACGAACTGCATCTTGAACGGCCCGATACGGATCCGATCGCCGTGCTTGAGGCGCTTGAGCTCTCTAACCTTCTCGTCGTTGAGGTAGGTACCATTGGAGCTCTTTAGATCCTCGAGCAGGTATCCGCCCTCATGCGCCACGATCCGCGCGTGGCGGCGCGACACGCGGCCATCCGAGAGGCGCAGATCGCCACCTCGGCCGATGATGAACTGCTCCTCGATATCGAAGCTCTTGGTGCCGTCCTCTTCGAGAAGCATCAGCTTCGCCGAGGCGCCCTTGCCTAGGTCTTGCTGTCCAACAGGCACATTGAACTCCACATCGGGCCCCTCTCGCTGGGAAAACCCCGGGCTTCCGCCGCTCTGTGGCGCCGAGAGGTCTTGCCCATCGGCGCCCTCCATCATCTCTTCGGCCGAGAAGATCAGCGAGTGCTGCTCCGCAGCGAAATCATCGCGCTCCATCCCCGCTACCTGCCTCTGGGCTGGTGGCGCTTCACGGTTGAGCACGCGCTCCACCAACTCCCCGAGCGCGATCGCGTCGTACTGCGGACGATGTCGCTGGAGATAGCTACCCACCGCCTCGGCGAACTCACTAGCCCTCTGGTATCGATCGGCTGGTCGTGGCGCGAGCGCCCGCATCACCACCGCGTCGAGCTCCGCGTCGAGCTCCGGCCGGATCGACGAAGGCGGGGGGATCTCTGCCTTACGGACCTGCTGCAGCAGCTTCACCGGGTTGGTCTCGAGATAGAGCGAGCCCCCGGTCAGCGCCTCGTATAGCACGACCCCAGCGCTAAAGATGTCGGTGCGCTGGTCAACCGGATCGCCCCAGCTCTGCTCCGGCGACATGTAGACGAGCTTGCCCTTGATCACGCCGGCGCGGGTCTTGGTCGAGAGGTTGGCCGCCTTGGCGATGCCGAAGTCGACCAGCTTCACGTCACCGCGGCGGGAGACCAGGATGTTCTGCGGGCTGATGTCGCGATGGATAATCTTCAGCGGCTGCCCGGTGGCCTCGTCGACCTTGTTGTGCGCGTAGTCGAGCCCTTCGAGCGCGCCCCGCGCCACGAAGAGCGCCGCCGGCACCGGCACCTCTTGGTGCTCGGTGATCTTCCGCAGCAGCTGGAAGTAGTCGCAGCCGTCGACGAACTCCATCGAGATGTAATAGATCCTACCTAGCTGGCCGAGATCGAAGGTCTGGACGATGTTTGGGTGGTTCAGCGTCACCGAGAGCTTCGCCTCGTCGACGAGCATCTGCACGAAGCTCTTGTCGTCGGCGTACTCGGGGTGGATCACCTTCAGCGCGAGCTGTTTCTCAAAGCCGCCGACGCCCTTGTGGGTGGCGAGATAGATCTCTGCCATCCCCCCGACGGCGATCAGCTTCACCAGGGTATACGCGCCGAACTGGCTGCCGGGAGGCATGCTGGGCTTTGGAGCGTTCGCCATCACCTAACCGGAGGAGATTTCGCGTGGCATTATCACAGCTTTGCTGGGTGTTGGGAAGCAGCCCTGCGCCGCGACGAGTCATCGGCGCCAGACGGTCGGGAAACCATCAGGCGAGCTTGGAGAGGTCGACCTCGAAGACGGAGGCAGGCTGGACGAGCTTGAAGCGTTCGAGGACTTCGGGGTGGAGCTCGCCCATGGTGCCGACGACGCGGCGGTCGTCGCCTTGGATGGCGATGATCTCGGCGCCGCGGCCGGGGATGTAGGTCGGGTGCTCCGAGGGCTGAGCGTCGAGGGTCCAGCCGAGCTCGCGCAAGAGGGCGCTGACGGCGGTGCGGATCTCGGAGTAGTCGACCTTCGGCCCGATCGCCGCGCCAGCGACCCTCGGCAGCTCCTTGGCGCCGGTCTCCACGGCGGGATCGAAGCGCGAGATCTGGCCGACCTCGAAGATCCGCTGCGGCATCTCATGGTCGGTGTTGACCGCGAGGGTGTCGAGCAGCCCGGGCATCAGCGACATCCGGATCATCGTCTGCTCGACGCTGATCGGGTTGTCGATACGCACGTTGTCGTCGGGGCGCGGCAGCCGCAGGGCGTCGAACTGCTGCTCCTCTGAAGAGAGCAGCAGGGTCAGCACCTCGAAGTAGCCCAGGCCGGTCATCGCGCGCCGGATCGTGTTGGCTTGCACCTCGATGGGCTGCTCCTTGCCGACGGTCATCGTCGGCACGAGCCGCGGGTCGATGTTGTGGTAGCCGTAGGCGATCGTCACGTCCTCGACGAGGTCGATCGGGTGCATGATGTCGTTCCGGTAGGCGGGAACGGCCACGGCCAAGAGCCCGCTGTCGCCCTCCCCTTCGCCGATCGCGACGCCGGCCTCGACGCCATGACCCATCTGCACGAGGTGCCGCACGACGTCCTCTTCGGCGAGAGGCACACCCATGATCCGCGGCGGCATCGCCGGATCGAGGTGCATGAGCTGCGGATCGAGGTTCGGCGTGACGACCTCGCGGTCGGCGTAGCGGATCGTGACCTGCTCCAGCGTGACCTCGCTGTCGAGCTCGGCCAGGCTGGTGACGAGGATGTTCAGCGCCTTGTTGACGATCCGCTCCTCGCTGCCGGTGACGTCGATGAAGAAGTCGCGCGTGCTCTGACGCACCCGCGTCTGCTCGCTGTTGATGATCGGCGGCATCGAGAGCACCTGTCCCTCGGCGTCACAGAGCAGCGGGTAGCGCTCGAAGTCAGACAAGAGCCGCGCGTAGGCCTTGCCCTTCGGGTGCTCCTCGAGGATCGCCTGCGGGGTAACGGCCTCGGCAGGATCAGCGGGATCGTAGCCCAGCGGCGTGAAGGTCAGCTCGTCCTTGCCCACGGTGCGGTACTGGTAGGCTGGCCCCTTCACCGTCGAGAGATCATAGACACCGATCGAGGCGTGCTTGCGATCGCGGCCCAGCGCCCAGTGCAGGTTCTCCTGCAGCTTCATGATCACCTTGATCTTGTCGTCGTCGAGGCTGATCCCGCGGACGATCGCGCAGGCGATGGCCGGGCGATAGGAGCGCTCGTCGGCCAGCGCCTGCTCGACCTCGACGTGGCAGGTCGGCGGCTGAAGATCATAGGCTGGCTGCGTCACCTCACCGAGGTAGGTCCGCAACACCCGCGCCAGGCCGCCCGGATCAAACATATCCGGCCGTACGGCGAGCAGCTCCATTCGAATCACGTCGCTCTCGCCGAGCTCTACCCGCAGCGACGGCTCCTCGCGGTAGTCGGCGCCGCAGCGATCACAGAGCACCGGCGGGTTCTCCCTGGCGGTGATCTCGAGGATGTTGTCGCAGCGATCGCAGCGGTAGCGCCGCAGCGTCGCGTAGCCCTCGACGTCGCAGCCGAGGTGCTGGAGGTGCTCGACCAGATCGTCGCGACCGAGGGTCGTCCCCAGTCGCGACAGCAGCATATCGACGGGGATCCCAATTACCGGCATAGCACCGTATCCTTCAGCCAGCCCAGGCGGGCACGATAGAGCTCACCGATCGACGAGAGCTCGTAGCGGAACATCGCCAGCCGCTCGAGGCCGAGGCCCCAGGCCAGCACCGGTGAGGTGCAGCCCAGCGGCTGCGTCACCTCGGGGCGGAACATCCCCGCGCCGCCCATCTCGACCCAATCCTTCTTCTTCTCGGACCAGACGAAGACCTCCACGCTCGGCTCGGTGTAGGGGAAAAACGCCGGCCTGAACTGGAAGCGCTCGAAGCCCATCTTCTCATAGAAGGCGCGCAGCGTGCCCAGCAGCGTGGCGAAGGTCGCCCGATCGTCGATGATCACGCCATCGACCTGATGGAAGACCGGCAGATGCTTATAGTCGACGGTCTCGCGGCGAAACACGGGGCCAACGATAAAGACCTTCCGCGGCGGGTTGGGGTCTTCGGCCAGGGCACGGATCGTCGCCGCCGTGGTATGCGTGCGCAGCACCGGGCGCTTGGCCATCGACTCGTCCCAGCGATAGCGCCAGCCGACGCCGCCGGTGTCGCCGCCGTCCTCGTGGGTATGGCGCACGCGGTCGACGACCTCGCCGTCGGGGAGCCGACAGGTCTGGGGCTGGGCGATGTAGAAGGTGTCTTGCATGTCCCGCGCCGGATGATCCTGCGGCTGAAAGAGCGCGTCGAAGTCCCAGAAGGATGACTCGACGAAGGAGCTGACGATCTCCGAAAAGCCCAGCTCGAGGAAGACCCGCCGCGTGCTCTGAAACACGCTGACCAGCGGATGCTCTTTGGCGGGATAGACCTCCTGCGCTGGCAGGGTCACGTCGTAGGGCCGCAGCGCCGCAGCGCGCCACTCGCCGGTGCGCAGCATCTCCGAGGTCAGCTGGTTGACCTGCGCCTGGGCCTCGATGCCCCCGCGCACCACAGCCTTCCCCTCCGTGCTCAGCCGCACACGCCGGCGCGTCCGCGGCTTCTCGTCGACAACGCCCTTGCGCCCAGACAGCAGCGTGCGCGCCAGCGCGATGTCGATGCCGAGGTTGGTCGCCTGGTCGTCTTCGATCGTGCCCAGCTCGTGGAGCTTGCCGATCAGCTTCTCGTCGTCGCCTTCACCGTCGCTGATCGCCTGCTTGCCGCCGTCGGTGATCGCCAGCGTCGTCTTGTCCTGCGTCGCCCAGCCCTTCTGCTTGAGCCAGCGCAGAGACTGCCCGACCTCTTTCTGCTCGAGGCCGGTCAGCTCCGGCAGCTGCTTCAGCTCCGCCGATCCGCCGGCCGCAGAGAGCGCCTCGACGATCGCGCGCTCGGGCAGCTTTTTGCCGCCGAGGGGCTTGCCCTTGCTGCCGAGGCGCAGCTCGACGTGATCCTCTTCATCGACGTCGACCTCGTCTCGGCCGATGCAGACCGCCGCGACCTGCGCCTGATCGAGGGCGAGCTCTTCGGCGAGGGCGTCGATCCCCACCGGCTCGTTCCGGTCGGCGAGCGCCTTGAGCACCCGATAGTCGACCTCCGGTACCCGCTTCATCACATCTCCTCCAGCACGTCGATACCCAGCAGGCTCAGCGCCACGGCGATCGTGTTGCCCACGGCGTCGGCCAAGAGCAGCCGCCCGCGGCGCAGAGCTGCGTCCTCGCAGGTCGCGATCGGATGGTTTTCCTTGTCGGTGAAGATGAACGCGAACGCCTTGCAGAGCTCAAAGACGTACTCCGCGATCCGTGAGGGATCGTAGTTCTCCGCGGCCCGCGCGACGACCTCGGGCCAGTCGCTGAGCTTGCGCGTCAACGCCAGCTCCTGCGGCGTGCCCAGCTGCCGGACCGCCGCGACGTCGAAGCTGAGATCATCGCCAGCGGCCTCGGCCTTGCGCCGCAGCGAGCGGGTCCGACCGTAGTTGTAGAGCGCGTAGGGCCCCGTCTGCCCGGTGAACTCGATCGAGGCCTTCGGATCGTACTCGAAGGAGGTCTTCGGCGCGTACTTCAAGAGGAAGTACTTCAGGCTCGCCATGCCGATCGCCTCGGCTCGACGCGAGACCTCCGCCTCGTCGATGCCCTCGACGTGGGCGTGCCCGTCCGCCGCGCGCACCTTCAGCTCCTCGGCGGCCAGCTCGTGCATCGCGTCCATCAGGTCATCAGCGTCGACCACCGTACCCTCGCGGCTCTTCATCTTGCCCTCGGGCAGGCGGATCATCCCATAGGCCAGGTGGTAGCAGCGCTCGGAGAGCCCTGGTCGCAGAAGCCCGAGGATCTTGAAGAGCACGTCGAAGTGGTAGATCTGCTCGTCGCCGACCACGTAGACCAGCTTGTCGAGCTCATGCTCTGCGAAGCGCTGCTCGGCGGTGCCGAGATCCTGGGTCATGTAGACGCTGGTGCCGTCGGAGCGGAGCAAGACCTTCTCGCCCTGCAGACCAACCTGCTCGAGGTCGCAGACCGTCGCGCCATCGTCGCGCTTCTTGAGCGCGCCCTTCTCCAGGCCCTCCTCGACGATCGCCTTGCCCAGCTTGTAGGTCTCGCTCTCGCGCTGCACCCGCTCGAAGCCGACGCCCATCCGCGCGTAGCTCTGATCGAAGCCGTCGAAGACCCACTGGTTCATCTTCGACCACAGCGCCACGACCGCCTCGTCGCCAGCCTCCCAGGCGCGCAGCATCTCGCGCACCTTGGCGCCGAGTTCGCTGACGTTGTTGAAGTAGGCGTCCTTGTCCTCGGCCTCGGCAGCCCCCTCGGCCTTCGGCGTGGCCTTCCACGCGGCGTACTCGTCGCCGAGTTTTTGGTCGAAGAGCACGTAGAAGTCGCCGACGAGCTGATCGCCCTTCTTTCCCGCCTTCTTCGGGTCTGTGCCCTCACCCCAGAGCTCGTAGGCCAGCATCGACTTGCAGATGTGCACGCCACGGTCGTTGACCAGGTTGACCCGCGTGACCTCGTGGCCATAAAACGCCGCTATCTTGGCCACCGAGGCGCCGAGCAGGTTGTTGCGCAGATGCCCGAGGTGCAGCGGCTTGTTGGTGTTGGGTGAGGAGTACTCGACCATCCACCGCATTCTCGTCTCGCCCAAGACCTGATCGCCACCGAAGCGCTCACCGCGCTCGATCGCCTCGCGTAGCACGACCTCGCAGAAGGTGCCCTGATCGAGACGCAGGTTGACGTAGGCCTTCTCCGTGTTGACCTCGGCGATCACGGCGTCGGGCTCGATCCGCGCGGCGACGTCTTTGGCGATCAGCGGCGGGGCCTTTCTCAGCACCTTGGCCAGCGCAAAGACCGGGAAGCCTACGTCGCCCATCTCGGGCTTCGGCGCCGGGGCGAGCTCGACCCGCGCATCGGGTGCCCCGGCGCCAGCCAGGGCGTCGTGCACCTTGTCGTTCAAGTGCGCGCGTATCTTGGCGATTGTCAAAGTAGACGTGTCCAGCATGGGTAGACCCTACCTCCTCGGACGACGGCCTCTCGACCGCGCATCTGGGGCCTGCTACCAGGCTTTGGCGCCTACCTGGACGGGACCCTCACCCGCAGGCTCGATGCATCCAGACACCTGATCGGAGAGGGACCAACCGTCTGCGTCAGGTCGCGCCTTGGCGCGCAGCCTAGCAGGCAGGGCGACGGACTTCTATGGGCAGATCGGGGGTTTTTTCGCGATGGGGCGGCGCCCCAGCTCCGCCTCGACGACGACCACCATGCGGGAGCTGGCCCATCCTCGTCGCGCCGCGGTGGACGGCGCCGCAAGAGGCTTCTGCCGACCAGGCCAGCCAGGGATTCGCTTTGCCGGAGCGCGCCGCGCTGCTTACACTGCTGTCTCACGACCGATAGCGTGAAAACAGCCGCAGAGGAGCGTCACATTGAGCCGACGAGTGGTGATCACAGGAATGGCGATCAACACGCCCCTTTCGGACACCCTCGACGGTTACCTCGAGGCCCTCCTCGCCGGACGCTCGGCGATCAGCCATTGGCGCGGCTTCGACACCAGCACCATCGAGTCGAAGATTGGCGGCGACCTCTCCGACTATGACGTCGGCGCGCGGGTCGGCGCGCTGATGAGCCAGCTGCCCGAGGCGCTCTGGACCCGCCTGCGGCTGCTGGTCAAGAAGGGCGCCTGGTCGACGGGGCTGAGCCTGCTTCTGGCCCTCGACGCCTACCGCGACGCCGGCCTGCTCCGCGGGCTACGAGACGGCGTCCCGGCGCTGGACCGCGAGCTCGCCACGGTGGTCGGCGGCCACAACCTCAACGCCAACTACGTCTACAAAGCGCGCACAGAGTTCGAGAAGGAGCCGGAGTGGATCGACGTGATGCTGACGGTGAAGCGTCAGGATACGGATCACGCGGCGCGGGTCTCGGAGCTGCTCGGCGCCGCCGGCCCGGCCTATACCGTCGGCGGCGCCTGCGCCAGCGGCAACCAGGCGCTGCGGCTGGCCTTCGACGAGATCCGCCATCGGGGCTACCAGCGCGCGCTCTGCCTCGGCCCCGTGCTCGACTACAACCCGCTCGATCTCCACGCCATGGGCCTCCTCGGCGCGATCTCGCGCTTCACCTTCGACGAGACACCGCAGCGCGCCAGCCGCCCCTTCGACACCCGCCGCGAGGGCTTCGTCCCCTCCCACGGCGGCGCCTGCTTGCTCCTCGAGGAGCTCGAG
This sequence comes from Pseudomonadota bacterium, assembly GCA_002747355.1. Taxonomy (GTDB): domain Bacteria; phylum Myxococcota_A; class Polyangia. The sequence goes on along the minus strand of PDPC01000042.1, from coordinate 36,399 downwards.
TCGGCTCGCCGCCGCGAGGCGCCGATCTACGCCGAGGTGCTCGGCGTGGAGGCTAGCTCGAGCGCGAACCACCGGCCTATCCCTGACGAGGACGGTCAGGTCGCGCTGCTGAACCGGCTCTTCGATCGCAGCGGCGTCGAGCCCGTCGAGGTCGACTATGTCAACTGCCACGCCACCTCGACGCCCCGAGGCGACCTCGCCGAGGCGCGCGCGCTGCGACGCATCTTTGGCAAGCGCTACGCTGGCGAACCGCTGATCAACGCCCCAAAGTCGATGCTCGGCCACACCTGCTGGTCCTCGGCGCTCTGCGAGATCGTCGGCGCCGTGCTGCAGATGCGCGCCAAGAAGCTGCATCCGACGATCAACGTCGAGCAGCGCGATCCGGAGATCGACTTCGAGATCTGTGATGGCGACGGCCCGGTGGCGCACGACGCCCGGACCACGCTGAAGAGCGCCTTTGGCTTCGGCGGGATCAACTGCGTCGCGCTGCTGCGCCGCTTCGAGTCTGGGGTTATTTGATGTTGATCTCGCGGATGTCCGCGCCGCCGGGGAACCCGTAGGAGCCGACGCTGTAGTAGCCGTAGACCGTGATGCCCACGGGCTCCTTGGCGATCACGCGGTGCGGGCCATCGATGGGCAGCTCGCAGGTCAGCTGGCGATAGTCGACGCCGTCGATCTTGCCTGTCGCCTTGGCCTTGCAGATTGTCGAGAACTCCTCGTTGACCGACTTGCCATCGAGCTCGATCGAGTTGTTGGCTGGCGTGCTGATCACGACGTAGTCGTGGGTGAAGGTCGGCGGCGTAAGAAAGACGTAGGTCTTGCGGTACTGCTCTACCGGCGGGAAGACCACGAACTCCGGATCGCCGCCGGAGGTGCCGATATCGCCCACATAGTCCTGGCTCACCGCATACTGCGCGATCATCAGCGGCTTGCTCGACTCGAGGGTGAAGCCGGTGGTGGCCCAGAAGTTGGCCTGCCCTCCCGCCTGGAGGCTGAACGAGGGAAACTCTTTCAGGTTGGTCGTGATCTTGGTGTCGTTCTCGGTTGCCAAGACGCGATAAAAGTCTGGCTCGGCGCCGACCTTGGCCCGCACCGGCGTGCGGGTGATCGCGAAGCGCTTGCCCAGCGCCGAGATCGGGAACATCTGCTGCTCGAAGTGCTCGGTGCAGCAGCTCTTGCCGTCGTCAGGCCAGGGGGGCTTGGGGTTGTAGCTGTCGAGCTTGACCGGCGCGCTGGCCCGCTGCGCGCCGCTGAAGACGGCGATCTTCTTATCCGCTGTTACTCGGGTGCCCGTGAGATCGCCGGTGCTGTTGGCGAAGTCTTGGATGCTGTTGATGTTCAGCACGTCGAAGGGGCCGAGCTTGACCTTGAAGGTCTCGCCCGCCTTCGCCGCTGGGACCTTGCCGTCGGGGCTGGCCTGGATGGGATGCGTCGGCGTCACCGTGACCTCGGTGTTCTCCTCGGTGCCGATGATCGTGATGTTGGTGAAGTCCGGGATGCCCTCGATCGCCTGGCCCGGGATCGGGATGGCGACGGGGTTGCTGGTCGACCAGCCGATCACGTAGTAGTCCTTGTCGAGGCCGACCCTCGGGATCAGCAGCGAGGCGCCGTTGGAGAACTGGTTGATCAGCGGGTTGAACTGATAGACCACCACCGGATAGCTGGAGGTGATACGGAAGGCCCGCGACGAGACGCAGCTCTGGCTGCTGTTCTTACGACGCAGCTTGCCCGTGGCGTCCTTCTCCCAGGTGGTGCAGTCGACCTCGCGCATCGGCAGCATGAAGAGGCCGATGCCGTTGCCGCCGACGACCTTCTCGTCGATCTTCTTCAGCTTCAGCGGCTCGCCAGGCTTGGCCTCGTTGATCTCGACGACCACGTTGACCTTGTAGGTGCTGGTGTTGGTCACGGCGAGGGCCACCTGCTGACAGGCCGCGCAGCCATACTGGAGGCCACAGGTCGCGCCGCCGTCGAGCGAGACGCAGTAGTACTCGTTGGGCATATCGACCGCCCAGAAGTGACAGCCGACGTTGCTCTTTTTGCGGTTGGGATCGTCGCAGAGATCGATGCATTGCCCCGCGACGCATTGCTGCTCGGGCTTGCAGCTGCCCGTCTTTTCGGAGGACTCGCCGTCATCTGCGCATTGGTAGGTGTCCTGGCCATCGCAATACGCCTGCTTTGGCGAACAGACCTTGCAGCCGTAGTCGAGAAAGCAAGTCTTGGAGCCGCAGTCCTCTTCGATCAGCTTGCCGTCGACGCAGCTCTTGAAGACGTTGTTGTCGCAGCGCTTGGTCCCTGCCTCGCAGGGGATCCCGGTGTCAGGCTCCTCACCCGGCGCGGTGGTATCCGCGCAACCGACGAGCAACACAGCGCCCAGAACAAACCAAGAGGTCCTCACCATACCGACAGTGTGCGCCAAAACCAGAGCTGTCGTCTACCCCCCGCGCAGCCCGCTTCATCCAGCTATCAGGGTGTCATAGCTGCGGGGCGCGCTCACGGCCTGCTCATCAATAGGACATCGTCTCGACCGCCGGCAGCAGCTTCGCCATGCAGTTGTCGATCGCCTTGGCCAGGGCGCTCTTCTTGCTGATGTGGCCGCCCTTGATCGGGCCGTAGGTGTTGCTGGTCAGCACCTTGCCACTGACGGCGTCGATCAGCCGGTAGTCGCAGCGCGCCTGGGCGTAGAACTCGCCGTCCTCGGAGCCGAGGGGCTTGGGGGTGATCACCACCGTGAGCACCTTGGCGGCGCGAGCTTTGGCGGCCATCTTCATCGCCAGCTTGCCGTCGAAGGCATCAGCGCCGCGCAGCCGCTTGCCTGGCGCGGCCTTCAACCCGGCCTTGCCCATCGCGGCGAGCACTTTGGCCTCGAGGGCGGCGTTGTCGCAAGCGCCGATCACCGTCGCGCCGCAGGCGACGCCGAGCATCGCGCGGTTGGCGATCCGCGTCTCGGCCTTGGCTACCTGCGCCCGTGGGTAGGCCACGAGCACCCAGCCGTCGATCACGATCGCCGCGCCGGCGCTGCGGCGCTCGTTGTACTCATCCTCGACGAACTGGCCCTTGATCGTCACCGCCATCGCCGCGCCGAGCTGCTGACGCACCTGCTTGGCGGCGTCAGCGATCGCGCAGGTCCGCGCCGCGCGGACGTTCGGCTGGTCATGGCAGGAGCCGGTGACGAAGAGCTTGTCGGGGTGTGAGCGGTTCGGCTTCGGGATCCAGCCGGGGCGGCCGACTTTGGGACCGATCCCGGCGCCTGGACCGCGGCCTGGGCCATTGGGCCCAGCGGGGCCAGGGCAAGCGGCGAGCACCATCGTCGCCATCACTGTCGAAAGCAGCGCCTGCCAACTCATTTCGAACCTCCCTCCCCGGTCGTTTGCGTCGAATCGGGTCGCTCGCCACCCGCCAACCACGGCGGGCTCGGGTCCGTGCTCATGGGGCTTCAGTAGGCTTTGCCCAGCACGGAGCGTTTTTCGACCTCTTCACCGGTGAGGATACACGTCCCGGGGCCGTCGTAGTGGTCTTCGAGGGGGATGCAGCGGACGCTGGCTTTGATCTCTTTGAGCTTGGCGTCGCACTCTGGGTCGTCTTTGATATGCGCCATCACGAACATGCCACCGCCGCGCTCGGCGGTGACGTCGCCGAGGATCGCTTTGACCTCGTCGTAGCTGTTGGCGACACAGGTGGCGTCCTCGCGGCGCTTCTTCGCGGCGGCGAGGAGCTCGGACTGCATGCTGTCGAGCAAGGCCTTGGCCTTGCCTGCGAGCTCGGTCATTGGCACCTTCTGCTTGTCTGCGTGGTCGCGGCGCTTGAGCATCACGGCCTGGTCGGCGATATCTCGCGGGCCGATCTCGATCCGGATACAAGCGCCGAGGCGCTCCCAGTGGAAGTACTTGGCGCCAGGCTTGATGCCCTCTCGATCGTCGACCTCGACGCCGAGGCGACCGCCGCCCTCGAGCTCGACCGTGCGCAGCTCAGCGGCCAGCGCCTGGGCCTTCGAGACGACCTGCTCGCGCTCGTGAGCCTTGCGATAGATCGGCACCAGCACGGCGTGTACCGGCGCGAGCTTCGGGGGCAAGAGCAGCCCGTTGTCGTCGGAGTGGGTCATGATCAGCCCACCGATCAGCCGCGTGCTCACGCCCCAGCTGGTCTGCCAGACGTACTCGAGCTGCTTGTTGTCGTTTTGGAACGTTACGTCGAAGGCCTTGCCGAAGTTCTGCCCGAGGTCGTGGCTGGTGCCCGCCTGCAGCGCGTAGCCGTTCTGCATCATCGCCTCGATGCAGTAGCTGCGCAGCGCACCAGCGAACTTCTCGGCCTCGGTCTTGACGCCCTTGATCACCGGCATCGCCATCACCTCCTCGGCGAAGTCGGCGTAGACGTCGAGCATCTGAAGCGTCTCGGCGAGGGACTCCTCGTGGCTCGCGTGAGCCGTATGCCCCTCCTGCCAGAGGAACTCGCCCGTGCGCAGGAACATCCTGGTGCGCAGCTCCCAGCGCATCACGTTCGCCCATTGGTTGATCTTCAGCGGCAGGTCGCGCCAGCTGGAGATCCACCTGCCAAAGAAGTGCCCGATGATCGTCTCCGAGGTCGGCCGGATCACGTAGGGTTCCTCGAGCTTCTTACCGCCGGCGATGGTCACCACGGCCAGCTCGGGGGAGAACCCCTCGACGTGCTCAGCCTCCTTCTTGAGGAAGCTCTCGGGGATCAGCAGCGGGAAATAGGCGTTCTTATGGCCGGTCTCCTTGAAGCGCCGGTCTAGATCGGCCTGGATCTTCTCCCAGACGGCGTAGCCGTGGGGCTTGATCACCATACAGCCCTTGACCACCTCGGCTGGCTCGGCGAGGTCGCCATGTTTGATCACGTCTTGGTACCAGGCGGCGAAGTCTTCGCCGCGGGGGGTGATGGTGCTTCCCTTGTCTTTGGCCACGATCTCTCTCGTTTTCTGCTGGCGTTCGTCTCGGAGGCCTCTGTCTGAGCGTGGAGACGGTCTGAGCGCGGAGACTATCTCTATGAGCGCGGAGACTATCTCTATGAGCGCGGAGACTATCTCTATGAGCGCGGAGGTTAGTGGTGACACCCCCGCGAGGCAAGGGCGCAGCCTTTGGCGCAGCTTGACGACGCTACTTCGCTCCCGCCTCCTTCGCTCCCGCCTCCTTCGCTCCCGCCTCCTTCGCTCCCGCCTCCTTCGCTCCCGCCTCCTTCGCTCCCGCCTTCTTCGCCAGGTGCCTGCCGAGGAAGCGCAGGTAGGCCTTGGCGGCGGTGATCTGGTTCTCCCGCTTGCGGAAGCCGTGGCCCTCGTCGGGGAAGAGCACGTACTCCACCGGCACGCCGTTCTTACGCACGGCGGCCACGATCTCGTTGCTCTCGGCCTCCATAACGCGGGGGTCGTTCTTGCCCTGCACCACCAGCAGCGGCCGCACGATCGTGTCGGCGGAGAAGAGCGGCGAGATGCGCTTCAGCCGCGCCGCGTCGGTCTTGGGGTCGCCCATCTCGGTGTAGAGGTAACGCTTGAATGAGGCCCACCAGGGCGGGATCGACCTCAGCGTGCGAAGCCAGTTCATCACGCCGAAGATGTCGATCCCCACGGCAAAGACCTTGGGCTGAAACGCCAGCGCTGCGCCGACCATATAGCCGCCATAGCTAGCGCCGATGATGCCGATCCGCTGGCCGTCGACCCAGGGCAGCCCGGCCAGGTAGCGTTTGGCGTAGACGCAGTCTTGCAGGTCGTCCTCGCCGTGCTTCCGATCGTCGAGATGAAAGAAGGTCTTGCCGTAGCCACGAGACCCGCGGTTGTTCACGCCGAGGATCGCGTAGCCGTGGTGCACCAATAACTGGAACAGCGGCGAGTAGCGATGCCGCGTCTGGCCGCCGGGGCCGCCGTGGACCCAGACCAGCGCCGGCACCTTGGCCTTGGGCGAGGCGCCTTTCGGTTTGTAGAGCAGCGCCGGGATCGGCGTGTCGTCGAAGCTCGGGTAGCGCACGTCCTCCGCGGCGACGAGCTTCTCGGCGTCGATCCTCGGGTTGAGGTTATTCGAGAGCCGCTGACGCTTGCCTGTTTCCAGGTCGAGCACGTAGAGGTTTCGTGGCGAGCGGTCGTCCTCAACGTAGAAGGCGAGGCGCTTTTCACTCCGAGAGATGCTCAGCTCGGTGATCTGACCGGCTGGCAGCTCGGAGAAGGACACGACCTTCTTCGTCTTGGTGTCGGTCACGTGCATCCGCAGCCGCGCCTCGACGTCCTCACCGACCACGCGATAGCGCCCGCGCTCCGAAAACGCCATAAAGAGCACATCGGCGTCGTTGACCTCGTGGACGAGGGTGCGCTTGCCCCCGCGCGCGGCGTAGGCGTACGCCGCGTAGCGCTCTCGGCCCGCGTTGGTCGCGTAGTAGAGCGTGCGCCCATCGGGCGAGAAGGTCAGCACCCTATGCGCGCCCTTGGCCTTGGGCGAGCTCACCCGCCGGGGCTTGCGCTGCGGACGCTTGGTGTCCGCAAGGTAGACCTCATGCTCGATGTTGCTCAGCACCTTCAAGAGCGCCACATAGCGCCCTCTTGGACCGATGCGCTCCACCCGCCAGTTGCCCTTGTTGGTGAACACGCGCTTACGTGGGTAGCCCTTTGTCAGCGCGTAGCGGTAGACATCGAAGACGACCGGATCGCGCTCGTTGGTCAGGACGAAGAAGGACGTCTTGTCGCTGGAGAAGCCGCCGAAGCGCGCCTTCAGCTTCTTGCCCTTGGGCGCTGGCGTGAGGTCTTTGATCTTGCCGTCGAGCTCGCGCACGTAGAGGTGATCGAGCTCGTTTCCGCCCTCGTCGGCGAGGTAGAGGATCCGATCGTCTCTGGGAAAGAACGCCCGCACGCGGATCGCGTGCGTCGTCGAGTGGGTCAGCGGCGTCGCGCTGCCGTCGGCGACAGCGATCGCATAAGCGTTGAACACGCCGCTGCGATCGCTGGAGACGAGGACCCGCGTCTCATCGTGGGAAAACGCCGCGCCGTACATCCGTACGGTCTTGAAGAAGGTCTTCGGAGCGTAGCGCGTTGCCGCCGTTGTCGCCTTCGCGGCGACCGCCGGGCCCACCGGCGCTGGCGTGGCCGTCGTCTTCTTGGGCGACGGTGTCGAAGCACAGGCGGCGAGCAGCGCAGCGCAGAGCGACGCGAGCAGCAGGCGAGAGTCTAACGATGTCCGGACCATAGACCTTTCCATTTCATACCGGGGCCAGGCCCTAGGAGACGCATCCAGCGGCCCCAGGAGGCGACGAGTTGTCACTCTCGATAGATAGACAAGGGCATCAAAGCGCCCAATCCTAGGGCCTCTGGTTGGCTCATGGCAAGCAGCGCTCAGCGAGACGACCAGCCTCCTGCTCGTAGGCCGTGATCGAGCCCGACACGTCGACGTGGACGATAATGCGCGGATATCTGGCTTGTCGAGGGCCTTGGTGCTGAGAAGAGCCGTGAACGATCGCGGATCCTGGAGCTACTCGACGCTGCCCTGCGCGACCGTATAGCCGTCGCGATGCACGATCTTGCTCACCTTCAGCCGCACCTTGGTCCCCGCCGGCAGCGAGGCGTCCATCTGCTGCAGATCGAGCTCCGGGATCGGCACGCTGATCGACCGATCCTCGAGCAGCTTGATCAGCTGCGGGACGAGCGTGGCCTCGAGCAGCAGCTGCACAGCCTTGAAGACCTTGCTGCCGCCGGCCGTGATGTCCTTACTCTCGATCTCGAGCAATGAAGGCTTGCTGATCGAGAGCTTGATCCGGGCGCCGTCGGCCCTAAGGGTTAACGGCGCCTCGACGGCGAGGTGAACGATGATCTCGGCCGGCTGACCGATGAGCTTGAAGGCGAGCTTGGCGCGAAGGTCGCCGATCTGCAGCAGCGGGCCGCCGCTTTGGCAGGTGTTGATCACCGGCGGCAGCAGCGCGTCGAGCTCACCTTGGAGATCGGTGACGGGGAGGTTGCCGATGGTGGCCAGCAGCTTGCCCGCCTCTTCTTTGTCGAGCTTGATCTTCAGCAGGCCGCCGCGGTGAAGGCTGTAGAGCAGCTGGTTGAGCAGGTCGTCACCGATGGCGAGCTGCATTGGGTATTTGCTCTTATCTGTAAAACCAAAGGCGCCGCCGCAGGCGTAGCCCAGTGAGCCCAGCGAGGGATGGGTCACGACCGGCTGCGCCACGGCTGTGCCGTCGAGAGCATAGCGGGCGCCAGCGGCTTCGAACTTCAGCTCGCCGAGCGTTGAGGCCAGGGTGACCGAGGTCGCCTGGTTACCGACCAGCGGCTGGATCTCGAGGACCTCGTTGAAGGCTAGGCCGTCGATGCCGCTGGCGAGGGCAGGCCCAACCTGCTTGTCGATCTCGCTCTTGACCATCGACTCGAGGTCACGCGCGAGGTCATCTTCGAACCTGTTGACGAGCCAGTTGGTCAGAAAACCCCAGATGCCGCTGATGTCGATGTCGAAGTCCTTCACCTTGGCCGCCGTACCCTTGGCGGTAGCGGTGAGCTTGCCCCCCGAGACCTTGGTGTCGAGGGTCGTGGTGACCTCGACGGCGCTGGCCTTGACCTTCCCCGAGACCTTGACCAGGCAGGCCGGGTTGAACCATTTGCCCGATAGCTTGGCCTTGACGTTCGCTTTGAGGTTCGCGAAGCGGACCTTCACCCCGAGCCCGCTGGCGCTGGTGGTCAGCGCGACCTGGCCAGGACTGAAGCTGACGTTGCTGATCGTGATGTCGGCGTGGTCGCAGCCGACGACGTTGTTGATCCGCTGTGATGAGGGGATCAGCGAGGCGATGTCGATCGACTGCAGCACGCGCTCGATCACCGTGGCGATGTCGATCCGCGCGCCGCCGCTCTCGAAGACCGACGCGCCAAGCCAACCGCGGACGGCGCTGTCGAGCATCGCTGTGGACGGCTTCTGTGGATCGGTCTGAAGCCAGCGGGTCGAGTAGTAAAACGACTGCACCAGCTTTTGCGCCTCACCTTTGTCGTCGGTGGCCTCGAGGATCAGCACGTTCATCCCATAGACCGCCTGCACTGCGTGGTTGAAGCTGCCGTCGCTGGCGACGGAGACGGGCGCGCCGTTGAGCGTAACGGCGGTGGCGGGACCGATCACGCTGCCCTTCACCGTCAGCGCCGGGTCGCCCTTCAGCGTCGCGCCACGGGCGGGCGTGGTGATCGAGAGCTCTAGCGCGGTGGCCTGCGTCGGACCGTCGGCAAAGGAGGGAGACTGGTCGTTCATCGCGTCGCTGCTCGTCGACACCCGCTCGGCGCCCCCGGGGCAAGCGGCAGCGACGCAAAGAGCCACGGCAAAGGCGGCGACGTGAATCAGGCGAGCTGGCATGCAGAGACCTCCAGCGTCTTGTTTAGCAAGAAAAGCGCCAACGAGCAACGCGACCCAAATGCCCCTGATCCGGCCGTTGGAGCTCCACAGCTGGGGTCAACCGCCCCAGGTAGGTGGCGACTGTCTGCGCGAATCGATGACCCAACCTAACTAGGACCGGACCGCGGCCCTTGAGAGCTTCCCCACACATTCGGGACCGAGCCGGGCGCTGAGCTGCCGAGCCGATTTCGAAGCCGAGGACATGAGCCCTACAGGTGGTACGGCGAGCTCTCTGAGGCCTAGAGAGCGGCCGGCAGCGCTGTACCCGGCGACGGGAGGCGGTGAAGCCATATCCGCAGAAGATTACATCACAACGGACGACGAAGTTATTCGCGTTGGAGACCAAAGGCTTGGAACGCCATAGCAGACGCCCGGTCTTGAGGTTGATGGCGTTCAAGTAGGCATTTCGGCCCCCAGAGACCTTCGCGTAGCCGTTGTAAGCGGTGGTCACGTAAAGCGTGTCACCCTCACGCCACGCAAACCCGGGGACCTGGTTCGCTCGGTGACGGATCCCGCGGGGAACCAGCGCGCGCACAGAGTCGAGCAAATACTCGACCTTGGTCTGCTGACGGTCCACCAGCGCCAGGTAGCGGCGATCGCGCCAATGCGCCCTCCCTGCATCGTGCAAGATGTAGCCCTGGGGTGAAACGGTCACCTTGGCCAAAAGGTGGCCGCGATAGGCGTTGGGGAGTTTGGTGGGGCACGTCCATACAGGTGGTACGGCGAGCTTTCTGAGGCCTAGAGAGCGGCCGGCAGTGCTGTGCCCGGCTCGGTCCCGAATGTGTGGGGAAGCTCTTCAATCGAGCCGCCTTGCCGTCGATGTAGATCGGGAAGCAGCAGGCGGAGGAGAAGCGCATGGCGATCGAGGCAGACCTGGCGAGAAACGAGCCGCGGCGGGGCAGCGCGTCGATCGGCTGGGAGTGTCCCAGCTGCGGAAACCGGGGATCCATCGCCGAGGAGCGCGTCGCTGGCCAACACGTGAAGCTGCGCTGTCGGCGCTGCGATACCTCATTTCCGCTGCGCCGCGCGGCGCGACGCCCCGCTCCCGGGGCGCGGTGGTTCGTCCTGCTCGGTCCGCTGACCGAGGAGGAGCTGCAGGCTCGCCTCCAGCGTGGCGGGCTCGGCGAAAACCCCTTGGTCAAGCGCACGGGTGAGTCTCGCTGGATGCCGTACCAGCTCGAGCCGACCTTCGCCGTGGCGGCGGCGACGCCAACAACCGGGATCCCGCCGATCTCCCGTCGCCAGCCGCGGCCCTCGGAGGGCGTGACCGCCAACGCGACGGCGTCGGAAGACACGCTGCTCGACCCGCCACCGCCGGCGACCTTAGCTGACCTCGCCCGCTCGCAGAGGCTCCCGACCGTCTCGACGATGCCAGCGGCGCCAGCGATCGTGGGCGATCCACCAGCCGAGACCGTGCGCTTGACGACGCAGGAGTTCGAGTCGGTGGTGATCGCTCTCGATGATCTCGAGGAGAGGCCGGCAGCCAAGACGACCGCGGAGGCCTCTGGGCCCGGCCTCTTCGCCGAGGCCAGCGCCCCGGAGGGGGGTGTACAATTAGACGCCCCGAGCGCCGCCTTGAAGGCGCCGGCGCCAGACGATCTCGAGGCGCGAGGCGACGCCGAGGCGATGACCGGGCGGGAGCCCGAGGCGGCCCACGACCCGGGCGTACTCGAGCTGCCGGCGCTCGCCTCGAGCGAGTCCGAGGAGAGCGTCGTAGCCCCAGTGGACGTGTATACCGACCGGCAGGCGAGCCAGCTGGTCATACCCATCGGCTACACAGGCTCGGTGAAGAGCGACGAGTTCGAGGCCGACGTGCTGCCGATGAACCGCCGCCGGGATCGATGGCTCCTGCCGATGGTGGCGGCGCTGGCCCTGCTGGCGGGGGTGGGACTCTGGGCCCTGCTCCACGACTCGAAGCAGAGCCCTCCACCAGCGCGGCCAGGGCTCGCCGGGCTCCCATCGCGGCGAGCTCAGCCGACGGTGGTGATCCCGCCGAGTCAACACGCCACCCCCGAGGCTCCGAAAGACACGACCCTGACCTCGCTCACCCCACAGGCGAAGCCACGAGACCTCACCAGGGACAAGACCTCACATGCCTCAGGAAGCCACCCGCACCGCTGGTCTCGTAGCTCCCACCCCAGGACCACGCGCCGACACAGGGGCAGGCGCTTCGCGCGGCGGCGACACGCGTTGACTACTCGCAGCCTCAAGGGGCTCGACGACGACGGCATCGACCCCCGCGACAAGGTGCCAACGATCGAGCACCGCAAGCTCGACACCGACGGGAGCAAGACCAGCCTCGCGGGTCATATCCTGCGCACGAACCGCAGCTCGCTGCACAGCTGCCACCTCCTCGCCTCTCGTCGAGGCGAGACGATCCAACCGCAGACCCGGGTCAGCTTCGCCCTCGACGTGGCGCCGAGCGGCCAAGCGCGCAAGGTCACCGTCAACGGAGAGCTGCCCCGCCAGCTGCTCTCCTGCTACCGGCTGGTCGCCAAGCGCTGGAGCCTCCCCGCCTCGGATAAGCCCTACGCGATCAAGTTCACCTTCCTCGCCCGACGCTGACGGTTCGGTGGGCGTCCCAGCTCACGTTGCCCTTTGGTCGGCGCAGCGGCTATTCTCCCGCTCGGTCTTTTCACCGTCACGCAGGAGACTCGATGAGCGCGATCTATGAGCAGGTGCAGCAAGCCGCGGCGACGATCCGCGAGGCCATCTCCCCGCGCACCCCGTCCATCGGGGTGGTCCTAGGTTCGGGCCTTGGCCCCTTCGCCGATCAGCTGGAGGACGCCGCGGCCGTCTCCTACGAGGACATCCCAGGCTTCGCCGTGAGCACGGTCAAGGGTCACGCGGGCAGGCTTGTGGCAGGTCGAAGCCAGGGTGTGTCCGTCTGTGCGATGCAAGGGCGAGTCCATTGCTACGAGGGGCTGCCCATCGACCAGATCGTGCTGCCGGTTCGTGCGCTGGTCGCCGCTGGCTGCACGACGCTGGTGCTGACCAACGCCGCCGGCGGGATCCGCGACGACCTCGAGCCGGGCGATCTGGTGCTGCTGCGCGACCATCTCAACCTCCAGGGGCAAAACCCGCTGACAGGGCCCAACGACGAGCGCCTCGGTCCGCGCTTCCCCGACATGAGCGACGCCTACGACGCCGAGCTGCGGGGCGTAGCGCTGGCCGCCGCCCGGGAGCTCGACATCCCGCTCTGCGAGGGCGTCTACGCCGCGCTGCTAGGGCCGAGCTACGAGACCCCAGCGGAGATCCGGATGCTGCGGGCCGTCGGCGCCGACCTCGCGGGCATGTCGACCGTGCCGGAGGTGATCGCGGCGCACCATATGGGCGCGCGGATCATCGGGATCTCGTGTGTGACGAACCTCGCCGCGGGCCTGGGCGGGGCGCTCTCCCACGACGAGGTCAAAGAGACCGCCGAGCGAGTGCGCAGCCGCTTCACCGGCCTGCTCGCCGCGGTGATCGGCAAGCTCGGGGCGCAGCGGGGCGAGGCATGACCCTGCGGCTGACCAAGGCCCGCTGGGATAGGCTCGCCGAGGCGGCGCTGGCGGCGCGAAAGCAAGCCTACGCCCCCTACTCGCGCTTCAACGTCGGCGCCGCGCTGCTTCTACCCGACGACACCATCGTCAGGGGCTGCAACGTCGAAAACGCCTCCTACGGGCTGGCGCTCTGCGCCGAGCGCAACGCCTTCGGCAGCGCCGTGGCGCAGGGCGAGCGCGAGTTTCGCGCGATCGCCGTCGCGACCCAGAGCTCCCCGCCGGGCCCGCCCTGCGGGCTCTGCCTCCAGACCATGGCCGAGCTCTGCGAAGACCTGGACATCTTGCTCGTCAACCCCGAGGGCGAGCGGCAGCGCGCCAAGCTGTCACAGCTGATGCGCCAGCCCTTCCGCTGGAAGGGCGCCGGCACCAAGAGCTGGAAACCGCCAAAGCGACAACGATGAAGGCCCGCGGCGACTACATCGGCGGCCGCTGGGTCCGACGACGCCATGGCGCAGGTGAGCTCCGCAGCGTCGACCCCGGCGATCTCAATCAGGTCTTTGGCAGCTTCCCGATCCACGCCGACTCGGTCGACGGGGCCTGCGCCGCGGCGCGCAAGGCGACAGCCGGCTGGGGCGCGATCGACGCGAAGGAGCAGCGGCGCGCCGCCCTGGTGAGGATCAAGGCGCAGCTGGCCAATAGGGCGACGCCGCTGACCGAGCAGCTCTCTCGCGAGACGGGGCGCCCACGCTGGGATACGCAGCAGGAGGTGCGTCGGCTGCGCCAAGAGGTCGACCACGTGCTCGAGGCAGGCCTGGCGCCCTCGACCTATGAGCGCCGGCTGCCCTCTGGCTGCAAGATCGAACGCCGGCCTCGGGGCGTGGTGGCGCTCCTCGCGCCGAGCAGCCAGCCCGCGGCGACGCTCCACCACGACGTGATCGCGGCGCTCGCGGTGGGCTGCACGGTGGTGCTCAAGCCCTCGCCGCTGACCCCTGGGCTGGGCCAGCTCTACGCCGAGCTGATCGACGAGGCCGACCTGCCGCGGGGCGTGTTCAACATGGTGCAGGGTGACGACGAGGTCGGCGTACGCCTCGCGACCCACCCCCAGATCGACGTGCTGCTCTTCTCCGGTCGGCGTCGCTCGGCCGAGCAGCTCGTCGAGGACCTGAGCCCGACCACGCTGTCGCCGGTCGCGACGAAGCCACCGCCGCTGCTCTTGGCCCGCACGGCTGGACGCAGCGTCGCGGTAGTGCTCGACGACGCCAACCTCGACGAGGCCGCCGCAGAGATCGCCGTCGGCGCTTGCGTGGGCACGGGGCAGCGCGCCGCGACGACGCGAGCGGTCTTGGTCCAACGCAGGATCGCCGACGCACTCGCAGAGCGACTCCAGCGCTTGCTCTCAGACCTGCGAGTTGGTCACGCCAGTCGCCATGACGTGTTCATGGGGCCGGCGGTGAGCGCCGACGCCCAGGCTCGCTTCGTCGATCACGGGGCCGCGCTGCGCCACACCACCGAGCGGCAGCTGGTGCGCCCCGAGACCAGCGAGCGGGCCGATCCAATGGATGATAAGAGCCCACCTGGGCACTACCTCCGCCCGGGGCTCTTCGCCTGCTCACCAGAGCAGCTCCCCGAGCTGCTGGCGCCGGAGCGCTGCGGTCCGCTGCTGCTCCTGGCCGAGCTCGAAGACCAACAGCACGCCTCGCAGCTGCTCGCGGGGTGCCCGGAGCGCCTGGTCGACGCCGTGTTCACGCGCTCGACGTCGGCCTTCGACGAGCTGACGCGGACGACGCGGGTGCCGCTGCTGCTGCTCAACGCGCCAACCACGCGCTGGCACGCCGAGCTGCCCCTCGAGCCCCTCAGCTCCCTCGGCGCACCGCTGCCCGGCGGCGTCGCCACCGCCAGAGCCCTCACCACCGCCTGCGTGAGCGTCAGCCGCGACAGCGCCTTCGATGAGACCATGCTCCCGCCTGGGCTCACGCTGCGATGAGCACCTCGCACATCAGGCCTCCATCCCCCCGCATCAGGCCTCGATCCCGGCGCGTCACGCCTCAGTCCTGAGAGCACCTACACCTGCCTCCTGTCGCCGGGCGCAGCGCTACCGCCGCTTTCTAGGCCTCAGACCGTCCGCCCTACCACCCATATGGCTCATGTCTTCGGCTAAGGAATCGGCTCGGCGGCTCAGCACCCGGCTCGGTCCCGAATGTGTAGGGAAGCTCCTGAGCGCGACGCGCAAAGCACTAGCCAAGGGCCGTCTACAGCGTTTAGAACTAGCGATCATGTCGACGCTGAAACGGATCCTGGTCGCGGACGGCAACTCGCGCTTCCTCGAGGTCGCCGCCGAGGTGCTGGAGAGCGAGCAAGTGGAGACGCTGGTCGCCACGAGCGGTGATCGCGTGCCCGTGCTGATCGAGGCCGAGCATCCGGACGCGGCGCTGCTCAACGTCGAGCTCCCGGAGGTCGACGGTGACGAGCTCTGCAAGCGGATCAAGCTGCAGCATCCGACGCTGCCGGTGGTGCTGATGTTCTGCGAGAGCGACGACGAGGTGGCGGCGCATCAGGCGCGGAAGGTCGGCGCAGATAACTACCTGCTGCGGCCGATGCGCGAGAAGGAGCTGCGCTTCGTCGTGCGGGCGATGCTACGGCTGGGCAAGCTCGCCGCCGACCAGCGCGCCGCGGAGGCGCTGACCGGCGAGGAGAGCGGCGAGACCAGCTCGATGGTCAGCCTCGAGATGTTCCATCGCTTCCTCGAGCTCGAGATCCGACGCTCCGACCGCTACGGCTTCCCGCTCTCGGTGCTCTCCATCGCCCTCGACGCCCTGCCCTCGGACGTCCCCCAGGCCTGGGCCAGCTCATTGGAGAAGCAGCTCGCCGAGGCCCTGAGCCAGACGATCCGCAACACCGTGCGGGCGATCGACGTCTCCGCGGCGCTCTCGATGAAAGAGGTGCTGCTGCTGATGCCGCATACCGACGCGGAGGGGGCCGCGTCAGCGGGCGAGCGGATCCGCGAGGCGGTGGCCAACCAGCCCTATCATTTTGGTCGCACGCGGATCCAACCGACGATCTCCGTCGGCGTGGGCCTGGTCCATGGCGATCGCGTCCCCAGCGCCCAGCTGCTCTCGGCCGCCCAGTCACGCCGGCTGCAGGCGGCCCACTCCGGTGGCGACAAGGTCCTGACCTGACAGAGCCCCACGACCGCCCGCCACGTGCGCACCATACCTGACCAAGGACCCGGTGTTGGGGTATCATGTCTCCCATGCGAAGCGGGCTCTCGATCATCCTGGCGGTCCTCGCTCTCACCGGAGGATGGTCTTCGATCACCTCGGCTGCTCCATGCCCTGTGGGCATGACCGTGTCGGTGGACAACGACATCCCTGGCTCGGGCTACAGCGAGGTCAAGCCGCAGAACTGGATCGGCCATAGCGTCGACGCCTGCTTTGGCACCTACCGCTACCTTAGCCACAAGGTCGGCGACGGCACTCGCAAGGGAAAGGCGATCTGGACGCCGACGATCACGGTCACCGGCTGGTACGACGTGACCGTGAGCTACCGGCGGTCAACGAACCGCACCGACGACGCCGACTATATCGTTGAGGACGACAGCGGCAAGACTCAGCGCTTCACCATCAACCAGCGCGGCCCCACGGCCTGCACAAAGAAGACGCTGGCAACTATCTACTGCAAGGCCGGCGGGAGCTGCCGCGTGACCCTCGACGGCGACGACGGCAAGTCCGACGCCGCGGACATCACGACCTTCGTGCTGACCCAATGCAGCGGGGCGCCACCGCCACTAGGACCCTGCCAGCCGATCGCCCAGAACCCCGCCTACGAGCTCTGCGTCGAGACGCCGACCAGCTGCGCCGGGGTCTACACGAACGGCGCGGGCTGCCAGGCCTTCTGCGCCGCGGTAGGCGGCACCTGCACGGCGGCCTTCGGTGGCGAGCCGGGGTGCAACAAGGAGAGCAGCAAGCCGCTCTCATGTACGAAGAACAGCGGCAACAGCTCAGACTGGTGTGAGTGCGCGCTGCCTGCGCCGCCCGACGCCGGAGCGCCGACGCCCGATCAGGGAGCCACCCCGGCGCCCGATCAGGGAACCACCCCGACGCCCGATCAAGGCGCGCCGGTCGTCGACCAGGGCACGCCAATAAACGATCAAGGCCCCACGGCGGACGCCCAGCCAGCGCGGGACGCGGGCCTGGCCACCGACGCGGCCGAGGACGCCACGACGGGAGAGAGCGATGGGCGACGCACGATCAGCGGTGGCTGCGTCAGCGCCGGACCGCTCTCGATACCTCCTCTAGGCTTCGCCATAGGTGGCCTGTTGCTGATGCTCGCCCTCGCGCTTCGTCTGCGCTGAGAGTGTAGGATGGCCGCCCATGGCTGTAGGTCGCCTCCTCTTTGCGCTGCTCGCCTCGTCGTTGCTCTTCGCTTGTGGCGATGACGACCAGACGAACCCTCTGCCCTCGGGCTGCCCTCAGCGAGTGGTGATCGGCCAGACCTGCGACCAGGAGGGGCTCTCCTGCCCGCCCACCGGTGCGGTCTGCGAGAGCTCTCGATGCACCTGTGAAAACAGCTTCGGCGCCTTTCGCTGGTCGTGCAAGACCGCGACCTGTAGCTGCGTCTGCCCCTGCGGCAAGGTCGCGGTCAACAGCTGCGAGGCCCTAGGCTGCGCCAAGTCTCCCAAGCAATGCCCCGGCAGCGCCGCCGAGATCTGTGAGCTGACCTGCGCTATCTCCGACCTCGGCGTGGACGCCGCGCCTGACGCGATCACCGATGGGATGGACGACCTGGCGGTCGACATCGCCGTCGACATCGCTGATGACGTCGGCGCAGACACCGGGGTCGACCTCGCGGCGGACGCGCTGGGCGTGGCGGCGGACGCAACGCTGGACGTGGCGGCGGACGTGGCTCCAGACGCTGGCAGCGGGGGCGCCAGCGACGCGGCCGCTGGCGATCCGGCGGTGGACGGCTGAGGAGCACCCCTACACACCTCCCGTCGCCGGGCACAGCACTGCCGGCCGCTGTCAAGGCCAGAACGCTCGCCAGACCACCCGGATGGCTCGTCTCTTCGGCTACGAAAGCGGCTCGGCCGCTCAGCACCCCGCTCGGTCTCAAAGGTGTAGGGAAGCTCTGAGGACATCGAAGGGGCGCCGATCCGAGCGGCGCGCTCAACGAAAACGATCGAAATCTTGAGGCTTTGACACCTCGGCGGGTTGCACTATGCTTCCTGCCGTGATCCAACGACATCCTCTCATCGTCGCGGGATTGCT
Source organism: Pseudomonadota bacterium (assembly GCA_002747355.1). Lineage (GTDB taxonomy): Bacteria > Myxococcota_A > Polyangia. The sequence goes on along the minus strand of PDPC01000042.1, from coordinate 18,297 downwards.
GCTCGCGTTGGGTACGACCAGCGCGTATGCGGCCCCGTCCATCATGCCCGTCGCCCAGATCCGCTCCGGCCAGAAGGGCTACGGGCTGAGCGTGTTCAAGGGCTACAAGATCGAGCGCTTCAGCGTCGAGGTGATCGACGTGTTGAAGAACTTCTTGCCCAAGCAAGACATCATCCTGATGCGCGGCGACCACGCGGTGCTGCGGCGGGCTGGTGTGCTGGGCGGGATGAGCGGCAGCCCGATCTACCTCAACGGCAAGCTCGTCGGTGCGCTGGCCTACGGCTGGCGCTGGTCGAAAGAGCCAATCTTTGGCGTCACGCCGATCGGCAACATGCTGCCGCTGTTTCAGCGCAAGACCCGCGGACCGGACAAGACCTTACGCGTGGCGCGCAACGATCCGGTGACACGATCGCGACTTCGCCGGCTGCTCGCCAGCCTCGAGCAGCGCACCGATCCCTTCGCCAAGCTGCGCTGGCGGCTACCCAGGCGCTCCAAGCCGCGCGGCAACGTGCTCCAGCGCGTCAGCGTGCCGCTGAGCGTCGCCGGCATGCCGACCTCATCGCTGCCCGAGCTGCGCCAGGCCTTCGCGCGCTACGGCTTCGAGCCGGTGCAGGGCGGCGGCACGGGCAAAGCCAACCAGGGACCGAAGCGCTACGAGCAAGGCAGCGCCATCGGCGTCAGCCTGGTGCGTGGCGACATCTCGATGACCGGCACGGGCACGGTGACCTACGTGAAGGGCACGAAGGTCGTCGCCTTCGGCCACAGCATGTTCAACGCTGGCGAGATCTACCTGCCGATGACCACGGCGAAGATCAACCACACCCTGGCGAGCGTGTCGCGGAGCTTCAAGCTGAGCTCGCCCTCACGCCGCCTCGGCGTGCTGATCCAGGACCGGCAGCCGGGTGTCATGGCGGATACGGCTCAGACGGTCTCCATGGTGCCGATGACCGTGACGCTGAAGAGCAAGCTGCATAGGTCCGTCTACAAGATGCGGCTGGCCAAACACCGCCTCCTTACGCACTCGCTGGTGCGCAGCGTGCTGACCAAGTCGATCAAGGAGGCGATGTCGGACGTCGCCCCGTCGACCTACACCATGACCAGCAGCTACAGCTTCAAGGGCCACCCCACGCTGACGATCAAAGAGGAGAACTACACCTCCGGCGGGCTACGCATGGGGTTGTTCTTCTCCCGCGGCGTGCGGGCGATCCGCGCCATGACGACCAACCCGATCGCTGAGGTCGACCTCCAGCGCATCGACGTCGAGATCGACGTCACCTTTGGCAAGCGACCGCTGACGCTGCTCAGCCTCCGCACGCCAGCGTCGGTGGTGAAGCCAGGCCAGACCATCCGCCTCGAGGCGACGCTGCGCGAGTATGGCGGTAAAAAGGTCAAGCGCACCTTCCCGCTGACGATCCCGACCTCGATGGACAGCGGCATCTTGATGGTCGAGCTCGCTGGCGGGCGCTATGTGCGCCCCGATCGCGCCACCCCCGAGACCGTCGACCAGCTGATCGCCTACCTGAAAAAGGGCTACCCGGGGCGCTCGGCGGTGCTGAGCCTCTACCTCCCGACGCAAGGTCTGGCGATGGGCGGGCGCGTGCTCGCCGATCTGCCGCCCTCGGTGCTGGACTCGCTGCGCGCCGGCACCACCACCAGCGACAAGAACCTGCTGAAGACGAAGCTCCGCCGCGTATTCTCTACTCAGCGACTGATCGCCGGACGGGAGCGGATCCGGCTGCGTGTGCAAAGTGAGGTTTCCCCGTGAAGCGATACGCTAACGCCGCGAGGCGCTCTCTGGCGTTGTCCGCCGCCATCACCGTCGCCGCCCTCTGGTCGACGCAAGCCGGCGCTGTCCCCACCGCGAGCTTCGAGCTGTCGACCTTCAAGGCCTTCGACAAGGGCACGCCGAAGGGCACGCTGGTCTCCTCCGATGGCGAGGTCGTCGCGGGCTACGGCTCCCGCCCTGTCACCAACAAAGACGCCGTGCTGATGTATTGGTCGCGGGCCAAGGCCGCCGACGGCACACTCTACCTCGGGGCCGGGCAGCCGGCGAAGATCTATGCGCTAAAAGGCGGCAAGCTCCGGGGGGTCGCCGCCATCTCCGACGCCGTGCTCGTCTCGGCGCTGGCGATCGGCCCCGGCGGTAACCTGCTCGCCGGAACGCTCCCCGCTGGCCGAGTGCTCTCCGTCGACCCGAAGAGCGGCAAGTGGAGTGAGCTCGGCCGGCTGCCCAGCAAGCACGTCTGGGACCTGACCTATGACGCCAAGGCGCGGCGGATCTACGCCGCCGGTGGCGCGCCGGGCAAGCTCTACGCGATGCCCGCTGGCGGCGGTAAGCCGACCGTGCACTACGACGCGGGCGAAAAGCACCTGCTCTTCGTCACGCGAGACGGCCGCGGGGCGCTGCTCACCGGGGGCAGCGACAAGGCCGTGCTCTATCGCGTCAAGGGTAAAGGCAAGGCCGAGGCCGTACACGACTTCGACGCCACCGAGCTGCGCCGGGCTGCGGTCGCGCCGGACGGCACGATCTACGCCGCCGTGAACAAGTTCCGGCGCCGCAGCTCTGGGCTGCCGCGCTACGACCGCCCGGTGAAGGGCAAGGGCGGCACGGCGATCCAGCTCGAGCGCAAGGGCAAGCGGGCCAAGTTCCTAGCCAGCGAGCTGCGCCCCGGCGCCAAGATCGGCCAGGGCGCGGTGTTCCGGATCACGACCGCCGGGCGGGTCACCCAGCTCCACAGCCTCACCAAGGGCTACTTCACCGACATCGCCGTGGACGCCAGCGGCAAGGTCTGGGCTGCGGAGGGGGCCAAGGGGAAGATCTTTTTGATGCAGGGCGACAAGCTGCTGACCGCCTTCGACGTCAAGCAGCGGCAGGTGCTGGCGCTCGACGTCAGCGGCAAGACCAAGCACTTCGCCACCGGTGACGCCGGCGCGGTCTACCGCATCACCGAGGGTGGCCCGGGGCGACCGAGCTACCTCAGCGACGCGCTGGACGCCAAGACCGTCGCGCGCTGGGGCAACCTGCGCTATCGGGCGACCGCGAAGCTCGCGATCTCGAGCCGCAGCGGCAACACCTCCAAGCCGGATAAGACCTGGAGCGCCTGGTCGAACGCCGGGGGGCAAGGCAAGCAGCTAGTGCGGCTGAAGAGCAAGCCCGCGCGCTATCTGCAAATCCGCGCGACGTGGCAGGGCAAGGGCGGCGCGCTGCGCAGCCTCGAGGCCTACTACCGGCCGCTGAACATACCAGCGAAGATCACGAAGCTGAGCTGGGAGCGCAACGCCAAGAAGCCGGAGCAGCGGACGATCAAGTTCAAGTGGAAGGTCAAAAACCCCGACAAGGACGCCCTGGTCTACCGAGTCTACGTACGCGAGGAGCTGGGCTCGACCTGGCGCCCGCTCGAGGACGGCAAGGCGATCACCAAGGCCTACTACACATGGGATACGCGGACCTTCGCTGACGACACCTACCGGATCAAGGTCGAGGTCTCCGACGAGCGGGCCAACGGCCAGACGACGACGATCAAGACCCACGAGATCACACCGCCGATCGTAGTCGACAACCGCAAGCCCGACGTCACGGGGCTGAAGGTCCGCTACCCCTTCGCCACAGGCTTGGCCAAGGACACCTACAGCCGCGTCCAGCGTATCGAGTTCAGCGTCGACGGCAGCCCCTGGCGGCTCGTCGACGCCCAGGACGGCATCTACGATAGCACCGCCGAGGCGTTCAAGCTCAGCCTACCCAAGCCGAAGCGCCGAGGTAGCCACACCCTCTCGATCCGCGTCACCGACGAGGCGGGCAACGCCGGCGTGCGCAAGCTGCGCTTCGTCAAGTAATCGCGGACCCCCGCGCCCACCCCCTCAATCAAAGAGCGCTTGCAGCGCCTCGACGCTCTGCTCGAGGGTGTTCTCCTCGTTTGGGTGCTGGCAGAGGTAGGCCTCGAGCCGGGGCATCAGGTCGATCGCCCGATCGGTCTGGGGCTCGCTGCCGCGCTCGTAGGCGCCCAGGGCGATCAGATCGCGGCGACGTTCGTAGGCGGCCAGCAGCTGGCGTAGCTCGGCTGCGGCCTTCTGGTGTGTCGAGTCCGTGATCTGGCTCATCACCCGCGAGAGGCTCTGCAGGATGTCTATCGCCGGCCAGTGGTTTCGCTGCGCGAGGTCGCGGGTCAGCACGACGTGGCCATCGAGGATGCCGCGCACCTCGTCGGCGATGGGTTCCTCCATGTCGCCGCCCTCGACGAGGACAGTGTAGATCGCCGTGATCGAGCCCTCGGGGGATGTCCCGGTGCGCTCGAGGAGCTTGGGAAGCGCGGCGAAGACGCTCGGCGGATAGCCGCGGCGCGCAGGCGGCTCGCCCGCGGCCAGCCCGACCTCGCGCAGGGCGCGAGCGTAGCGCGTCACCGAGTCCATCAAGAGCAGCACCCGGCTGCCGCAGGCGCGGAAGTACTCGGCGATCGCCGTGGCTACCTGCGCCGACTTCAGGCGCACCAGCGGCGGCACGTCGCTGGTGGCGCAGACCACCACCGAGCGCGAGAGCCCCTCCTCGCCCAGAGACTCCTCGATGAACTCGCGCACCTCTCGGCCACGCTCGCCAACCAGACAGACCACACAGATGTCCGCGTTGGTCTGCCGCGCGATCTGCCCCAGCAGCGTCGACTTGCCCACGCCGGAGCCGGCGAAGAGCCCCACCCGCTGCCCCTCGCCTACCGTCAGCAGGCCATCGAGGGCGCGCACCCCGAGCTGCAGCGGTCGCGTGATCCGGGGACGTGAGAGCGGATCCGGCGCCGATCGCGCCAGCGGCCAGGGCGTCAGCTGCCCTGCTGGGGATTCGCCATCGAGGGGCCGCCCCAGGCCGTCGAGCACGCGCCCGAGCAGCGCCTCGCCGACGCCGAGCTCAGCCAGCCCGGCTGCCTCGACCAGGCTGTCGGGGCCGACCCCGCTCGGATCCCCCAGCGGCATCAAGATCACCTCGTCACCGGAGAAGCCCACCACCTCGGCCTCCAGCTCGCCGCCGTCGGCCCCTCGCGTTCGATCCGCCTCTCGCCCGGCCATCCGGATGCGCACCAGCTCCCCCGCGTGCACACCAGGCAGCCGCGCTCGCAGCACCAGCCCCGTCAGCGCCGTGACGCGCCCCTTCACCTCCACCGGCGCTCTGACACCGCCGAGCCTCGCCAGCGCTCGCTCCAACCGACGGTCACTCATGCTCGTCCTCCCACGGCCGGCTCACGTCGCCGTCCATCGTCAGCGGGGCGGAGACGGCGGTCGCGACGGCGACGAGGCCCACCACCGTGTCGTGCAGCAGATCGCCATCCGCCAGCTCGCCGCCACCCTCGCCAACGTCGGTGTCGGCCGCGAGCAGCTCTCCGATGGGAGGCGAGGCCTCTGCCTCCGACTCTGCGAAGAGCACCTCCTGAAGCGTCGCGAGCTGGACCTCGATCCGTCCGTCAGCCACGCCTCGATCGGTCTCCAGCACGCAACCCCCGCGGCTGATCCCGGCGTCGGGGCGCAGCTCCAGCGTGCCCTCGGCGGCGGCGGCGGCCAGCTGCTCCCAGCGCGCCTCCAAGAGCGGCAGGTCCAACGGATGCACCCGCGCCAAGAGGCGCCCGCTCGGACCAGCCGCGCGTAGCACCTGGCCGACGATCTGCACCACCCGCTCCGGCGCCAGGGCGAGCTCGGCGCCCAGGATCTTCTCGGCGATGCCCACCGCCAACCGCGTTAGGTCGGCGCGCGCGAGCTCGATCAGCGCCTCCGCGCTGCGCCGAGCCTTGACGAGCAGCGCCACGGCCTCTCGCTGCGCCCCCTGGAGCGCCTCCTCGGCGAGGGCTTGACCGTGGTCCAGCGCCTGCTGTCGCAGCTCCGCGGCCTCCTCCTCCGCGCGCGTTAGCTGCGCAGCACATCGCGCCGCGATCTCCTGCTCTCGCGCCGAGATCAGCCGCGCCACCCGCCGCGGGGGCGACACCGGCTGCGGCTGCCGTGCCTTGATGATCCGCGCCCGACTCAAGGCCTCTGCTCCTCCCGCTCCTCCCGCTCGAGGCGACGCAGCTCGGCCCACGCGATCCGTACCCGCAGCGCCGCGGGCAACCGGCAGGTCTCGGCGTCCGACGGCGTGACCCGCCGGGCGAGCTCCGTCGGCACCATCGAAAGCATCGCGGCAGCCACCTGCGGGTGGACCTCGCGTAGACGCACCGCGAGTCGATCGCTGGCCACCTTGGGCGCCTCGGGGATCAGCAGCGTCTGAGAGAGCGCCCGGAGCACAGCCTTACGCTGGCCCTCCTCGAGCGCTCGGATCTCCGCCAACGCCGCCTGACAACGTTCGGCCCACGGCGCCTCGAGCCGCTCGAGCGCCGCCGCGCTGACGTCGTCTCCGTCGCCGGCCAGGAAAACGCCCAGCAGCACCCCCGCGTCCCCCGGCTGGAGTCCGAGGCGCGAAAGCAGCGCTGTCATACTGGCTCCTTTGGGTCGCCGGCTCGACAGCCCCTCGCTGCCGCTCCGCTTCTTGGCGCGCTCCCGCTTCTTGGCTCTCTCCCATGGTCTTCGCGTGGCATCGTCTGGAGCTCCTCGCGGGAGACGATAGCAGACCTGCCGCTTCGCGGCGCCTTGACCCGGCGCTGGCCGAGGAGGAAACATCTCGGCGATGCGGATCATCGCAGGCGAAGCTCGAGGCCGACGGCTCACCGCACCACGCGGCGACGTCACCCGCCCCACCACCGATCGCGTCCGCGAGGCGCTGTTTTCGATGCTCGAGGCCCGCCTCGACCTCGACGATCTCAACGTCCTCGACCTCTACGCCGGCAGCGGCGCCCTGGCCCTCGAGGCCCTGAGCCGCGGCGCCGCGAGCGCGGTCTGCGTGGAGCGCGCGGGCCCGCCGCGCCGCGCGATCACGACCAACATCGCCACCCTCGGCTACGGCGAGCGCTGCCGCCTGCTCGCCCAACCCGTCGAACGCGCGCTCGGGCTGCTCGCCGCCGACGGCGCTCGCTTCGAGCTGGTCTTCGCCGATCCCCCCTACGCGGCGATCGACGAGGCCTGGCAGCAGCTCGCCCGCCTCGAGCCCCTCGGCCTGCTCGCCGACGAGGCGCTGCTCGCCGTGGAGCACGCCCCCAAGGACGACGCCCCCGATCCGCTCGGTGGGCTGGAGCTGCTCACCAGACGCTGCTACGGTGATTGCGCGATCGCGATCTACCAGCTACCACCTCGAAGATGAGCATGACGCGCGCGTGCGGCGGGCAAGGAGAGGACTCGAGCACATGACTCTGGCGATCTACCCTGGCTCTTTCGATCCAGTCACCAACGGCCACCTCGACATCCTCGCCCGCGGGCGGGCGCTCTTTGATAAGGTGATCGTGGCGGTCGCGACCAACATCAACAAAAAAGGCCTCTTTTCCGGTGAGGAGCGCGTCGAGCTGCTGCGCAGGGTGATCACCCCCGGTGACGACGTCGAGGTCGGCATCTTCGATGGCTTGCTGATCGACTACGCCCGTCAGCGCAAGGCCAAGGCGATCGTCCGCGGCCTTCGGGCCGTCGCCGACTTCGAGTACGAGTTCCAGCTCGCGCTGATGAACCGTCGCCTCGCCGGCGAGATCGACACGGTCTTTCTGATGACCGACGAAGACAACTTCTTCGTCAGCTCCTCGCTGGTCCGCGAGGTCGCCCGCTTCCACGGCGACGTCTCGGCCTTCGTCCCGCCGGCGGTCGAAGCCGCGCTGAAGGCCAAGTTCGTCTGAGGGGTTCTGTTCAGCCTGACCCTAGAGCGCTGATCAGCGCGGCGACAGGAGGTCAGCTGGTCAGCGCTCTAGTTGGGGTCCAAGCGGAACACCCGGTTGCCCAAACGCACGAAGTAGAGTTCGCCGTATTGGTCTTCGGTCCAGGCGATGGGGTTGAGGTTGATCGTGCTGATCGCCTGATCGTTGGAGATGGTCGTGCCATTGAACTCGAAGCGGCGCGGGTTGGAGTGGCAGTAGTCGCTATAGAAGATCGTACCGTGATAGCCCGGCATGCGGCAGCCGCGATAGGCATAGCCCATGATCATCGAGCAGTAGGGCCCGGTGGTCGGCTTGACCAACACGGGATCGACGAAGGTCGTGGAGCTGCAGTTCGCCGTGCTCATGTTGTAGGCCGCGAGCCCCTCGCGACAGCGCCAGCCGAAGTTATGGCCCAGCTGTCCGGGCGCTACGTAGTCGATCTCTTCCCTGGCGTTCTGCCCGACGTCGGCGATCCAGAGCGCGCCGGTGAGCCGATCGAAGGAGAAGCGGAAGGGGTTGCGTAGGCCGGTGAAGGCGATCTCCGGCGCGTAGCTCGGATCGCCGACGAAGGGGTTGGTCGAGGGCACGCCGTAGCTTTTCGCCGAACTCGTCGTGTCGACGTCGATACGCAGGATCTTGCCCAGCATCGTGTCTTTGCGCTGACCGTTGCCGATGGTGCCGTGGTTGTCGCCGCCGCCGCCGCCGTCGCCGATGCTGATATAGAGGTAGCCGTCGGGGCCGAAGCGCAGGCCGCCGCCGTTATGGTTGCTCTGGGGCTGGGCCGCCGACAGGATCGCGCGCTCGCTGGCGCTGTCGATCAGCTCGGGGTTTGCCGCCTGGAGCTGGAACTCGCGCACCTGCACCGCCGCCGAGGTGTCGGTATTAAACAGGGAGAGCTTGCGGTTCTGCGCGTGCTGCGGACGAAAGGCGAGCCCGAGCAGGCCCTGCTCGTTGCCCTTGGAGAGGCGGCTGCCGAGGTCGAGGGCGGCGGTCGCCTGCGGGACGCCGTTTCTGATCACGCGCACTGCCGACGAGCTGGCGCCCACCGCCTTCGACGCCCTGATCGCCCGCGCCCGTGACCGGCTGCAGAAGCGCACGGCCACCATCACCATCGACAGCGCTACCCGCAGCGGCGACACCCTCTCCGTCGAGGTCACGGTGCAGAGCCAGGCTGGCCACAAGCTGCCCACCGGCTACCCCGCCCGACGCGTGGTGCTGCAGCTTCGTGTCGAATCCCAAGACGGCGCGGCGATCTTCGTCTCAGGCAGCTTCGACTCCCGCGGCCGGCTGCTCGGCGCCGACGGCACGCAGCTGGCGTCCGAGGCCGCCGGTGGCCCACAGCAGCCGCACCATCAGAGGATCACCTCCGCCGATCAGGTGCAAATCTACGAGGCCGTGCTCGCCGACACCGCCGGCAAGCCGACCTATCGCCTGCTGCGAGCCTCGAGCTACGCCAAGGACAACCGCCTGCTGCCCGTTGGCTGGGATCCGAACGACGCCGAGATCGCCGACATCGCACCCGCGGGCCTCGGCGGCGACACCAACTTCGTTGCGGGAAAAGACCGCTTACTGTACGACGTGACTCTACCCGCAGGTCAACGCGGTCCGCTGACGGTCAAGGCCACGCTCTACTACCAGCCGCTCAGCCCCCGCCACGCCGCGGAGCTGATGCAAACCCGTGTCCCGGAGGTGCTCGTGCTGGAGCGCATGCTCGCGACCTCAGGCTACAGGCCCGAAACGATCGCTGACGCGAAACAGGTGGTGCCCTGATGCAAACGCTGAAGACGTCTCGTAGGCGCTTTCTGGTCGGGCTGACCGTCCTGGCGCTGCTGCTCACCCTCGCCGCAGATGTCGACGCTCGCCGCCGCCGTCGACGCCGACGTCGACGCGTGAGACAGCCCGTCAAGGGCCTGGTCCTAGCCACGGCGCTGCGGGGCCGCAATGGCGCGCGCGTGCGCCGGGGTCTGGCCGCCGGGCTGCGCCGCGGGCGGCTGAAGCTCGTCGGCTGGAAACGCTACGAGAGCAAAGCCAACGGCAAGGTCAACCCGAAGGACGCCGCCTCGCTGCAGGCCCTCTGCGCCACGATCGAGCGCTGCAAGGCCGTGCTGAACGTCAACACCACGCGAAAGCGTCGTCGCTATCGCGTCAAGATCGAGGCGCTCGCTCCCAACACGGCGCAGGGCGCAGGAGCGAGCATCGCCAGCCGCGCCGCCACCGCCCGTTCCGCGCGGTGGATCACCCGCACGGCCAGCGCCCTGGCGCGTAAGCTGGCCAAACTTATCTTGGCCTACCAGCCACCGCCGCCTCCGCCTAAGCCCGATCCCAAACCCGATCCCACGCCGCCGCCGCCGAAGCCCGACCCCAAGCCGGTGGTCGAGACGCCGCCGCCCCCGCCGCCGGCTCTCGCGCGACGCAGCGACCCCAGCGAGGCCTTCGTGATCGCCGACCTCGGCTTCGGCCTCTCCACGCGCAGCCTCGAGCTGGTCGGCCTCAGCGGCCAACCCGACATCCGCCGCCACAAGGGCGGCGCCTTCGGCGAGCTCACGCTCCGCGCCGAGGTCTACCCGGCGGCGCTGTTTACACGCAGCATCGCCCAACACATCGGCCTGGTCGGCACCTTCAGCCACCACATCGCGATGCAGACCCGCGCCGAAGGTTCGGCGACCATCGGCGGCGCCGAGGCCGACGTCGACGGCTCCGCGATGCAGCTCCACGGCGGGCTGCGCTTTCGCTTGCCGGTAGGCCCGCGCTCCCTCGGCCCCGCGCTGGTCTTCGCCGAGGCTGGCTTCGGTCTGCGTCGCTTCAGCCTCGGTGACAACGCCGCGCTCCCAGAGATGAACTACCGCTTCCTGCGCCTCGCCCTCGGCGGCGAGATCGGCCTGCTCGACGGTCTCTTGCGGCTCGGCCTCAGCGCCGACATCCGCCCCTTCCTCGGCGTGGGCCAGGAGACGGCCAACGCCCTGGGCAGCCGCGACGGCGGGCTAGCCTTCGCCATCGCCGGCCGCGTCGGCGGCCAGCTCGCCTTCGGCCTGCGCTACTTCGTCGGCGTGGAGTACTCGCGCTATGGCGTCAGCTTCGCCGGCCTCGGCGGCACCAGCCGTCCCCCGCTGCCGGGCACCCTCGAGCGCGACGCGCCAAGCGACGCCACCGACAGCTACCTCCGCGTATTCGCCGGCGTCGGCTACGCCTACTAGAGCGCTGACCACCTTACCTCCCGTCGCTGCGCTGGTCTGCGACATCACAGCGGTTGCGGTTGTTGCTCGTCGGTTGCTTGCTAAAAGCAGGCGCCCTCCTCGCTCCTACGCCGTGATTCCGCATCCTTCGCGCAGCTCGGTCCGGTAAGCTGATCTGCGCTCTAGAGCGCTGACCCGCTTCCCTCCCGTCACCGCGCTGGTCTGCGACATCACAGCGGTTGTCGCTCGTCGGTTGCTTGCTAAAAGCAGGCGCCCTGCTCGCTCCTACGCCATGACTCCGCATCCTTCGCGCAGCTCTCGGTCCGGTAAGCTGATCTGCGCTCTAGCGGACGCGGAGGTAGCCGATGCGAGAGCGGTTGACGCCGTCGTTGGGGCCCTTGACGACCTTGAAGCGGCGTGAGCCCTGCCAGAAGCCGATCATGATCGCGTAGCGACCCGAGGGCGTGGTCAGGAGCGGGATGTCGACCTCTTTTTCGCTGATGATGTAGTCGCCTGGCAGCCAGTACTGCGTGGGGTACATCCCGCCGACGGGCTTGTGGTCGCCGTGGAAGCGGCTCGCCGGCTTGTCGAAGTGGATGAAGATCTTGTAGTTGGCCGGCAGGCGCTTGAGCACCTTGAAGTGCAGCCGGATGGTGAACGAGCGGCCACGGGTCACGGTGTCGGGGAGATCGTAACCGTAGAGCTCGACCTTGTTCTCCCAGTTGACGGAGGCGCGCTTCTGCGGCTTCTGCGGCGCGCGGAAGACCAGCTTGCGTAGCGGGTTCTTATCCTTCTCGCAGCGCGAACCGCCGAGCTTGTTCGAGATGATCAGGTAGTGCGAGTTGCTATCGTCGAGGACGTGGTAGTTGATCCGCCGCTGTCGCGCCGACTGGTCGATCGAGCCGAGGTAGTTCGAGGGGATCAAGATGAAGCTCCGCTGCGATTTCTTCAGCGTGGTGAAGAGCTCGCCCTGATGGCGGATCGAGTCGACCTGGCCGTTGTTGTAATATGCGGCGCCTCGTCCCGAGACCCGGTACTGAGCCAGCCGCTCTCCACCCTGCTTGCACCTGTGATAGGTCTCAAAGAGGGTCTTGTTCGACATGTGGTAGCTCAGCTGTGGCGTAAGCCAGAGCGAGCACCAGGCAGCGAAGATCAGCGCGCCGCCGCCCGCGGCGAGATAGTAGTGGCGACCGCCCTCGCCGCCGAGGCTGCGCAGGCCAGCGCCGAGCTTGTCGAGCAGGCGGGCGAAGACGTTGGCGACGCCGCCGGTGAAGCGCCCCTGGAAGTTGGCGACGATGCGCTGTGAGGGGCCGGAGAAGGCGAGGAAGAAGAGCGCCGCCAGCGCGATGCCGAAGAGTCGTGTGGCGACCTTGATGTTGAGGTCTTTCGGGTAACGCGCCGAGTCGACCAGATGGGAGAACGCCAGCGTGTTGGGGCGCATCACGAAGTCTTGGTGCAACGCGAGGATCAGCCCGGCAGCGACGACACCCCAGAAGGGGCGACGGTCGCCGCGCTGGTAGGCCTGCCAGGCCCAGATCCCGACGCCGAGGGCGCAGATCGCGAGGGTCGGCATGCGTAGCTTGCCGAAGAAGCCCGGCCAGAGCACCGCGGCGGTGTAGCCCAGCACCACCGAGAGCACGATCACCAGCTTGGCGAAGCCGGCCTCCTCGCGGGGCTGTTGGGTTCCGTCTTTGATCTCGGAGACGAACTGCCAGAGCATCAACGGCGCCAGAGCAAACCAGGGAAAGAAGGCGAAGCCAAAGTCGCGCAGCGCCTTGTCGAAGGTCGGCGGGAAGGCGACCTTGCGGTACACGCCGCCCAGGATCAGGAACTTGCCCTGCTTGATCGATCGGACGCGCCAGACTCGGACGCGCCAGACTCGGACGCGCCAGACTCGGACGCGCCAGACTCGGACGCGCCAGACTCGGACGCGCCAGGCTTGTTCTTCTCTTTGGCTTGAGCGCTCTTCGCGCTGGTAGACGCGGACCTAGCAGACGCGAACGCGCCGCGAGTCAGGACCAGCGCGCCGCCGATCGCCAGCAGCGGAAGCCCGACGCCGAGCAACAACCCCCGGGTCAAGACCGCGCCGACCAAGCCGAGCGCGCCGATCAGCAGATCGATGCGCTCGCGCTTGCCGTCGCGGGGCGCGAGGAACGCGGCTAGCCCGCCGATCGCGGCGAGGATCGCCGTAAAGGAGACGACGTCGGAGGCGAGCTGCCTCGACTGAAAGAGGAACGCCGGCGTCGTCGCCAGCACGAAGCCCCCGGCGAGGGCGGCCTCCTCGCTGACGAGCCTCCGCCCCACGCGGTAGACCAAGAGCAGCGCCAGCAGGCCGCAGAGCGCCAACGGCAAGCGGCCGGCGAGCTCGTTGACCCCGAAGAGCTTGAAGCCAATGGCCACGAGCCAGAGATAGAGCACTGGCTGAGGCTGGTGCTTACCGCCAACGGTGATATCGCCGAAGCTACCCTTCTCCGCCACGGCGCGGGCTACATCGGCGTGCTTGATTTCGGCTGGGTCCCAGAGGCCGAAGGAGCCGAGCATCGGCAGCATCAGCACGGCTCCTAGGACGAGGAGCCAGACCCACTTCGGAACGCGATCCATGTCGTATCTAGCTGTGGTCGTGAACGATGTCAGTAATGAGCGTAACTACGGAATATCGCATATTGTTGGCGCACTCTACTGGCCGAGTGGGGTTGGCGCAAGCGTTATCGGCTCCCGGCGTTGAGGTCGAAGGCCATGGATCGACGCCTTGCGCCCCATATGCTAGACAGCCGACATGACGAGCCCTACCGAGTCTCTCGGGGAATCCGCGCGTCCAACCGTGGTGCTGGGTGGTGGGCTGGCGGGCATCTCGGCGGCGCTGCACCTGCAGAGCCCCTACCTGCTGCTCGAACGCGATGACCGCCTCGGCGGCCTCGCCCGCACCGAAGAGCGCGACGGCTTCTACTTCGACCATACGGGCCACTGGCTGCACCTCCGTGACCCGGAGATCAAGGCGCTGGTGGCGCAGCTCCACGGCGAGCCCGACACCGCCGAGGGCACGATGGTCGAGGTCACCCGCGTCGCTCGGGTCTTCTCCCACGGCCGCGCCACGCTCTACCCCTTCCAAGCCAACCTCCATGGGCTCCCCCCAGAGGTCAACGCCGAGTGCTTGCTTGGTTTTCTCGAGGCCCGCGAGCGGCGCGCTGCGGCGGCCGCGCTGGCCGAGGGCTCCAACGTCGGCGCCAACCACCAGGCCGCGCTGGCGAACTTCGAAGAGTACATCCAGCATCACTTCGGCCGCGGCATCGCCAAGCACTTCATGGTCCCCTACAACGAGAAGCTCTGGGGTGTGAAGGTTAGCGAGATCACCAGCGCCTGGTGTAGCCGCTTCGTGCCGATCCCCAGCGCCGAGCAGGTGGTCGCTGGCGCCGTCGGGGCGGGGCCAGCCAACCTCGGCTACAACGTCAAGTTCCGCTACCCCAAGGTTGGCGGCATCGAGAGCTTCACCAAGGGCCTGATCGACGCCCTCGATCCGGCCCACACCCAGCTCTCCACGACCCCCGAGCGTATCGACGCCGAGCGTCGCGAGATCCACGTCGGCGGCGAGGTCCTGGGCTATCACGCGCTGATCGCCTCGATCCCGCTACCTGCGCTGGTCTCGCTGCTGGTCGACGCGCCAGCCGAGCTGGTCGAGGCCGCCACCAAGCTGCGCGCCACGCCGGTGCGCTACCTCAACGTCGGCACGCGCAAGCCCTCCCCCGCCGACTGGCATTGGATCTACGTCCCCGAGGTCGAGCTGCCGGTCTATCGGGTCGGCGTCTTCTCCAATGCCGTAGCCTCGATGGCCCCCGAGGGATGCTCGAGCCTCTACGTCGAGCTCTCCTCCCGCGAGCCGCTGACCGACGCGAACAGAGCCGAGGTGCTGCGCTCGCTGGTGACCATCGGCGCGATCGGCGACGTCGACGATGTGCTCTTCGCCGACGAGCGCCTGATCGACCCAGCCTACGTGGTCTTCGACGAGCACTACGCTACGGCGACCGCCACGATCCACGACTACCTCGAGGCCCGGCAGATCTTCTCCTGCGGACGCTACGGGGCCTGGATCTACAACTCGATGGAAGATAGCCTGCTGGCTGGCAAAAATGCGGCTCAGCGCGCCGATGCGCTGCCCCGCGCCTAGGGGCGATACGGGAGCGTTCCAGGAAGAGATAATGCAGCACCGCCGACAACCACCCGAGCTCACCGTCCTGCCGAGTGAGCGACCCGACGGCTCGAGCACCGCGCCACACCTCACGGCGGTGATCCCCGTCTACAACGAAGAGGCGATCATCACCCAGTCGGTCGTGGCGCTTCGAGAGGGGCTCAAGGAGCTGGGCAAGAGCTTCGAGATCCTCCTCGCTGAAAACGGCAGCAGCGACCGCACGGTCGAGTTCTGTCGCGAGCTCGCGGAAAAATACCCGGAGGTCGAGACCTTCTCGGTGGGCGAGCCGAACTACGGCCGCGCCCTCAAGGAGGGCATCCTGCGAGCTCGGGGCAGCTACATCGTCTGCGACGAGATCGACCTCTGCGACCTCGACTTCTACCGCCGCGCCCTCGAGCGGCTGGTCGCCGCCGACGCGGCGATGGTGGTCGGATCGAAGGTGATCGCAGGGGCCGACGACACGCGCCCCCTCGTCCGCCACGTAGCCACCGGGGTCTACAACACGATGCTGCGGCTGCTCTTTCACTACCATGGCACCGACACCCACGGGATGAAGGCCTTCCGGCGCGACGCGATCGTGGGCACCGCCGGCCGCTGCGTGGTCGACAAGGATGTCTTCGCCAGCGAGCTGGTGATCCGCGCCGAGCGCGAGCGCCACGTCGTGGTCGAGATCCCGGTGCGCGTCGTCGAGATGCGCAAGCCCTCGATCAACCTGTTCAAGCGCGTGCCCAACGTGCTACGCAACCTGCTCAAGCTGACCTACGTGATGCGCGTGCTCGAGTAGCCTTCGGCGCGCGACCGAGCCAGACTGACGACCGACTCGAGGGAGAGACCGCGATGTCCAAGAAGCTATGTGTGCTGAGCGTCGACCTCGATCCTCTCTCTGCCTACTACGAGATCCACGGCCTGGGCGATCCGCCGCGACAGGTCAAACACACGATCATGAAGAACGCGCTGCCGCGCTTCGAGGAGGCCCTGGCGGAGTGGGGTATCCCGGCGACCTTCTTCGTGGTCGGCCGCGAGCTCGAGAGCTACGAGGACACCCAGGCCTCCTTACGTCGGCTCGCCGAGTCCGGCTGCGAGCTGGGCAACCACACCTATAACCACCCCTACGAGCTCTGCCGGCTGCCCGAGCAGGTGATCGAGCAGGAGATCCGCGGCGCCCACGAGGCGATCGTGGACCTGATCGGCCCCGAGCGCGCGCCGGTCGGGTTCCGGGCGCCGGGCTACTACATCAACGAGAAGGTCGCCCGCGCCCTGTCCAACCTCGACTACAGCTACGACACCTCGATGTTCCCCTCGCCGCCCTACTATCTGGCCAAGGCGGCGGTGATGGGCGGGATGGCCCTCCGTGGTCGCCGCTCTGGCGCCGTGCTGAGCAACCCGCGCTGCTTGACCTCTCCCGCCGACCCCTACCGCCTCGACCCGGACCGCCCGTGGCGACGCGGCCAGGGCCCGTTGATCGAGCTCCCCGTGGCGGTGGTCCCGGGCCTACGCCTGCCAGCGATCGGCACGATGCTCGCCATCGCCCCCGAGTGGCTGCGCAAGAACGTGATCAAGGTGATGGCGCGGCGCCCCTTCTTCAACCTCGAGATGCACGGCATCGACCTCTCCGACGCCGTCGCCGACATGATCCCCACCGAGCTGGCCGGGCGCCAGCCAGACCTCCGCGTCCCCTATACCAAGAAGCGCGAGCGCTTCCGCCGCTGCATCGACGACCTGCGCGAGCACTTCGAGTTTGTCACGATGCGCGAGGCCGCGACGCGCCTGCAGCGCGAAGGTGCTCTGTAGGAGCACCCTCGACCAGCCCCAGATCGCCAAGCCCAACACCCCGCGCCGACGAGCAACACCATTGTCGCCGTGCCGCCAATCCACGCGCCAGCGCGGCGAGGACACTGAACACCTGCGCCGCGGTCTGGAGCCAGGGCAGCAGCCGCGCGACGCGAACGACCGGATCGAGGCGCTTCGAGACGAGTTCCGCAGGAGAGCGAAGCCGACGCGGGCCACAGGAAACCAGAAGAACAGCCGCAAGCCAGTCAGGGGCGTTCTGTGAGGCATGGCAGACCGTATCGGGCCTCGTGGTCGAGGCAACACGCCTCCCGCCCAAAGGTCGCCTCACATTGACGACAGCGGAGGGATCGCCTACATAGACCCGTCCCGCCGGCGTGGAGGCCGATCGAGTTGGCTCGTCAGGCGGACAGGAGAGAACGCGAGATGAAACAGTCACCTCTTCAGCTCGTCAATGAGCGCTTCGGCAACAAAGACACGCTCGTCGACAAGCTCGCTGGCATGGTCGATCGCGAGGGCGAGGACAAAGACGAGTTCAAGGGTCGTCTGCTCTCAATGGCCAACTCCAAGCTGCTCCGGCTGCATGACGCACACGTCGCGATGTCCGAGCGCTTCGGCAGCAAAGACCAGCTCGTCAGCGCGATCCTCGCGCTGATGAACAAGGGCAAAGACGTCGACTACCAAGATAAGCTCAGCCGCCTGACACCCGTCCGCCTGCTGGCGATGCACCGCGAGCAAGAGCGTAAGGCCAAGCGCCTAAAGCCCTGACCAACGTCCCTCCCGTCGCCACGCTGATCTGGGACGCCGCTGGCTTCGTTGCCCGTCAGTCCGATCCTTCGGATGGCGGAGATTGGCCGGTTGGTGGTGGCGCCTCGCCCACCGAGAGCGTCGCCTCTGGCAGGAAGAAGACGTTCTCCATTCACGTCGAAGACAGCGTGCGCGCCCGCGAGATCGAGCTCTCCGCCGAAGCCATCGCGGCGATCGAAGCCGCTACCCAGTAGCGGGTCACCTTCGCTACAATCAAGGCATGGGCGCCGTATCCAGAAACGACCCATGCCCTTGCGGCAGCGGTCAGAAGTACAAACGATGCTGCATTGACAAGAAGCCAGTGGTCGCCACCAAGAAGGGGTGGCTCTATCTGCTGCTCTACCTCACACTCGCCGTCGGCGGCAGCGTCGCCGTCGGCGTGTCTTATGGCTGGACGTCCGGGCTCGGCACCGCGACAGCGGCGCTGCTCTTCGGCGGCATCCTCAGCGTCGTCGTGCGCAGCCCGCCCGCCTCAGGTAAAAAGAGCGGCTCCTCGGACATCAACTTCGGCCGCTAGAGCGCTGATCAGCTTACCGGACCGAGCTGCGCGAAGGATGCGGAATCACGGCGTAGGAGCGAGGAGGGCGCCTGCTGGTAGCAAGCAACC
>PDPC01000145.1 GCA_002747355.1 Pseudomonadota bacterium | reverse complement strand
CCAGCGGTTGTCGCTCGTCGGTTGCGTGCGACCAGCAGGCGCCCTTCTCGCTCCTACGCTGTGATGCCGCATCCTTCGCGCAGCTCGGTCCGGTCAGCGCTCTAACGCGACCTCAGACTTCGCTCTCATCGGGCGCCTCCTGAGTGGTGGCCGCGATTTCGAGCACCCCTCCATCCAACGCCAGCTTCACACGTCGTAGGTCGTACGCGTCTGTGTGGAGGCACCGCCGAGCGGTATCCGTTGGGCCGGGTCCGCTATCGGAGAGAACTGATTTCACCCTGTTGTTCGGGGGCGCTACGTCATATAGGGTAGGGCAACCCGCCGGGCGCCTTGCGCGTCTGAAGCTGGCGGGGGAGCTTACGCAAATGATTCGCCGACTCTCATATCGAGGAGCACCCCTGCACATGCCTCCCGTCGCCGGGCACGGCACGGCCGGCCGCTTCCCATGCCTCACGATCACCCCTACCCATGCCTCCCGTCGCCGGGTAAGGCACGGCCGGCCGCTCTCGACGCCTCAGAGCGTTCGCCGTCCCACCCGTATGGCTCATGTCGTCGGCTACGACATCGGCTCGGCTGCTCAGCACCCGGCTCGGTCCCAAATGGGTAGGGGCGCGCTCAAGACGCTCGCCGCACCGCTGCTCCTATGCGGTCTGGCCCTGGGAGGCTGCGCTGTGACGGAGGCGGGGATCAACCCCAAGACGAGCGAGTTCTACTTCCCCGTCGGCATCACCCTCGATGCCGACCGATCGGTGCTCTACGTGGCCAACTCGAATGCCGATTTGCGCTACAACGGCGGCACCTTGATGGCGCTCGACCTACGTAAGCTGCCCGTCGACCTCTCCCGGGTGGGGGCCGCCGTGCAGGCCAAGAAGGTCGACTGCGCGCCCGATCGGATCGACCGCACGCGCTGGGAGTGCAAGGTCGGTCAGTTCGTGATGCCCGAAGCGGTGCTGAGGATTGGGAACTTTCCCAACGGCGTCGCCCTCGCCCCCGATGGCAAGCGGCTCTTTCTGCCGATTCGAGGTGAGGACCCGCAAGACTATCTGCTCTGGGTCGACGTGGCCGACCTCGGCGGCGGGAAGGTCGACCTGCGCTGCGATGGCAGCTGCGACGGCAGCGGCGACTGCACGGCCTTCGACTGTGACAGTGACCACCGCGTCTCGTTCTCCAGGCGCCTCGGACGGGACCTGCCCGAGCAGCCCTTCGCGGTGTTGGTCGACCGGCAGCTCGCGGGGGACAACGCCGGCGAGGACTGGGTCTTTGTCACCCACCTATCGGGTGGAGAGGTCTCCTTTCTTCGCTCGACGCCGACACCGGGTGGGCCCGTCGTGCTCTCGGACTACCGCGGTGGCTTCTTCGACTCAACGTCGTCGGTCGTCGGCGCCTTCGCGCTCGCGGCGACGACCCCTGGCGACGCGACGAACAACCCGATCTACGTCTCGAGCCGCTCGAATAACGTGATCGCCTCGTTCGTGATCCGCGATGGCCAGAGCATCGTCCGTGGCCAGCGCGTGCCGATGCGCGGCGCCTCGCCCGGGGGCGATGTTCGGGGCATCGGCCTCTCCCCCGACGGCAAGACCCTGTACGCCGTCAGCCGCGATCCGTCGTCGCTGGTGGCCCTCGACCTGAGCAAGAAGAAGGGGCAAGCGCGCAATGAGGCGAAGTGGACGGTAGAGGTCTGCAGCGAGCCGTCCGTGCTCGCCTTGACCCCGAAGCCCGGCAGCGCCGATCCCAACGCCCAGCTCGCCTACGTCGTCTGCTTCGGCGAAGGCGCGGTCTTCGTCGTCGACACCGAGCTGTCGCGACTCGAGGCGCGGATCGAGACCGGCGCTGGGCCGAACCAGCTCGTGATCGACAGCCCGCGCAAGCGCGCCTTCATCGCGAACTTCGTCGAGAACACCATCGGCGTGATCGACCTCGACCCGACTCGCGCGACCTACAACCGGATGGTGCTTCGCATCGGCGAGCGCCAGAACCTGATCCAAAACTGATTCTCTAACCTTACGTCCAGGCCTTGTTTCGCATGCTCTTCGATCGCCGTCTCCCGGCACTGACGCTTCTGATGACCGCGCTGGTGCTGCCTGTGGCTGCCTGCCAAGACCAGGAGGTCATCACGACCACGCGTAACCTCCTGCGCCCGGGGCCGATGGCCATGGCCTGTGTCGGTCGCGCTGGCGACGCTGGGGTCCAGACTGGCTTCCCCATCTCTCGCTGCCCCGCAGACACCGAGCGTCACGTCAAATGCGACGCGGGCGTCTGTGGCGCCCTCTTCGGGATGGTCGCCAACACAGCTCGCGGCGACGTCGCCTTCTTCCGCACGAGGGGGGGAGGGGAGCCGCTGGTCGACCTCGACCACGCGACCCCGGGCTTCGGCTTCGTCCCCGTTGGCTTGTTGCCCTCCGACCTTGCGAGCACAAAAGACGGCTGCCGCGCCGTGAGCGTCAACGCTGGATCGTGCGACCTCTCGGTGATCGACGTGCCGGGCGTGATTCGCCTCGCCGCCGGCGAGCTCGAGCGCCCCGCCGGGGGCCTGGTCTCGACGATCGTGCCCCACACCGCCGCTGGCCCGCTAGGCGCACGACCGGGTCGGTTGACGATCGTACCCGGGAGTGTGCCCCAGAAGGCCGATGAGCAGACCTGCGCGGCGCAGCCCGCCTATCGCGCCTACGTCACCTTCCCGGCCTGTGGCTTGCTCGCCGAGATCGACCTCCGCGACGGCACGATCATCCGCGCGCTCGAGATCACCAAGGATGGCTTCAAGCCGACAGACTCACCGAGCTGCCCACAGGAGTGTCGAGGGCAGGTCGCGACGACCGCCGCGGAGGCTGGTGTCGGCGATGGCTCGACGGACGCGATCGACGGTGCTTCCGACCTCGCGGTCGAGAGCGGTGTGGAGCTCGGCCTGAACACCGACGTTGGCGCTGACGCTGGCCCGGATTCGGGTGCTGGCGCCGATATGGGGGCTGGCGCCGACTCGGGCGCCGACAGCGCGGGGGGCGACGCGACAGCCCCAGACGCCGGCGTCGATGGGGCGTCCCGTGATAGCGCGGCCGACGGCTCGGGCGGCGATGCCAGCGTGACCGTGGCGCCTGCTGGTGTGTTGCCGACGGCGATGGCGATCACCCCCAGCGGTGACAAGCTCTTCATCGCCTCCGCCGGAGCGACGTTCATCACCGCGGTCGATATCGCGGCCGATGGCGCCTTCCAGAACGCGCGACGGATCGTCCTGGCCGGCGATCGAGCCCAGACCCGCGCGATCTCAGTCAGCCCACCGACCAGCAAGGTCGGTCAGTTCATCTACGCCATCGCCGCCGATCGCTCGGTGCGGGTGATCTCACTCGAGCTCGAGCGAGAGTGCGAGACCAACGTCGATCTGCTCGCGCTGCCTGGCGATGTCGACATCAGCAAGGCACGCTGCTTCCCCGTCGGCGATCCCGATACGCCTCCGCGACGGGTCGGCTCCGATGAGGGGCCGGGGCTCTTCTTCGGCACCCGGCTGCCCCTTGACGTCACGTTCGCCACCGTCGCCCGCGACCCAAAGGAGCAGGTGACCAGCGATCCGGCGAAGCTCGAGGCGACGCCGCTGGTCGGAGTCTTCGCCTTCGTGGCGACCAGCGATGGCAACGTCTTCGTGATCGACGTCCAGGACGACAGCCGCCTCATCGGCGACGGTACGACGGTGAAACGCACACACCTCCCCCATCACGTCCGCAACGCGCTACAGGGGAGCGACGATGGGGATGAGAGCTCGGAGGTCGACACGATCCTCAATGTCGGATCCGGGGGCGCGCCGGTGATCGTCGAGAAGATCGGCGCGCGCGTCCTGGCGGTCAACGGCTCCGACGAGCGGCAGGCGATCTACCTGCGCGCGAAGGGACAAGCGGTGGCGTCTCGTTGGTCCCTCTCTTATGAGGCGCGTCTGCTCACGCGCTCATCGGGGCAGCTGACCATCGACGGCCAGACGCTGGCGCTCACCGATCAGGGCGCCGACTTCTGCCAGGCCGGAGCGCGAGGCCAGCAGCGCTCGCGAGGGCGTGAGCTGCGGCCCGGAGACATCGTGGAGTTTTTGGGCTGCAGCAGCGATGGCGACTGCGGCCTCGGACAGTTTTGCGCACGGGTCGTCGGCCAGGAGAGCGCGCTCGGGCTCTGTTTCGACCAGAGCCGGGAGGCCGAGCTCTTTGGTCAATGCGGCGTGTGGCTGCGCGGCAAGCGCGAGTTTCTCGTGCGCAGGGCTTTCCGTGGCAAGCTCGTTCTCGACGCGCTGCCGCTCGAGCCGCAGACCATCGTCAAGGCCGTACAGCCGCAGGTGCCGCAGCTCGGCGATGACGATCCCTGTGATCCCAGGCAGAACGCCGCTGCCACCGGCGCGAACCCCAAATGTCAGGCGGGCTACACCTGCTCCAACGGTGAGCTCACCGAACCGCCGGTGGCCGCGGGCAAATGCTACAAGGTCGACGGCTGCCAGCAGAGCTCGGATTGCAAAGACACCTTCCTCTGTGCGCTCGCCGACGGTGGCACGCGGGGCCCGCTCGACTCGACGAGCGTGCGGCTGCGCCAAGGTGAGTGCTTTCGTCCCGGTTGCCGTCGTGACGTGGACTGCGCCTCTGGGCGCTGCGTCCAGCCCCTCGATGGCTCACCGAAGGTCTGCGCCGCCGCTCCACCCCCCTTGGAGCGTGGTGGTGTGTGCAAGCTCGACGCTGACTGCACGCCGCCCGCCTCCGGGTTGGGGACGGCCTGCGACGACGACGCCGATTGCGACAGCCGCGCCGAGTGTCGCGCGCCGAGCACCGGCGGCCAGAAGCGCTGCGAGAGCCGGCGCTACGTCTGCTCACCCTTGCCCGGGCTGGTGGGGCGCTGTGTGCGCCCCAGCCCCTGCTTTGCCGAGCTGCAGCGCTACGACGTGCGAGCTGGGCGGAGCTTCGTGATCGGTTCGCGGCGGCGGATCATCGCCGACCCCCAGAGCGGTGAGTGCACCACCGACGAGACTCAGAGCCCGCTCTTTCAAGATCGCATCCCGATCGGGCTGCCCGTCTACCCGACGATCGTGGGTCCCGTCTGTAGCAACGATCCCGGACCGACGGCCGATCCCAACGCGCCGTGGACGATCCCCGAGCCCAACCCCTGCGTGCAGCGCCTCGACACGTATTACGTGGGTTTTCGTGCGCGCGGCAGCGCGGAAGGCGAGCAGGAGCTGACCTGGGGACCTCGCGCTGAGCGCGACGAAGAGCCGGCGACGGTCTGGCATTACGCCAACCCGGACATCCAGCTGATCCTCGGTGTTGGCCACCTCAGCAAGCTGCCGACCGCCGCTGTTGGGGAGTCGACCGTGGCCCCGATGCCAAGGCGCGGTTTATCATACGCGTTGGCGGTGAAGAGCGGCTACGCACAGCTCTCAGCGCCTGGTTCGGGCTCGATCGCGTTGCCCTGGGAGCTTCACCCCGGGCCCGACGGGTACCTCTATATCGTCGATGTTGGCGACCGCAGCGATGTCAACAGCGCCACCCGCGGACAGGTGTTGCGTTGGCGGCTGAAGGACCTCGCCCTCGACTCCTTTCAGGTCAAATAGCAACTCTAGGAGCGCCCCTATCCCGGATTTGTAGGTGCTCCTGACGCGGCGCTCCTCGCCGCGTCTGCGTCGAATCAGGTGATATCGTGAGCGCTGATCCCAATACCCCGAAGAAATCCCCCATAGCCGAAATCGTGCAGCCCTTCATCGACCTGATGAAGGCACCGCGCGCGCTCTGGGGCATCAACCTCAGCTACATGCTCGAGGGGATGGTCTACTTTGGGATGCTGGGGTACCTGGCGATCCATTTTTCGGACTTCGTCTTCCAGGGGGTGGAGCACGCCGACGAGTGGTCTCACTCGATGGTGATGGTGCTGACGGCGGGCATCACGATCTCGATGTTCTTTTTGGGCTTCGTCGCGGATAAATGGGGCGTGCGCAGGGCGCTGCTGCTGGCCTTCGTGCTACTCCTCGGCGGGCGGGCTGTGATGGCCGCGGCGCCAACCGTGCTTGGCTTCGATCCCTCGAGGCCGGAGGTTCGGGTCGGCGACACCGTGACGCTGAAGGTCAAGGCGGTGGGCGAGCGCGTCGGCAACGCGGCGGTGATGAACGCCAAGCTGTTGGCCCGCAAGGCGGCGCAGGGAGCAGAGGTCGAGGCCTACGCCCTTGATCTGTCGGTGAAGGGCCTGGTGCCGAGCGAAGCCCTCGAGTCGCGGCTCGTGCGTGTCTCCTCGGCGACGGTTGAGAAGGGGCAAGGGCGCGAGTGGACGATCCGCTACGCTGGCAAGGGGGGGCAGCCTCTGGCCGCCACCCTCCTGGTTGGCGCCGGGATGGCCAAGACCCTCTGCGCTGGCGCGACCTTCGAGCTCTCTCGCGCCTACGTGTATCAGCGTGGCAAGAAGAAGGGCTACGCGCTGCGCAGCCACTGGAACGGAGACTTCGCCAAGCTCGACACCTCGCCCTGCGCGAAGAAGCCGAAGCGCGAAACGCCCGGCGATGACAAGCAAGCGACCTACCTCGGCGCTCCCGCGTCGGTCAGCGGCCTCGCCCAGGGCACCATCGACATCGCCAAGCTGCGGTCAATGAAGAAAGGAGAGGTCGACGCCGTGCTCGCCGGCGTACGTGTGACCTACGTGCGAAATGGTGGCTACATGGTGCAAGCGAGCGCCGACGGGCCCGCGATCTTCGTCTTCGTCGATCCGATGTGGACCAACCTGCACCTCTTCACCTTGCTCGGGATGGTGCTGGTGCTGATCGGCTACGGCATGTACCAGCCGGCGGCCTACGCTGGTGTGCGCAAGTTCACCTCTCCAAAGACCGCCGCGATGGGCTTCGCGATGCTCTACGCGCTGATGAACCTCGGCGGCTGGCTGCCCTCGTTCGCGTTCTTGTTGCGTGACAAGGAGTTCGCTGGGCTAGGCATCGTCGGTACCTTCTGGGTCTACACCGGCTTTACCGTGCTGGCGCTGCTGCTGACCTTCTTCGTGCTCTCGCGGCGCACGGTCGACGCTGCGCTGGAGCGCGTCGGGCGAGAGAAGGCCGAGCTCGAGGCCGAGGAGGCCAGAAAGCAGGAGGCAGCCGGCGAGGGCGATGACTCCACCGACACGAAGGAGGCGGAGGTTGCCGGGCGCCGGTACGTCCCGGTCCACATGTGGCTCGTCGTCGGCCTCTGCCTGCTCGCCGTGTACCTCAAGGTCGACGCGCCGCTGTCCTACTACGTGATCGCAGGTGTCGCCGCAGGCTGGGTCCTCGTCGCGTTGATCCCGCAGACGGCGCGCTGGCTCGCCCGCCACCCCCTCGCCGACGCCAAGTTCTTCTTTTTCATCTTCGCGCTGATCCCAGTGCAGACGCTCTTCACCTACAACTGGCTTGTTCTGCCGCAGTACATCAAGCGCGCCTTCGAGGGGTGGATCGGGGAGTACTTCGAGCTGGCGGCCAACGCCAACCCGCTCTTGATCTTCGTCCTGGTGCCGATGATCGCGGCGCTGACGCAGAAGGCCAAGGTCTACAACATGATGATCATCGGCACGTTCATCATGGCCGCCCCAGCCTTCCTGCTCGCCATCGGTCCCAACCCCTGGTTGCTCTTCGCGTATATCCTGGTGATGACCATCGGCGAGGCGATGTGGCAGCCGCGCTTCCTCCAATACGCCGCCGAGATCGCTCCCGAGGGGCGCACGGGCGAGTACATGGGCGTGGCCCAGCTGCCGTGGTTTCTGACCAAGGTGCTCGTGCCGCTGCTCTACTCCGGCTGGATGATGAACCGCTACTGCCCCGCCGAGGGCGTGCGCGACACCGAGACCATGTGGCTGATCTTCGGCTTCATCGCGATCAGCTCACCGGTGCTCTTGGTCGTGGCCAAGGGCTGGGTTGGCAAGGACTTCAAGACCCGCACCTAGCGCCGGCGCGACCTTTTTTTTGCCGCGGGAGATCGAACTCCTTAGCATGGCCTCACGCGCCTCGTGCGGCGCGAGAGGAGTGCAGATGCAGGACGAAGAACGCTTGCGCGAACGCGTCGAGCTCGCCCTGGACAATCGCCAGATTTTCCTGCTTTTTTCGGCTAGCGCCGTGGTGTTGAGCCTCGTCTTCGCGCTCGGCGTGGTGGTCGGCAAGCGGCTGAGCCCGGTGGTGGCCGCGACGCCCAAGGCGGACCCCCTGGCGATGCTCGACCAAGCGGGCGCGGCCGCGGATGACGACTTGACGTTTCCCCGAGCGTTGACCGGGGCGGCCGAAGCCTCCCTAGAGTCGCCGGCGGAGGGCGCAGCTGGGGCCAGAGCGGCAGGCGCGAAGCCTGGCCAGGCCTCGGATACGGGCGAGCGCGTCGATCCAGCTCCGGCTGCCCCCGCGGCGCCGACGCTGAGCCCGAAGCGCGACGCCAAGCGCAAGGCGGCGCGAGAGGCGAAGCTCGCCGCGGCGCGAGCGAAGGCCGCGGCGAAGGCCGCCGAGAGAGCCGCCGAGAGAGCCGTGAAGGTCGCCTTGGCGCAGGCGCGCGCGTCGGCGAAACAGGCAGCGGAGCAGGCAGCGAAGCGGGCCAAGCTGGCGGCCAAGCGAGCCAAGCTGGCGGCCAAACGAGC
>PDPC01000144.1 GCA_002747355.1 Pseudomonadota bacterium | reverse complement strand
TCGGTTGCTTGCTACCAGCAGGCGCCCTCCTCGCTCCTACGCCGTGATTCCGCATCCTTCGCGCAGCTCGGTCCGGTAAGCTGATCAGCGCTCTAGGCTGTTGAGCTGGCAGGCTGTTGAGCGGATGTGATCGTCTCGTAAAGCTCGTGTGATGTTCGCTGCATAAGTTTGCGATCGTCTCCCACCCTCGTCATCATCAACCCGTGGAAAAGGTCCTGCGCATCTCCGCTTTCATTCTGCTCGCTGGCTTGGCGTTGGTGCTCCCCGTGCGCGCGCCAGGTGACTCGCGGACGAGCGCCGACGCCTCGGGGTTGGCCCTCGAGCTGGATCCCTCTCCCTACCAAGTGCCGACGCCTCACCTACCCAAGACGAGCAAGGTGGCCCAGCGCTCTCAGCGACGCTACCTGCTGTTGGTCTCGATCGATGGCCTCGCCTACCCTACCCTACAGCAACTCCTGCCTCGCCTGCCAACCTTGCGGCGGTTGGCCAAGCGGGGCTTTCGGCGGTCGATGATCACGGTCTTTCCGAGCATGACTTGGGCCTCCCATGTCAGCGCGATCACCGGACAATACCCTCGCGTTCATGGGATCCTCGGCAACCGCTGGTACCAGAGCGGCAAGGGGCTGGTGCGGCCTTACCTCGGGCAGACCTCCGATCGCGACCGTCAAGCTCGCACGCCGAGCCTCTACGACCTCGTCTCCGGCAAGGAGTGGCCCGTCGCGGCCTTGAACTGGTCGGCGACGCAGTACTCGCGCACGATCACCTACAACCTTCCTGAGACGATGGGCAGCTACAGCCTGCCCGGGCGGCTGCTCTCGCCGGAGCTCGCCGCCTTGATCCCGGAGCTGCGGCCAGCGCGCCATATCGGCCGCAGCAAGCGCGGCCGACGCCTCGGTCGGCGTTGGCGTCGCCGCTTCGGGGCGCTGATGAAGCGCGAAGACCTCCACACCGATCAGCTGGTCAACGACATCGCGCTGCGCCTGCTGCGGCTGCCGAGGGCACAGATCCCGCGCCTGATGATGGTGCACTATGTCGCCGCAGACAGCGTGCAGCACGCCCGAGGGATGCGGTCGCCGCGGCTCTTTCCTACGGTCCGCGCCCTCGATCGGATGATCGGCGAGCTGCTCCGGGGCTATCGTCGCGCTGGTCTCTCGCGGCGGCTCTCGGTGCTGGTGATGTCAGACCACGGCTTCACCGAGATCCACCGCACGATGGATCTGCGGTTGCTCTTGCGACGAGAGCGGATCGCCAACTACCGCTTCTACCGCAGCTCCGCGGAGATCACCCGCGACAAGGTCTACACGGTGTTCAACGGCCACGTGGCCTTCGTCTACGTCAAAAACGACGACGCCAAGACCACGGCGCTGATCAGCAAGCTCGTGCGTGCGAAGGCGTATCGTCGCTGTGTCAAGGCCGTCTTCGGGCCCGAGCAGTATGCGCGCCTGGGCTTGCCACGTCCCCTCGACCTCGCCCCAGAAGACCGCGAGCGCTCGAGCGAGCGGCAGCGCGGCAGCTACTATCACCCAGGGGCGCCCTCTCTGATCCTACTCAGTCGCCCCGACTGCAGCTTCTATAGCGCGCACCGCCGGGCGATCATCCGGCGCACCCGCTGGCCCTTCGGAGTGCATGGCTATCTGCCGACGCTGCGCTCGATCCAGGCGATGCTGATCGGTGCGGGGGCCGGCATTCGCGCGGGTGGGCGTGAGCTGAAGATCGCGCGCATCGTCGACGTCGCCCCCACAGGCGCCTCTCTGCTCGGCCTGCGCTGGCCAGCGCGCTGGCCGGGCTCGAAGGAGCGCTTTCGTCTCGACGGACGGCCGCTCACCGACGTGCTCAAAGACCCGCTGTAGGGAGGCCACGGCGGGTTTTGTTCCCTGAGCTCTTGCTGCTTGGGGGTCGACCACCGGGCGGGATAGAGCTAACGTCGAGCGCCTCGCGCGAGACCATGAGCCAGCAAGAAACACCTTCGCCCACGACAGAGCAGGCCTCCGGGAAGCTACCTCCGAACGCGACGAGCCCTTGGCGGGCTCGGATCCGCCTAGTCCTGCACATCTTCTGGGCCACGTGGGCGCTGGGCATCCTCTATCGGCTGGTCCTGACCTACGAGGTGCTCCACACCGAGGGCGGCGCTTCGCTGGTCGATCAGAGCCGCTACTCGTGGCCCGCGCTGCTGCGCTATGGCTACACCGATCTGCTCTTCGCGATCGTCGTAGCGGCGTTGGTCTTGCCTTTCCTGCCGTTGGGGGGGGGGGTCTACCGGAGGCTCTTTGGGGCGATGGCGCGCGGCGAGCGGGCGCCGACGAAGCGCGAGCGCCGGGCTCTCCTCGGGCTGCGCCTGCTGGGCTATGGGGTGCTCGGTCTGCTGCTGTCGGCCATCGCGGGGATGATGGTCGGTCATCGACAGACGCTCTTCATCATGACCTCGGGGCTGACCTGGGACGTGCTCTACGAGGGCTTCTCCAGCGGCTACGTCACCGACATGAGTCAGGTGCTGAGCACGCTGTGGTGGGCCGATTGGGTGATGCTCGTCGCTCCAGTGGCGCTGCTCGGGTTCTTCGCGCTGCCGCCGCGAGCGCTGCGTTGGCGCGACCTCACGCTCGGCCTCGTGGCCCTGGTCGTGCTTGGCCTGAACCTGGTCTACCTGCCCACCAAGACCTCGCCGGTGGTGACCTCGGTCCGTCACGCGCCGATCTGGTTCACCTTCTCCGACATGCTGCGAGCGCTGACCAGCCGCGAGGAGGCGCCGCCGACATTCAAGCCCTCGGCCAAGCTGCTGGCCAAGATGCCGCTCGCCAAGGGGCGGATCCGCTGGAACCCCAACTTGCCGCTCGAGGCGCAGTATCTCTCGGTGGCCTACCTCCACCCGACGCTGATCACCAAGAGTGAGCCTCTGCGTCATCCGCCCAAGACGAGCGCGCGCAAGCCCTGGAACGTGCTGCTGGTGCTGATGGAGAGCGCGGGTCGCAACTATGTGCTCGACAAGATGCCGCGTCCTCACGGCGCCGAGCCAGCCTATGCGATGCCTTTTCTGCGCAAGCTCGCCGACCAAGGGCTCTCGCTGGAGAACCACTTCTCGCCCTCGAACTCGAGCCCGCGCTCGATCTTCTCGCTCTTCTCTGGCCTCAACCCGATGCCCGAGATCACGATCTACGCGATGCGCAAGGGCATCGGCTTCCCCTCGCTGGTGACCTTCCTCGGCCCCTCCTATCGCAGCTTCCTCGTCACTCCAGCGTCGCTGCGCTGGTACTTTCCGCGGCATTATTTCGATCTACGGGGACCGCAGAAGATCTACGACTACTATGGGGTCCCGGGCCGGCGTACGGCGCCGAAGGTGCCCCACGCGCGCCATGAAGAGGAGACGACGACCTACTTCATCAAGCAGGTCGTGCGTTCGATCAAGGCTGGCAGACCCTTCTTCGCGACCTACTACAGCTTCGTCGCGCATTGGCCCTACCCAGACTTTGGTCGGCGCTACCACCGCTGGCCCCATACCCGCAAGCGCTGGCGCTACCTGAACAACCTGGTGTTTCTCGACGAGCAGATCGAGCGAATGTACAACGCCGTGGCCAAACATGGCGCGCTGGATCGTACGGTCTTCGTCTTTGTCGGCGATCATGGCGAGGCCTTTGGCCAGCACCCTCGGAACTGGACCCATTCGCGCCACAGCTACAACGAGAACTACCGCACCCCGATGGTCTTTTGGCAGCCGAAGCTCTTTTCCCCCCAAAAGGTCTCCCAGCCCACGAGCCACCCCGACGTGCTGCCGACGCTGCTCGATGCGCTCGCGATCCCGCATAACGACCTCCTGCTGCAGGGCGAGTCGCTCTTCCAAGACCGACTCCGACGCCGCTACATCTTCCTCTATGGCAACGAGGGGACGCTCTCGAGCGTCAGCCGCGAGGGCGTGAAGCTACAGATCGCCTATAAGCGCAGAGGTCACTGCTGGGTCTACGACCTGCGAACAGACCCCAAAGAAAAGAAGCGGCTGTCATGTAAGGAGCCTCGCTTCGCCGCGCAGCTAGCGGCGACGCGCTTTTATCAGCAGTACCAGCGCAGTATTCTTCGCGCGTACAACCAGACAGCGGCGGCCGGCAAGCCCTTCTATGGGCAATCACATCCGCGACGGGTGACCTCCAAGGCCACGCGGATCCAGCGCTGGCGACCACGGCGGCGCAAGACGCATAGCACGCGTCGCGCTTCCCAGCCGACCCGACCAGCTGGCCGACCGGCGCGCTGAGCAGAGCCTACCTGATCAACCCTGGCCGTGATTGCGGCGCGGGCCCTCGGCGGAGACCTCGACGTCGTTGGCGGGCTTCATCGTGCCGAGCTCGACCACAGTGTCGAGGAACTGGGCCCAGATCTCAACGTGGTGGCGTCCGTCGGGGAGCTGGTAGGCGTCGCCAACGAACTCGCAGGCGTGGTTGAGGACGTTGGGCCAGCTGTTGAGACCTCCAGCGATACAGAGGCTGTTGTGGCGTAAGAACTCGTTGCGGGCCTGCTTGTTTATGAACTCGAATCGTCTCGATCTCGTCATGGCCGATCTCCTCCGCGACGGTGGGCGCCCAACACGTCATACCGATCGTCCTCGGTTGACGCCTCGCTCGGGCCGGCGAGGTGCTGCGTCGCGTTCGGAAACGATCGTCCCACTGTCGCGGATCCATTGATGGCAACACGCAGATGGTCAACGTGAAAAGAGGTGTTCGAGGCCTGCTGAGGCTGGCTATCTGCCGTGATCGCTATGCTGCATGTTGCCATAGTCAACGTTTGCCCGGGGTTATGGCCATCGGTCAGCAGGAAGCGTGCCCGATAGGATAGCCTTGGGCCTGGTGGGGTGCTCTCACCTTCGTCACTCGAGCCCTCGAGGCTCGGCTCGGGCGATGACACCCCAGGGGCCCTCGCGATCTCACCACGTTGAGGCTGGCACGAGGCTGGCACTCCCGCTCGACGAGGTCCGCTCGCTCTGTGTAACGGACCATGTCGGAAGGAGGCTGCCATGATCCCGACCCGGACCCTGCACTTCGAGAGCGGCTCAGCAACGCACGTTAATCGCCGCGCGGGCAACGAAGACAACCACACGATCGACAGCGAGCTGGGGCTCTACGTGGTCGCCGACGGAATGGGGGGCTACGAGGGCGGTGAGCGGGCCAGCAGCATCGTCGTCGAGGTGCTCCGCGCGTTCTTTCGCCACAACGTCGACGATCCCGACGCGACCTGGCCGGTGGCCCTCGATCGGAAGCTCGGCTTCGCTGCGAATCTGCTCGGCGCAGCGATCCGCCTGGCGCACCTCGAGGTCTGCGCCCAGAAGCGCGGGCGCCTGGCGCGGATGGGCTCGACGGTGGTCGCCCTCGCGGTACGCGGTGAGGAGGTTGTCGCTGGCCACGTCGGCGACAGCCGGCTCTACCGGCTGCGCGACGGCGAGCTGAAGCAGCTGACCCGCGATCACTCGCTCTGGGCCGAGCTCGCCGCCGCGGGGCGCGATTGCGGGCAGTGGGCCGATTTTCCCTACCGCAACGTGATCACGCGCGCGGTGGGGATGCCTGAGATGGAGCCGGAGCTGACGCCCCTCGCGCCGCGGGTCGATGATGTGTTTGTGCTCTGCTCCGACGGGTTGCTCGACGGACTCGACGAGGAGGCGCTGGCAGCGGGGCTTCTCGATGTCGCCAGCGGCGAGCGGGCGCCGCAGCTCGCCGCGGATCGGCTCGTACAAGGCGCCTACGATGGCGGAGCCAAAGACAACATCACGGCGATCGTGCTGCGCGTGGTGGCGGCAGCGGGCGCCGCGGAGCTGGGCGAGACCGGCCCGAAGGACGGTGCCGAGGACACCAGCACCGAGGACGCCAGCGCGAGCGCTCAGCTCTCGAGCAGCCCGTGACGGCGCAGCAGCGTGCGCAGGTGCTTGCGGTCGACGTTGGCCTCCCGCGCCGCCGCCGAGATGTTGCCCTCGCAGCGCTCGAGGACGTCGCGCAAATAGCGCTGCTCGAAGGCGGCGAGGAGCGTCCGCTTGGCCTCGGCGTAGGTCAGATCGCTGCGTACGGTCAAGGCTTCGCCGCTGCCCGCCGTCGGCACCACGGCCAGGCGCAGCTGACCGAAGCCTTCGGCGCCAGGGGCCAACGCCACTGCCCGGTCGACCACGTTGCGCAGCTCGCGTACGTTGCCTGGCCAGTCGTGGGCGACCAGCCGCTCGAGGTTTTCGCCGCGGACGCTCTCGCGCTCGTGGGCGAAGCCGCGGGCGCGCAGCAGGGCCGAGACGATCGGCGCGATGTCCTCCTTGCGGGCCCGAAGCGGCGGCAGCGCGACGCGCAGCACGGAGATCCGATAGAAGAGATCGGGCCGAAAGGTGCCCTCGACGCAGAGCAGGCTGAGGTCACGCCGCGCGGCGCCGATCAGCCGGTCTCGCCCTCGAGGAGCACGGTGACGTCGGAGCCGGCGGCGAGCTCGAGCACGGCGAAGACCTCGCGCATCGCCAGGCTCTCGCCGTGGAGATCGCCGAAGCGGCGCCGCTGGCTCGGGTTGACCTCCAGCACCTCGAGCTCGGGCTGGATCCGCAAGAACATGCGGCCGAGCTTCAGTGTCGCCCCCGCCGGCAGCGTCGCCTCGCTGAGGTTAGAGCCGGCATAGAGCGTGCCGTTCTTGCTGTCGAGATCTCGGGCGAGGTAGCCTCCGGCGCCATCAGCGACGAGGGCGAGGTGCCGCCGTGAGACCCGCTCGTCGCTGAGCACCAGGTCGCAGCTCGGGTCGCTGCCGACGATCACCTCCGCGTCGCCGAGGCGCAGCGCGCGGCCCATCTCCGGGCCCTCGAGCACCACGAGCTGGCACCGCGCGGCGTCGTGGCCGAGCTCGCCGTGGGTCGTCGCGACGGTGGAGCTCTGCGACAGCGCCGGAGCAGGCGTGGTAGAAAGCAGCGGAGACCGAGAGCTGGAAGGGTTTTCGTCGTCGTGCATTCGGAACACGCTCGAGAGCAAGCCACTGGGACGTTCACGTTGCCCTCCGGCGCGAGCTCGATCGGTCCCTATCGGCTGCTGGCGCGCCTCGGCGCTGGGGGCATGGCCGAAGTCTACCTGGCTCGCGCCAGCGGAGCGAGCGGCTTCGAGAAGCGCGTCGCGGTTAAGGTGCTCCGCGCCGAGCTCGCCGACGATCCCAAGCTCACGCGCTCGCTGATCGAGGAGGCGCGCCTCGGCGCGAGGCTGAGCCACCGCAACCTGGTCTCGGTGCAAGACCTCGGCGTGGCTGACGGCAGCTACTATCTGCGCCTCGACTACGTCGATGGGGGTGACCTGCGGCGGCTCTGCGCCGCGGGGGAGCGCCCCGACGCGGCGCTGGCACTGTTGATCGCCGAGGAGATCGCTTCGGCGCTGGAGTATCTCCATGCCGTGGGCGACGAGCAGGGCCGGCCGCTGGGGCTGGTGCACCGCGACGTCAGCCCGACGAACATCCTGCTGTCGCGGCAGGGCGACGTGAAGCTCGCCGACTATGGCGTGGTCAAGGCGACGGCGCTCAAGGACGCGACGCGGGCCAACGTGCGCAAGGGTAAGTACGCCTACATGTCGCCCGAGCAGGTCGAGGGGCGCCCGCTGACCGCTGCCAGCGATCAGTTCACCCTCGGCGTGACCCTCGCCGAGCTGCTCAGGGGGTCACGACCCTTCGAGGGTGAGACGCCGCATCAAACGATGGAGCTGGTGCGAGCCGCGGCGCCGCCGCAGCTCGCCGAGCAGGACGGCTAGTGTTGAGAGCACCCCTACAAATCCCTCCCGTCGCCGGGCACAGCACTGCCGGCCGCTTTCTAGAGCGCTGATCAACTTACCGGACCGAGCTGCGCTAAGGATGCGGAATCACGGCGTAGGAGCGAGAAGGGCGCCTGCTGGTCGCAAGCAACCGACGAGCGACAACCGCTGTGATTTCGCAGACCAGCGCGGCGATGGGAGGTAAGTTGGTCAGCGCTCTAGGCCTCAGAAAGCTCGCTGTACCGCCCGTATGGCTCGTTTCTTCGGCTACGAAAGCGGCGCGGCAGCTCAGCACCCGGCTCGGCCCCGAATGTGTAGGGTGCTCTTGAGGCTGCTCTTCTCACGCACTTTTCTGCCCACAGCTCTGGTACATTGCGTCGCGACCTCCGGTGCGACACTTCAACGGCGCTAGGTCTATAGAGATGGGAGGAGGAGGCGATGCCTCTCTACGAGTTCACCTGTGAAGCCTGCCAGCACACCTTCGACGCGATGAAGCCGATGGATCGACGCGACGAGCCCGAGCCCTGCCCGAGCTGCGGCAAGGCCGCCTACCTGCAGATGTCCGCCGCCGCCGTGCTCAGCGGCGCCGCGCCTTGCGCCAAGGTTGAGCAGGGCGTCGCGCCGGCGTGCTGCTCGCGCCAAGGGGGCCGCTGCCCCTATTGAGCCAGCAGCGAGACGGTCGTGAGTGTCGCAGTAGCTGACCGACGAGCAACGAAGCCAGCGGAGTCCAGGGCCAGCGATCCTTCACGGTTTTCCGGGGAGCTTCGGGGCTAGAGCGCTGACCAACTTACCTCCCGTCGCTGCGCTGGTCTACGAAATCACAGCGGTTGTCCCTCGTCGGTTGCTTGCCACCAGCAGGCGCCCTTCTCGCTCCTACGCCGTGATTCC
>PDPC01000143.1 GCA_002747355.1 Pseudomonadota bacterium | reverse complement strand
GGGGATGTCGAGCATCTCGAAGTACTCGGACCAGACCATCACCGGCGGATCGGCGTGGGGCCAGCTCTGGGAGAACCAGAGCCCGAAACGCGGCGCGATGTAGCGACGCCCCTTGACCTCGATCAAACACTCGCGCCAGGACGCGGCGCGCTTCGGATCGCTGCGGTCGAGCGCGAGCAGCCTTCGGTCGAGGGCGCTGGCGAAGGGCCGGCCGGTGATCGGCGAGGGCACGCGGACGATCAGGCCGTTGACCGTCTCCTCCGGTAGAGAGACCCGCTGCTCTGTGGCGACGTTGCGCAGGCCGCGGTCGAAGACCACCAGCTCGCCCTGGTCGAGGAGCGGCTCGGCGGCCGCAACCCAGCAGCGGTCGTCGCTGAGGGGGACGCCGGCGCAGGCGATCGCCGTGGGGAAGGCCGCCGCGAGCTCGACGAGCTCTTGCTCGAGCAAGCCGGGGTTTTCCCGTGACCACTCGGCGCAGCTCGCCATCGCGTCGAGGTCGAGGGTCCAGCGGCGCATGCGCGGATCGCCGCCGCGGGCCACGAGCTTCTGCTGCGCGATGGTGCTCACCGGTAGAAATCGTCCTGGCTGAGATCCACGTGGAAGGTCGCCGGCCGCGAGGCGCCCCCGGGCGAGCCCGCCGGTCCGGCGCTGGGGCGACCGCCGCTGCCGGGGTCGCGCCCCGGTGGGTCGTCATCGTCGTCGACCGTGCTGAGCCGCTGGAAGCCCTCACCAAAGACCCGGGCGATCACGTTGCCGGCGCGATCGACCAGGTCGCCTGTGGCGTTCAGCGAGAGATCGGGCATCTGCACATAGAGCCCGTCGCCGCGGTTGCGATAGACCCAGGGCTCGGGCTCGTGGAGCACGCAGAGGGCGTACTCCGGGCTGCCGTCGGCGAGGACCCCGAAGTCTGGCCGCAAGACTAACGGGTTGCGCGGCTCGCAACAGGTGCAGAAGGTGCCGTCGGAGGCGTCGTTGTCGCGCACCGCGACGCCCGCTCCGGCGGGTTGGCCTGCGCGGCGCTCGGGCCGTGGTCTGCTCATGGGGGACCTCCTCTGGGCCCAGGTGGCCCACGCCCCTAAGGCTAGCAGAGGGCGATCTGCCCAGGCAACCTGCGGTGTTCGCCCGCGCCGATCGCCGCTGCGGTTGCGTCCGTGGTGGCTGCGCGCTTAAGATGAGAGTTCGTTCACCTGACGACGATCCGCTGTACCGTGGCGCGCGAGCGTCGTAGCTCGCGACGCGATGAAACGAAGAGGGCAGAGGAGCTCTGGGGTGGCTTTCGGGCTGCTTCAACGCTTCTGTCGCCCAACTAGGACACGACATGCGATTCGGTATCTTCTCCGACGTCCATTCCAACCTAGAGGCGCTGCAGTCGGTGATGCGCGCCTACGAGAGCGAGCGCGTCGACAAGTTCATCTGCCTGGGGGATACGGTCGGCTATGGCGCGGAGCCGCAGGCGTGCTCAGAGATCGTGCGCGACCTGGCGTCGGTCACGATCCTCGGCAACCATGACGCCGCCGTCTCGGGGCGCATGGACTACTCGTATTATTACGAGGCCGCCCGCCATGCCCTCGACACCCACGTCGGGATGCTCTCGGAAGAGAGCATCGAGTGGCTGCGTTCGCTGCCCTACGAGCACCGCGAAGCGGGCCTCTCCTTCTGCCACGGCTCGCCGCTGAACCTCGAGGAGTTCGAGTACATCTTCGCTGTCGATCAAGCTCAGCAGCTCCTCGGCTACTATGACGATCTGGCCTTGGTGACCTTCATCGGGCACTCGCACCTGTGCAAGGCCTTCGCCTTCTCGCCGAGCGAGGTCCACGAGGTCGTCGCCACGCGCTTCACCATCCGCGAAAACTACAAGTACATCATCTCGGTGGGGAGCGTCGGGCAGCCGCGCGACTACGATCCACGGGCGTCCTACACGATCTTCGACACAGACGAGATGGTCTTCGAGTTCAAGCGCACGGGGTACGACGTCGAGGCCTCGGCCAAAAAGATCTTCGCCACCGACCTCGAGCGCAACTTCGGCAACCGCCTCTTCCTTGGCGTTTGAGCTGAGAGCACCCCGACACCGTCCTCCCGTCGCCGAGAGCTCAGAGAGCACCCCGACACCGTCCTCCCGTCGCCGAGAGCTCAGCGGGCGGCGAGCCTGCTCTCGAGCTTCAGCTTCAGCTCACGCTTGGACCAGCGCGCCTCGGCGGCGCGGCTGAGGCCACCGCTGAGGCGCATCAAGCGCAGGACGCGGCGGAGCCGTTGTTGCCACGCGGGGCCGGGCTGGGCGCGACTGAAGCGCTGGGCGAGGGGGCGAGGGCTCGGGGTCAGGGCGGCGAGGTGCGCCGCTTGGAGCGGATCGAGCTTCTGCGCTGGGACGCCGAAGTAGCGGCGCGCGGCTTGCTCGACGCCGTGCACGCCGGGGCCCATCTCCACGATGTTGAGGTAGAGCTCGAGGATCCGGCGCTTGCTCAGCACCTGCTCCATCCTCCAGGTCAGCACGGCCTCTTGGAGTTTGCGCGAGATGTTGCGACGGTGGTCGAGGTAGAGGTTTTTGATCAGCTGCTGGCTGATCGTCGAGGCGCCGCGACCAAAGCGAGCCTCGGCGACGTTGCGGAGGAAGGCCCTCTGCAGCTGCTTGGCGTCGAAGCCTCGGTGGCGATAGAAGCGCTGGTCTTCAGCCGCCACGAACGCGGTCTGGGCGAAGCGCGAGATGCGCGTGATGGGTCTGTAGAAGGGGTTGCCCCGGTCGAGCGCGAGGGCCTGTCGCGCGCCATCGCGGCCGACAACACGGGCGACGGCGCCGCTTTGTCGCAGCTGCCGAACGTCGGCCTCTGGAGGGTCGACGAGCACACGGCAGGTCAGAGGCTCGAAGCGAAAGTCCAGGCGGCCCTCCTCCACCGGTCGGTCAGGGGTGAGCTCGAGGCGGGCGAAGACGCCGAGCTGTCCGGCGAGGGCCATCCCCTCGAGGCGCGGCGCCATCCCGGTGGGCATCGACGCCAAGACAGCCTGGCAGGAGGTCGGCGGCACACGCAGCTGGAGAGCGACGCGGGGCTTGTCGTGCTCGCTGGCCACGCTGCCCGAGAGCCGCGCGCTGAGCTCTCCCATCGCCAACTCGACCCTGGACAAGGTGAGCTGACGGCGGGCGCGGTCGAGCACCACGCTGCCGGCGACGCGGAGGTTGTCGGGGTGGAGCTGGCGCGGCGCTAGGCGCTTGTTGTCGATGGTCAGGCCTCGAAGCGTCAGCTCGCTCTCGAGCTGATAGCCGTGGCTGACGCGGGTCAGCGAGAGTCGCCCGCTGCCGCGGAGGCGTCTGCAATGAAGACCATGAGGCTCGAGGAGCGGGCCCAGGGCAGCGAGCGAGAGGTCGCGCAGCTCGGCCTCGAGGCTCGCGAGACGAGGAGCGGTGAGCGCGCCGCGCAGCGTGCCATAGAGCAGCAGCCGCCCCGCGCGACGCGCTGGAGGGCGAGCCTCGAGCCAAAAGCGCAGCCCAGGGGCTCGGCCTCGTCTCGTCGCCTCGGAGGTGGCCGGCTCCAGCCGCGCCGACAGCAGCTGCAGCTTGCCGCCGCCTGGCAGCTCGAGGGTGCCACCGAGGGTCGCGCCGCGGCGGATCTGAAAGCCCCGCAGCTCGACGCCAGCGCTGGCGAGGGTCACCCAGCTCTTGCCATCGACGAGGACGCGAGTCTGCCCGAGGACCACGCGCTGCTGCTTCGGGATCGAGGGCAGGGCGAAGACATCATCGGCGACCAGGTGCAGAGCGCGTCCATGGGAGCGAAGCTGTAGCTCGACGTCGCCCTGGTGCAGAGACCAGCTCGCCTCGCCGAGCGCGTCGGTGATACTGCTGGGCGAGCGTGGCTTGCGCCGCTGGCCCGCGAGGACGGGCGCCCTCTTGGCGCCAGGCAGCGGGCGCAAGAGCGTCGGCAGCTGGTCGAGGTCGAGGCGGAGGCTGGGGCGCAGAACGGCGACGTGCCTGATGCGTGGCCGCAGCCGGTCAAAGCCGAGGCGCAGCTCGAGGCGTGGCACATAGAGCATGTCGCCGACGCGGAGGTCGCGCACGGTGATGCCGGGATCGGCCGTCGCTTCGAGGGAGGCGAAGGAGACGTGCACACCGCAGGCTGCGCTGAGCGCTGTCTTCAAGGCGTCCTCGGCGTGGCGATCGGCTCGATGCATCACCCAGAGCAGCCCCGGCGCCATCAACATCAGCGCCAAGGCACCCAAGGGTGGCGTCGCCCTGCTCGTGTGGTGCATCACGCCGATGATAAGGGGCGTGATCGAGAGGTCCAGTTTTTCGCCTACCGGAGGCGGGCTTTGGGGATAGTACGGCGTTCGAGCGACCGAGGCGCAACCGGCGAGCGACAACCGCTGTGATATCGCAGACCAGCGCGGCGACGGGAGGTCAGGTGTTCAGCGCTCTAGAGCGCTGATCCGCTGACCGGACCGAGCTGCGCGAAGGATGCGGAATCACAGCGTAGGAGCGAGAAGGGCGCCTGCTGGTAGCAAGCAACCGACGAGCGACAACCGCTTTGATGTCGCAGACCAGCGCGGCGACGGGAGGTCAGGTGATCAGCGCTCTAGGAGACGGCGAGGATACGGCGGGGGGCGTCGGTAGACGTCGCGGGGCGCTCGGCGTTGTTGCCCATCGAGGTGATGGCGCCGGCGCCGCGGACCTGGGCGTCGGCGAGGATCTCCTCGACGAGCTCGCCATAGCCGAGGCCGGCGTGCTTGGCCAGCCGCGGCAGCAGGCTCCGCGGGGTCAGCCCAGGGAGCGTGTTGAGCTCGAGGATGTACTCGTTGCCAAGGTCGCTGACGAGCATGTCGACGCGGGTGGCGCCCACGCAGCCGAGCGCCTGGTGGGCGCGGAGGGCCTGGGTCAGCACACCGCGGTAGCGGGTCGGCGAGATCCGCGCTGGCAGGTGGTAGCTCGCGTGACCCGCCGTGTACTTCGCCTCGTAGTCGAAGATGCCGTTGTGGGAGACGATGCCCATCGCGCCGAGCGCGCGGCCATTGACGATGCCAACGCAGACCTCTTTGCCCTCGATGTGACGCTCGATCAGCACCTGCTCGTCGAGCTCGAGGGCCAGCTCGCAGGCGACCCGCAGCTGGTTGATGTCGTCGGCCCGAGAGACGCCGAGGCTCGATCCCTCGTTGGTCGGCTTGACGACCACTGGGAACCCGAAGCTGCCGTGGAGCTCGTCGAGGCGGTCGAGCTGCTGCGCCGAGAGGGAGTAGTAAGGGGGCGTGGGGAGGTTGTGGAGCCGGAAGACCTCTTTGGCCTTCAGCTTGTTCATCGCCAGCGCGCTGGCGAGCACGCCGCTGCCCGTATAGGGGATGCCCATCACCTCGAGCAGCCCCTGCACGCAGCCATCTTCACCCCAGCGACCGTGGAGCGCGTTGAAGACCACGTCGACGCGAGCGCGCTCGAGCACGCGCCCGATATCGCGCCCCTCGACCTTCAGGCCGATCGCGTCATGCCCGCGCTCTTGCAGCGACGTCAAGACCGTCTCACCGCTGATCAGCGAGATGTCTCGTTCCGCAGAGAGCCCGCCCATCAGCACTCCGATCCGTTGTTTCTGCGACATGCGCGTCTCCTGGTGCAGCTGGTGATGCCGTTCATGGGCTCCACACAGCGGGGCAAAGCATCGTGTGTGCCAGCGGTTGGGAACTAGACAAAGCAAACACTTACGTCATACGCTAGCGGCGCCGCGGCACGGGGGACACATCCTCGCCGCGGCAGCTTCGACGCATACTATGAGAGTCGAAGACGCTCAACTTTTTTACCCAATGGAGACACTGTGCGACGATCGCCTACATCGTTCGGTCTGAGCTTGAGGTAATGGCGCTCAGGATAGTGTCATTGTTGGTTTTTGTCCCTGTGTTGCGCTGCCATCCTCATCGTCGCGACGACCTGGAAACGGAGAGAGAGGGGATCTCGAGCGCTGGCCGCCGGGCTGCGTTTCACACGGGCCCTCTCGTTCACATTGCGTCACGACTCGACTAGGATGCGGCATGGCCTGTTTGGAGTGGTGTTTCCTCGGGGTTGTCCCCTACGCGCGCGCGCTCGCGCTCCAGCTGCGGCTCCGCGAGGCGATCCGCGAGGGCCGCCGTGATCTGCTGTTGTTGCTCGAGCATCCAGCGGTGATCACGCTCGGACGCTCGGCGTCGAAGGCGTTCATCGAGGCAGACGAGGCGGAGCTCAGGCGGCTCGGTATCGACATCGTTCGGGCGAGCCGAGGTGGGCAGGTCACGCTTCATGCGCCAGGACAGCTCGTCGGTTACCCCCTGCGGCGGTTGACCGCACGCGCTGTACGCGCTCATGTCATCGGCGTGATCGAGGGGGTGCGTCGCTATCTGCTGCGGGGCTATCGACTGACCTCCACGTGGGAGGAGGACAACCCCGGGCTCTGGTGCAATCAGGGGAAGATCGCGGCGGTGGGGGTCGACGCTCGAGGCGGCGTCGCGACGCATGGCTTTGCGCTCAACCTCACGGTCGACCTCTCGCTCTTCGAGCTGATCGTGCCCTGCGGGCTTCGTCGGCCCGTGACGTCGCTGGAGCGGGAGCTGGGGCTGGGGCGCGCGCCAACACCCAGC
This sequence comes from Pseudomonadota bacterium, assembly GCA_002747355.1. GTDB lineage: Bacteria > Myxococcota_A > Polyangia. The sequence continues at coordinate 2,095 of PDPC01000143.1, read as the reverse complement.
GAGGCGGCGCCTGCGGTCGCCGCGTCGCTGGCCGAGAGCTTCGGAGTCGAGGCCGTTCCCCTCGCGCCCACGGCGGTGAAGGAGCTTCTCCCATGAGCATGATCGCCAGGCGCGCGCTGGTCGTGTTCCTCGCGGTGGCGGGGGCGTCGGGATGCAAGCGCGGCGCGAAGCGGCAGGCCGAGGCGATCGCGGGGCAGCCGGTGAAGCTCCAGGCCGTGACGGTGTCGGTTCGCACGCCGCCATCCGCCCGGGTTCAGGGAATCAACCAAAAAACAGCACGTTCTCGCGTCGAGAAGGCGATCGGCGAGGCTCCTTGGGTGAGCTTGGACAGCAGCTCCAAGGGGGCCACGCTGGCGGTAGAGTTGGCGGCGGGGCTCCGCCGCACACGCGCCGAGGCCGAGGAGTTCGTCGCCATCGTCACCGTCCGAGCGCCGGGGGTGGTCAAAGGCCAGGCGCTGGAGGCGAGCACGGTGGCGCCGCTTCGCGAGAAGGGCAAGCCCGTGCCGAGACCGAGCGAGGCGCTCCGTCGCCGGCACATCTGGCGTACCCTCGACCACGCCCTGGCGAGCTGGCTGCATCAAGCCAAGCTCGTAGGTGCTGATGAAGAGGCGCTGGTGGCCGCGCTCGGAGACCACGATCCGGACCGTCTGCTGAGCGCGATCGAGATCTCTGCGCTGCGAAAGAGCAACGCAGCCGTGCCTGCGCTGATCGGCTTGCTCTCCCACAAGGAGCGGCGTCTGGCCGATCGGAGCATCGGGGCGTTGGTCATCATCGGCGATCGTCGTGCCGTTAAACCCCTGACAAAACTTGCGAAGTTTGAAGACAGTGGACGTGTTGCGCAGGTGATAGACGCCATCGGCAGCCTGGGCGGGGAGGAGGCGAAGGCCTTCCTCGAGTTCGTCGCAGATGGGCATCGCAACCCAACCGTTCGCGACATGGCACGCCAGGCGCTGGCGCGGATGACGCGCGCCGATCCCACGTGATCCGGTCGACCTGATCGCCGGCTGCGTGAGGGTGATCACAGCGGGTGAAGCCTTTGGGGTAGGGCTCCGTATCAACAACGGAGGCAGGGGTCGGTGAGAGGTGAAGGGCGCCTCCAAGGCGCCGCGCGTTGACGTAGGGGAAGCGTGCTGTATTTCGTTGGTCCACGACTTGCCTTGGAGAGGGAACGGAGAGAGAATCCGACCTCGTTCGGACAGCCGACGTCGGCCAGGTCGGGGTTTCGGCCCACACCTCCCTCTGGGCGGGGGGCGGCCGACTCATTGGTGTTCTTTTCGGCCAGGCGGCCGAACCGGAGGATGTGATGACCAGGAAGATTCTGCTTGGTGTAGCCGCTGCGATGGCGCTGATGCTCGCGATCCCCGAAGAGGCGAGCGCACAGTACTACCGCCCGCAGCGACCCGCGTTTGGCTACCGACACCGGCCCCACGCCTACGTAGGCGGTCACCTGATGGGCATGGCGATCGCCAACCAGGCGACCGACTTCGACTACATGGGTCACGGCGGCGGCGGCGGTCTCTATGGCGGCTTCCGGCTGAGCCCCTTCTTTGCCATCGAGGGCAACTGGATGATCACCTACCACGACGCCGCGTGGGGTGATCGGAACACCATCGACGTCATCAACGCCTTCTACATCATGAGCTTCACAGCGGACGCGAAGATCTACATCCCAACGTTCGGCCCGCTGGAGCCCTATTTTCAGGCGGGCATTGGCTTCGCCTACACCGGCACGTCAGGGTATGACGACGGCTGGACCTATGACGAGCCGACGGTCTGGGCCAGCGGCCCGACGTTCAACGCGGGTGGCGGTCTCGATTTCTATCTCGGGCCCCATTTGGCGTTCGGTGGTCGCTTGCTCTATCGCGGCTTCTACTTCAGCGCTCCCGATATCCCCAACGGCAAAACAAACTACCTCAGCGGCGTGAGCTTGGACCTCAACATCACCTACCACTTCTAGAGCGCTGACCCGCTGACCTCCCGTCGCCGCGCTGGTCTGCGACATCACGGCGGTTGTTGCTCGTCGGTTGCGTGCTAAAAGCAGGCGCCCTCCTCGCTCCTACGCCGTGATTCCGCATCCTTCGCGCAGCTCGGTCCG
>PDPC01000200.1 GCA_002747355.1 Pseudomonadota bacterium | reverse complement strand
GCTGCCGGCGCTGGTGCCGTTGATCGGCACCGGGTCGTCGTCGCCGTTGGCCTGGCTGCCGGCGCTGGTGCCGTTGATCGGCACCGGGTCGTCGTCGCCTTCGCTCGGTCTGTCGTCGCCAGGCGCGCCAGGTGGCTGGTCGCCGAGGAGGCCGAGGCTACGTAGCACGACCTCCGGGGTGTCGACGCAGACCGTGAGCTTTCCGCTGAACCGCCGTCGATCGGCGCGACCGTCGCTGAGTCTTTGGGATCTCGTGTTGTCACTGGCTTGGTCTCGTCTCGCTGCTCGGAACACGACGAGCAGATCGCGGGCGCCGGGGTAGGTCGCCAGGTATACCTTCGAGCTCGGCGTCAGCCTGGTTGAGCAATCAGGGAGATCGCGCTCTTGCACGACCTCGGGGGCCACAGGCAGGTCTGCCAAGAGCCCCCTGGCTCGCTGGCCCAGTGAGGTCGAGACATCTCCGCAGCCCGAGGCCAGGGCGAGCATCGTCAGCAATCCGACGCCGCAGAGGGCGCTTCCAGCGTTCGTTCGGTTAAGAGCACCCCTACACAGTCGGGACCGAGCCGGGTGCTGAGCTGCCGAGCCGATTTCGTCGCCGAAGAAACGATCCATACGGGTGGTCTGGCGAGCGTTCTGAGGCCTAGAAAGCGGCCGGCAGTGCTGGGCCCGGCGACGGGACTGTGTAGGGTGCTGAGCTGGCGAGCCGATCTCGTAGCCGGCAGTGCTGGGCCCGGCGACGGGAGGGGCTGGTCGGGGTGCTCCTGATCTCGATGCACGTCGCATCTGATACTCCAATCGAGCTAGCGCGTGGCCAGCCCGTGCTCCTTGATCAGCTGAGAGAGGCGCGGGCGCTTCATTCCAAGCAGCTCGGCAGCGTGGGTGATGTTTCCCTCGCTCTCGGAGAGCGCCTCTCGGATGCAGGCCGCCTCGACCTGTTTTTTGAAGTCGCGCAGGCTCACGCCTTGCTGGCGGAGGTCGGTGTAGACCGAGCCATGGGGGGCGGCCATGGGGACCTCTGCGGTGGCGCTCGCCCTGGCGCCGGCGAGCTCGGGGTAGTCGGCGAAGTCCGCGGCGCCGAGGAGCCGGTCATCTGCGAAGAGCGAGACGGAGCGGAGGACGTTCTCGAGCTCCCGGATGTTCCCCGGCCAACCGTAGCGCGTGAGCAGCTCGATCGCGGAGGCGTCGAGGCCCTTGGGCTCGGCGCCGCGTTCGTTGGCGATGCGGCGTAGGAAATGGGTCGCGAGCGGCGCCACATCGCTGGCACGTTCGCGTAGCGGCGGTAGCTCGATCTGCACGCCACGGAGCCGGTAGTAGAGGTCCTCGCGGAAGCTGCCGTCGGCGACCATCTGCTCGAGGTCGCGGTTGGTGGCGAAGATGATCCGCACGTCGACGTCGAGGGATCGGGTGCCGCCGACGCGCTCGAAGCAGCGCTCTTGAAGCACGCGAAGCAGCGCGATCTGGGTCTTGGCCGAGATGTCACCGATCTCGTCGAGGAAGATCGTGCCACCGTTGGCCAGCTCGAAGCGGCCGATCTTGCGCTGGGTGGCGCCGGTGAAGGCGCCGCGCTCATGCCCGAAGAGCTCGCTGAGCAGCAGGCTCTCGACCAGGGCGCCGCAGTTGACCTTGATCAGCGGGCTGTCGGCGCGGCGGGAGCGCTCGTGGATCGCGTTGGCGATCAGCTCCTTGCCCGTGCCGCTCTCTCCACGAACCAGCACGGTGGCATCGGTGGTCGCCACGCGCTCGACT
>PDPC01000041.1 GCA_002747355.1 Pseudomonadota bacterium | reverse complement strand
ACCGGACCGAGCTGCGCGAAGGATGCGGAATCACAGCGTAGGAGCGAGAAGGGCGCCTGCTGGTAGCAAGCAACCGACGAGCGACAACCGCTGTGATGTTGCAGACCAGCGCGGCGACGGGAGGTCAGGTGGTCAGCGCTCTAGAAAGCGGCCGGCAGGGCTGTGCTTGGCGACGGGAGGCATTTGTAGGGGGGCTCTTAGGACGTCTGCCTCAGGACGTCTGCCTCAGGACGTCTGCCTCAGGACGTCTGCCTCAGGACGCCTGCCTCAGGGCGCCCGAGGTTGGCCAGCGGAGCCTCCGCTGTGCTAAGCAGCTGAGATGTTTCGCGCGCTTTCTCCGGGAGCTAGTGTAGCGGTGATCGCGCCAGCCAGCCACGCGCCGACCGAGAGCTTCGAGGCGGGGCTGGCGTTGCTCGCCGATCGCTATGATGTGCTGCGCGGTTATTATCCGAACCGAGTGTCGCGGCAAGAGCCTCCCTTCGCTTACCTCGCTGGCTCTGACGCCGAGCGCGCCGCGGCACTCAACGCCGCGATCCGCGATCCGCAGGTGGGGGCGATCTTCTGCGCGCGGGGCGGCTACGGCGCCACGAGGCTGCTGGCGCTCTCCGGCGGACAGGCCCTCGATCTGCCAGCGCTGGCGGCGCGGGGCGTGCCGTTGGTGGGCTTCTCCGACATCACAGCGCTGCACCAGGCGGCGGTGACCGCCGGCGCGATCTCGATCCACGGGCCGGTGGTCAATCAGCTGGCTGTGTTGCCCGAGGGCGATCGGGAGGTGCTCTTCGCCTTGCTCGAGGGGCGGGCGATGCCTCGCCTCGAGGGGCTCGGTTACCTGGTGGGGGGGCGCGCACGGGGGCGCCTCCGGGGCGGGAACCTCACGCTGCTGGCTGCGCTCTGCGGGACGCCGCAGCAGCCGCGCTTCGCTGGCTGCGTCGTGCTCCTCGAGGACGTGGGTGAGGTCCCCTATCGCCTCGATCGGATGCTGACCCAGCTGCTCGCCACGGGAGCGCTGGACGATATCGCCGGTGTGGTGCTCGGCGATTTCGCCAGCTGTGACGCTGAGCAGGGCCAGCCGCCGACCCCTATCACCGCCCTCGAGGTGCTCGGCGAGCGCCTAGGCCGGCTGCAGGTGCCGATCGCCAGCGGCGCGCCGGTTGGGCATGGGGCGCGCAACGTCGCGCTGCCGCTCGGCGTCGAGGTCGCGCTCGACGCCCAGGCTGGCACCCTCGAGGTGCTGCCCGGGTAGCGGCTCGGCCTGGCTCGGCTCAGCGCGGCTCGCGGTATCTGACTGACGCGCAACGAAAGCCAGCAGAGCTCCGAGCTCAGGCGGAGACGAGGTCGAGCGCGTTCTCGAGGCGACGCAGCACGAGCCGCAGCACGAAGGCGGCGAAGATCGAGCTGCCGACCAAGATCAAAAAGAAGGTCGAGGGCGGGACCTTATCCCAGAGCGAGCCGACGGCGCCGGAGAGGTAGTTGCCAGTGGCCGTCGAGACGAACCACAGCCCCATGAAGGTGCCAGCGCTGCGCTGCGGGGCGAGCTTGGAGACCACCGAGAGGCCCATCGGCGAGAGGCAGAGCTCGCCGAGGGTAATCGTGCCATAGGTTGCGATCAGCCAGTAGGCGCTGACTTTGCCAGTATCGCCCCCGAGGAGGCCGGCCGACGCCATCAGCCCGTAGGCCGCGGCGGTGAGCATCATCCCGAGCATCATCTTCGCCGGGGTCGAGGGTTCTTTGCCCTTGCGGCGCAGCCAGGCCCAGAAGGGGACGATGATCAACAGGGTGTGGAAGACGACGAAGAAGGGGTTGATCGCCTGGGTCAGCTCGGCCTGCTTGGCGAAGTTGATCCCGGCCAGGGGCAGCGTGTTGTTCTTGGCCCAGAAGTTGAGCGTCAGGCCGTTTTGGTGGAAGGCCATCCAGAACACGATCACGACGACATAGATGATGAAGAGCGCTTGCACGCGCAGCTTCTCGCCGGGCTCGCGCACGACCGTGGCGGGCTTGTCGTTGTGTTTGGCCTCGGCGGCTTTCGTCTTCTTGTCGGCGATCACCGTGTCGCCCACGGCGGTTAGCTTGCGTGTCCCGAGCAGGATCAGCAGCGAGAGGCCCATGCCGATGCCGGCGGTGGCGAAGGCGTAGTTCCAGTTGAAGGCGGTCTTGACGAAGCTCGCCGCGAGCGGGGAGAACACCGCGCCGATGTTGATCCCCATGTAGAAGATGTTGAAGCCGGCGTCTTTGAGGTGCGGGCGGTCGAGGTAGACGTTGCCGACCATCGTCGAGATGTTGGGCTTGAAGAGGCCGTTGCCGATGATGATCGCGCCGAGACCGCTGTAGAAGGTGGGTACCGACTTCACCGCGAGTAAGAAGTAGCCGGCCATCATGAACAGGCCACCGAGGAAGATGGTCTTGAGGTAGCCGAGGAAGCGGTCTGCGACCAGGCCGCCGATGATCGGCGTGAAGTAGACCAGGCCGACGTAGAGGCCATAAATCTGTGAGGCCTTGCCCTTGGTGAAGCCTAGGCCGCCGCCGAAGGATCCGGCGATGGGCTCGACCATGTAGAGCACGAAGATCGCGAGCATGCAGTAGAAGCCGAAGCGTTCCCACATCTCGGTGAAAAAGAGCGCGTAGAGTGCTTTGGGGTGTTTGTCGTCTGCCATTGAGCTCACAACGTCCTAGACCATCCCCCGGGGGCGCCACCCTAACGCAAACCGCGGCTCGCAGGCCAGCCTCTTGTGGGGGGATGTGGGTGGCTCTTACGCGGCGACGGCGCGCCGTGTCGGCTTGCGACGGACGCCGTGACGGACTACCTCTGGATAACGGGGCCCTTGGGGGCGTTGCCGGGGAGGTAGTCGCAGAAGGGCTCGGGGGCCATGTAGTCGCCGGTGACGGCGTAGGCGCGGGCGCGGCAGCCGCCACAGACGCGGAGGTACTCGCAGCTGCCACAGGAGCCCTTGTAGCGTTCGAACTGGCGCAGGTCGGAGAAGAGCTTCGAGCCCCACCAGATCGACTCGAAGGACTGCTCGCGCACGTTGCCCGCGGAGAGGGGGAAGTAGGAGCAGGGCTTCACGTCACCCATGCAGTCGATCAGGCAGATCGACTGCGCCGCGAGGCAGCCCTTGCCGCCGCCGGTGGAGAAGCTGAGGCTGCGGCGCTTGAACGCCCTGCCCTCTTGCCGATTGAGCTGAGGCACCACCCGGTAGTAGTGCGGTGCGCAGGTCGGCCGCATCAGGATCTCCTCTTCGGCCTTCTCCTGGTGGTAGTGCCACTCGAGGATCTCCTCGTAGTCCTCCTTGGAGATCAGCTCGGCCATGATCTCCTCGCCGCGGCCGGTGGGGACGATCATGAACATGTACCAGGCCTTGGCGCCGATCGACTTGGCGAGACGGAAGGTGTCGGCGATATGCGGTTGGTTGCGCTTGGAAAACGACGAGTTGACGATGAACTCGATGCCGTGGTTGGCGAAGAGCGCTGCTGCTCGCAGCGTACCCTCGTAGGCGCCCTCCTGCTGGCGGAAGTCGTCATGGATCTCTGCGGTGGGCCCGTCGAGGGAGAGCGAGACGATACGGATCTGAGCCGCCTTGAGCTGGCGGCAGGTCTCGTCGGTGACCAGCGTGCCGTTGGTCGCCATACAGACGCGCAGCCCCCGCGCTCTGCCATGCTCGGCGATCTCGAAGATGTCGCCACGCATCAGCGGCTCACCGCCAGAGAGCACGAAGACTGGCTTGGAGACGACGCAGATGTCGTCGATCAGCTGCTTGGCGGCGGCGGTATCGAAGCGGCCTGAGGACGAGCTCAGCTCCGACGAGCAGCGGCAGTGCACGCAGCCGAGGTTGCAGCGCCGCGTGCTCTCCCAGGCGATCCATTTGGGGATGAAGCTCTCCTCGCCCTCGCGGGGCGAGGCCTCGGGTCTGGCGATGGGCGGTAGGTCGGACATCTGGGCTCCTGCTCTCCCGGTTGGGGGAGGCTAGCTTTGGCCACCGGCGTAGACGCGCTCGAGGATCGCCTTGCCGCCAGCGGCGAGGATCGCCTCGGCGAGCTCGACGCCGATCGCCTCGCCCTCCTTGGCTACGACGCGGCGCTCTTCGCAGAGCAGCTCGCCGCGGTCGGTGTCACCGACCAGCCCGCGTAGCCAGAGCGTCTGACCGGCGGGCTCCACAGCGGCGCCTTCGAGCACGCCATAGCAGCCGATGGGCACCTGGCAGCCGCCGTCGAGGCGAGCCAGGAAGGCGCGCTCGGCGCGGACGCAGAGCGCCGTGGGCTCGTGGTGTAGTGGGGCGATCAAGGCGTTGATCGGCTCGTCGTTCTGGCGGCACTCGATGCCGACGGCGCCCTGGCCGACGGCAGGCAGCATCAGCTCGGGCTCGAGCCAGCAGGTGGCCTTCTCGGCCAGCTCGAGGCGCTTCAGCCCGGCGGCGGCGAGCACGATCGCGTCGTATTCGCCCTCCTCGAGCTTGCGCAGCCGCGTCGGCACGTTGCCCCGCAGCAGCTCGATCTTCAGGTCTGGGCGTCGCGCCGTGATCTGCACCTGACGCCGCAGGCTCGAGGTGCCGATCACGGCCCCCAGGGGCATCGCGTCGAGCTCGTGGCCTGCCGCGCAACACCAGGCGTCGCGGGGATCGGCGCGCTCGCAGAGCACCGGCAGGTGTAGCCCCTCGGGCAGCTCGGCGGGCACGTCCTTTATCGAGTGCACGGCGATGTCGGCGCGCCCCTCGAGCAGCGCGTCCTCGATCTCTTTGACGAAGAGCCCCTTGCCGCCGACCTTGGCGAGCGGTACGTCGGTGATCTTGTCGCCTCTGGTCACCACGTGGAGGAGCTCGACCTCAATCCTCGGATGAGCCTCGCGGAGCTGAGCTGCGACCCACTCCGCTTGCCAGAGGGCGAGCTTGCTCTTGCGTGTGGCGATCCGCACGGTCTGCATAGGACCTCCTGAGTCCCCCGTGTGCTCTGAGACAGCCGAGCTAATCGCCGCTGAGCAGCGGCCCGAAGACCCAGAGCGAGAGAGTGATGAATACCACGTCGAAGCCGCCGACGAGCTTGAGCCAGGTCATCGCCGCGGCGATGTCGGGCTGCGTCGCGGTCAGTGCCGCCGTCCCCTTGGCGCCGGCGATGATCACCGGTAGCGCGATCGGATAGGTCAGGATCCCAAGGAGCACGTCGCGGCTGCGGGCTCGCATCAGCCCCGCGGCGAAGAGCGAGCCCACGGCGGCAAAGCCGAGGATTCCTAGCACGAGGAGCAGCGCGAAGAGCGCCGGCTCGGCGACCTCGAGGTGAAAGAAGAGCACCAGCATCGGCAGCACCACCGCCGTCGTGGTGGCCATGAAGAGCACCATCGCCAGCAGCTTGGCCGTGTAGAGGGCCGCTGGGCTCGACGGCGAGAGCAGCAGGGCACGGATCGTCTCGCCCTCGCGCTCGCGCTCGAAGAAACGCCCGATGCCGAGAGTCCCGCTGAAGGTGATCGCGATCCAGAGCAGACCGCCGGCGGCGCCGGGGAAGGGGCGAGCGCGGTCGGCGAAGGCGAAGGCGAAGATGATCACCAGCAGCGCCGAGAAGAGCGCCATGGTGTAGACGATCTCTCTGCTGCGCCACTCGAGGCGGAGATCCTTGGCGCAGAGCAGCCAGACCTGTGTGGCGAAGCTTGGGGGCTTCAGCGTGGCCGCGCTGCCGCGCTCCTCCGCCCGCCGCTCCATCGCCTCGCGGACGTCGGTGCTCTTGTTGTCAGACGACGGCATGGTAGGCGTCCAGGATCTCCTTGGCCTTCAGCTCGGCTTGATGGCGCCGCTCAACCACCCGGCCGCGGCGCAGCACCACCAGCTGATCGCAGAGGCCGTCGACAGCGTCGACGTCGTGGGTCACGACGATCACGATCCGCTTGGCGCGGCGAGCGCGGGCGATCTCATCGCGGAGCAGCTCGACCCCGGCGCGGTCGAGACCGGTGAAGGGCTCGTCGAGGAGCAGCAGGTCGGGGTCGTGCAAGAGCGCGCGGCCCAGCGCCACGCGCTGCTTCATCCCGTGGGAGAGCAGCCGCACGGGGCGCTTTGCGGCGTGGGTCAAGGCCACCTGCTCGAGCCACCGCTCGACCCACCCTTTGGCGTCTTGCCGACCGTAGAGCCTGGCGAAGAAGAGGAGGTTCTCGCGCGCCGAGAGCTCGGGGTAGAGCAGCGGTGAGTGGCTGAGCAGGCCGACGCGCTGGCTGACCTGCCGTGAGGCCTGCTTGTGGTCGAGCTCGCCGAAGAGGACCTCGCCGGAGCTTGGCTGGCTGGCGGTGCTGAGGATCCCCAGCAGGGTCGACTTTCCGGCCCCGTTGGGCCCCATCAGCAGCGAGACCTCTCCCGCCGCGAAACGCGCCGAGACCCCGGCGAGGGCGGCGTGCCGCCCGAAGACCTTGCGGACCTTCTTCAGCTCGAGCGTTTCGAACGAGGCGACCACGAGCGACTCCAAGCCTCCAGAGCGGGCAATCTATCAGCTCTGGCGGGCTCGTCGAGATTGCGGGGCTGGTTTGTCGAGATTGCAGGCGCCGGTCTCGGGAACTCATGGTAGTTTGTTGGAGAGATGGGGCGGCTGAAATCCGCTGGCACCGGCTGCCTGATCGTGATCGTGTTCGCCACCGGCGGCTTCATCGGCTGTTGGCAGACCCTCGAATGTGTGCCCTTCGCCGGCAACCACCCGCGGCCGCCGAACGACCCGTGGCGCGCCTGGCCAGATAACGTTTCCCCCAAACCCCCTCCCTGGCCCTTGCTCGACCTGCCGGTGGGGTGGCTCGAGGGCACCTCCACCGATCCCCTCCTGGTGGGTTGCCACCGCGAGCAAGCTCCGGAGGCGCGCCCGGATTGCGCCCCGACGAGCGCGGGCGTAGACTGCGAACGATGGCGCGTATCTTCGTATCGCAAGAGCAACTCGACAGCTGGGTCATGGAAGAGACGGCTCGGCTCGACGATAAGCACCTGCATTGGGACGGTCACGTGTTCCTGATCGAGGCCGCCGTGCGCTTCATCAAGACCGTGGGCGGCGAGGCCGATCCCCACGGCTTGCTCGGGCGGGTCAAGACGCTACCCCAGCTCGCTGAGCTCTCGGCCGAGCACTATATGGACTCGGTGCTGCTGGGCGACACGGGCTACGAGGTGCAGCAGGGCTTCGTCGGCTCACCGGAGGGTTGAGCGGACGGAGCGGCTCGTCGTCAGCTGACACCCCCGCCCTCGACGCAGCATCATGCGCGCCCTGACCCTGCTCTCGATCGTCCTCTACGGCCTGACCAGCCTGATCTACCTGGTCTACCTCTTCACGCCGAGCGCCAGGATCCGTCGGGCGGGGCAGATCGCGACCGCGCTTTTGCTGGTGGTCCACTTCGCGACCATCGGCAGCTATTGCGTCAACGGCTTCCACCCGCTGACCGGCGTCGGGGGCACCCTCAACCTGATCGCGTTTCTGCTGCTGGCGGGGTTTCTGCTGGTGTCTCTACGCTGGCCCCTGCCGGTGGGTGGCGCGGTGATCATGCCGCTGGCGCTGGCGTTGGTGATCAGCGGGCAGATCACCTCTCGAGGCCCATCGGTCTCTGGTCTGCCGGCGGCGCTGGGCAAGCTCCACCTCACGCTCGTCGCGATGAGCGTCGCGGCGCTGGCCCTGGCCAGCACCGTGGCGGTGGTCTACCTGCGACAGAACCTGGCCTTACGTCGCAACCAGCTGCTGGCCCTCGACAGCTCCGCGCCGGCGCTGACGACGCTCGACATGCTGAGCTTGAGGCTCACGCTGGTGGGCTTTCCGCTCTTTCTCTGCGCCGTGGTCACGGGCATCCTCTGGTCGCAGCAGCTCGGCTTCGGCGTGCGCCTCGAGCACCTGCTCGCCGGGGTGATCCTGCTCGTCTACCTCGTGCTGCTGGTGGCTCGCCTCACCGTCGGTCTACGGGGCCGCCGCGCGGCGCTGCTGACGCTCTTCGGCTTTGCCGTGACAGTGGTCGTGCTCGGGCTCTACATCGCCCGGCGGGTGCTAGGCTGATGCGTTTCGTCGTCGTCGGTTGCAGCATCCACAGCGCGCCGCTGGAGGTACGGGAGCGGCTGGCCTTCGCCGCTGCCGACAAGCCAGCGGCGCTGCGCCAGCTGGTCGGCTCTCCCGAGATCTGCGAGGCGATGCTGCTCTCGACCTGCAACCGAGTCGAGATCTACGCCGTCGGTCAGGACGCCACGGTCGTCGAGCATAGCTGCTGCAAGCTGCTGGCGGAGCAGAGCGGGATGAACACGGCGGCGCTCTGCGCCGTGGTCTATTGCCGCTCCGATGATGAGGCGCTGCGGCATATTTTCCGTGTCACCGCCAGCCTCGACGCGCTGGTCGTCGGCGAAGCGCAGATCATGGGGCAGGTCAAGGAGGCCTTCGCCCTGGCCCGCGAGGAGCGCGCCATGGGGCCGCTCTTGGGGCGCTGCCTCGAGCGGGCCTTTCACGTGGGCAAGCGAGTGCGCACCGAGACCGACATCGCGCGCCATCCGGCCTCGGTCAGCTCCGTCGCCGTCGATCTGGCGGGGCGTGTCTTCGCTGACCTCTCGACGGTCGCCGTGCTGATCGTCGGCGCTGGCGAGATGGCCGAGCTGGCCGGGCGTCACCTGCTCTCCCACGGCACGAGGCGGCTGCGCGTCTGCAACCGCAACCTTGAGAACGGCGAGGCGCTGGCCCGCGCCGTCGAGGGCAGCGCCGTCCCCTTCGATGAGCTCGAGCAGCAGCTCGAGTGGGCCGACGTGGTGATCTCGTCGACCAGCAGCCCGAAGCCAATCCTCAGCCGTGACCTGTTGGCGCAGGTGCTCAAGCGACGCAAGCAGCGCCCACTGCTGATCGTCGACATCGCCGTGCCTCGAGATGTCGATCCAGCGGCGCGCAGCGTCGACAACCTCTACCTCTTCGACGTTGACGCCCTCGAGCAGGTCGTCGGCCAGAACCTCAAGAAGCGCAAGCAGGAGGCCAAGGCCGCCGAGAAGATGGTCGCCAGCGAGGTCAAGGCCTTCGACAAATGGCTGCGCAGCCAGGGTGCGGTGCCGGTGGTCAAGCAGCTGCGCCAGCGCTTCAGGGAGGTCGCCCACGGAGAGGCGGAGAAGACCGCCAAGAAGCTGAGACTCGAGGGTAAGCAGGCCAAGGTGTTGCAGAAGCTCGCCGACGCGATCGTCAACAAGCTGCTCCACGCGCCGACCCAGCAGCTCAAGGGTGCCCCCGAGGATCCGGTCGCTCGGGCGCGGCTGGTGGAGGCGGCGCGTCAGCTCTTCGATCTCACCAGCGGCGGGGAAGAGGCGGCCAGCTCCACCAGCGCAGGGACCGCCCCCAATGAGACCGCGAATGAGACCGCGCCAGCGGCGAGGGTGGTGTCTTCGGGGAGCGAGGGCGCCGCCGTCGCCAAGGCCGCGATGAGTAGCCCTTCTCGCTCGTCTGATTCGCCCGCGGTGAAGCCGTCGCAGAGCTGAGTGGTGCGACGCGAACACCTCTTTGCTGGTACGGCGAACGCTCGGAGGCCTAGAAAGCGGCCGGCAGCGCTGTGCCCGGCGACGGGAGGACTGTGTAGGGGGGCTCTCAAGACTCACCAACGCCAAAAAGCTTCAAAAATTTGCCCATCTGCGCGCTCTTCGGCAGGCTGGCTGGTGATGTTGGGTCGCCCTCGAAACCGACGCCGCAGCGCGGCTATGCAGCGCGCTAAGAGCGCCATCGCGAGCTGTGGCGAGGGCGCATGCGCCGCTGGCGGCGCGACGCTCCGCGGCCTCGGCGCGGTCTTTGGCCGGCTGCGTCCCCGCCGTCGCTCGCGGATCACGAGCGCGGAGGCGGCGGCGCAGAGCAGCCGCGACGTTGCCGCAGCCGCCCCCGTGGTCGACCCCGAGGCGCCCCGCGGCCTCGACGTGCTGCTGCTGGCTGTGGTGCTGGCGCTCCTCGGCCTTGGGACGGTGATGGTCTTCTCCTCGAGCGCAGTCTTCGCGGCGAGGAAGTACAAAGACGGCACCTTCTTCCTGATGCGCCACGCCAGCTACGGCGGTATCGGCCTGATCGCGCTCTATATCGGCTGGCGCCTCGACTACCGGCTCTACCAACGCTTCGTCTACCCGCTGCTGCTCGGCACGGTGCTGATGCTGATCGCGCTCTTCGCGCTCGGCACCCGGGTCGACGGTGCCGTGCGCTGGTTTCGGCTCGCGGGTGTTTCGTTTCAGCCCTCGGAGGCGGCGAAGCTCTCGCTGGTGATCTACCTGGCCTACTCGCTCTCGAAGAAGCGCGACGACATGCGCCTCTTCTCGATCGGCTTTCTGCCCCACCTCTTCGTCGCGGCGCTGGTCGGCGCGCTAGTGCTCAAACAGCCTGACCTGGGCTCGACGGCGATCCTCTTGGCGGTGACCTTCTTGATGCTCTTCGTCGCCGGCACTCGCCTCTCGTATATCTTAGCCGCGCTGCTCGTGGCTGCGCCGATCGCCTACCAGCAGATCGTCGGCACGCCGTGGCGTCTGCGCCGGCTGATCGCGTTTCTCGACCCCTGGGCCTACCGGCAGGACGCTGGCTATCAGATCAGCGAGTCCCTGATCAGCGTCGGCTCCGGAGGGCTGCACGGCCTCGGCCTCGGCGCCGGCAAGCAGAAGCTCTTCTTTTTGCCTGCGGCGCATACCGACTTCATCTTTGCCATCACCGGTGAGGAGCTCGGCTTCGTCGGCCTGATGATGGTCGTCGGCCTCTTCTCTGTGCTGATCTGGCGCGGCGTGCGTGCGGCCATCGGCGCCCGTGATCTCTTCGGCACCTACCTCGCGTATGGCATCACCGCGACCTACACCCTGCAGGCGCTGCTCCATATGGCGGTGGTCCTCGGTCTCGTGCCGACCAAGGGGATCACGCTGCCGTTTTTCTCCTACGGCGGATCGGGGCTGGTGATGAACCTCTTCTCATTGGGGGTGCTGCTCAACATCTCGGCTCGCAATCCTGTGTCTCTGGCGGTGCAGAAGCGTCGCGCGACCCGCAAGACCGACAACCGGAAGAAGGTTCACCGCGTGGTGATCGCTGGAGGCGAGAGTTAGCGCATGAGCTTTCGTGTGCTCCTCGCCGGCGGAGGCACCGGCGGCCATGTCATCCCTGCGCTCGCCGTGGCCGAGCAGCTGCGCGCCGAAGACCCCGAAGCGGAGCTGCTCTTCGTCGGCGCCCATGGGGGGCTCGAGGCCAAGCTCGTCCCGCCAGCGGGCTTTGAGCTCGCGTTGCTAGCGGTGGGCAAGCTGAAGGGCAGCGGCTTCACGGCGCGGCTGCGGACGCTCGTCGGCTTGCCGCCGGCTGTGGTGCGCGCCATCGCGCTGGCGCGACGCTTCGATCCCGACGTCGTCGTCGGTGTCGGCGGCTACGCGTCGGGGCCACTGGCGCTCGCGGCGCGGCTGCTGCGGCGGCCGCTGCTCTTGCTCGAGCAGAACGCGATCCCGGGCTCGACCAACCGCGCCCTGGCGCGGCTCGCGCAGCGGGTGGTGACCAGCTTCGAGGGCACGCCGGGTTTTCCACCCGACAAGACGATCTGCCTCGGCAACCCGCTACGAGCTCGGATGGTCAGCGCGCTGACGAGCGCCTCTGCGGGGCCCGCAAGGGCAGCTGGCGCCGAGGAGAGGGGCGGTGGGGCGCGACCGGCGCGGCTCTTCGTCTTTGGCGGCAGTCAGGGCGCGCGCTGGCTCAACGAGAGCTGTGTCGAGGCGCTCCCGCAGGTGGCCACGCGGCTACCAGCTGGTCTCGAGGTCGTACACCAGACGGGCGAAGCCGACCGCGAGCGGGTCCGCGCCGCCTATGCCGAGGCGGGGCTCGCGGCGACCGTCGCGGCGTTTTTTTCCGACGAGATGGTCGAGCACTACCGCTGGGCCGATCTGGCGCTCTGCCGCTCGGGCGCGACGACGATCGCTGAGCTCGGCGTCGCGGGGTTGCCGGCCTTCCTCGTGCCCTACCCTTATGCGGCCAACGATCACCAGGCGGCCAACGCTCAGCAGGCGGTCGAGGCTGGAGGCGCGCTGATGCGACGCCAAGGCGACCTCGACGCTGGCCAGCTCGCGCGAACCTTGACGGCGCTGCTCGACGATCGGGCGAGGCTGGCGCATATGGCGGGTGCCATGCGCAGCTGCGGACGACCGCGTGCGGCGGCGGCCGTGGTCGCGCTGTTGCGAGAGCTCGCGATCTCGACTCGGCGCTAGCAGGTCGCAGCGCTGTCTGTCGGTGGCCGCGGCGAGCGCGCGCTCGCCATCTGTGTTGATGGTACGGGGGCACTTGAGATGAGCGGGCTGATGGGTCGTGATGCGTAAGCCGCGACGGCTGTGCTAGAAGAGCGCATGCGCATGTTCAAAGGGCGCGTCAAGCGCATCCATTTCGTTGGCATCGGCGGCATCGGTATGAGCGGAATCGCCGAGGTTCTGCTCAACCTTGGCTTCGAGGTCAGCGGCTCCGACCTACGTCAGAGCGACACCACCCAGCGTCTCAGCGATCTCGGCGGGCGTGTCGCCTGCGGTGGCCACGCCCCTGAGAACATCGAGGGCGCCGATGTGGTCGTGATCTCGAGCGCGGTCAAGGGCGACAACCCGGAGGTGATGAAGGCCCGCCGGCTCGCCACGCCGGTGATCCCCCGCGCCGAGATGCTCGCCGAGCTGATGCGAATGAAGTATGGCGTCGCCATCGCTGGTAGCCACGGCAAGACCACCACGACGTCCTTGATCTCGGCGATCTGCGACGAGGCCAAGATCGACCCGACGGTGGTGATCGGCGGCAAGGTCAACGCCCTCGGCTCCAACGCCAGGCTGGGGCAAGGCGAGTACCTCGTGGCCGAGGCGGACGAGTCAGACGGCTCGTTCCTCAGCCTCTCGCCGACCATCGCCGTGGTGACCAACATCGACCCCGAGCATATGGACCACTACGGCGATCTCGACCGGCTGAAAGAGACCTTCGTCACCTTTGTCAACAAGATCCCCTTTTACGGCCTGGCCGTGCTCTGCCTCGACTCACCCAACGTGCAGAGCGTGCTGCCCCAGGTCGATCGGCGCTTCGTGACCTATGGCACGACCTCGCAGGCCGACTACAGCCTCAAGGACATCAAACCCCAAGGTCTGGCGACGCGTTTCACGCCCGTGCGCCATGGAGAGGCCTGTGAGCCGATCACCCTCAATATGGTCGGCCAGCATAACGTGCTCAACGCGCTGGCGGCGGTGGCCGTGGCCGAGGAGCTCGACATCGATTACGCCGTGATCCGCCGCGCCCTCGACGGCTTCAACGGCGTACAGCGTCGCTTCACCATCCGCGGCGAAGAAAACGGGATCATGGTCGTCGACGACTACGGCCACCACCCGACCGAGATCCGCGCCACGCTCTCTGGCGCTCGGGCCGCCGCCCATGGCATGGGCATCGATGGAGCTGACCGCCGGGTGATCGCTGTGTTCCAGCCCCACCGTTACACCCGCGTGCGCGATCAGTTCGAGGGCTTCGCCACCTGCTTCTACGACGCCGACGTCGTGCTGATGACCGAGGTCTACCCAGCTGGCGAGGAGCCCATCGAGGGCATCGATGGTGAGCACCTCGCCGCCGCGATCCGCGAGCATGGCCACCGGGACGTGACGCTCTTTCCCGATCACGACGCGGTGCTCACGACCCTCAGAGAGCGCTGTGAGCCAGGGGATCTCGTCGTGACCTTGGGCGCTGGGAACGTCTGGCAGATCGGTCAACGTTTGCTTGACGCGCTGCGTAGCTGAGCGACCTCCGCCCATCGGGTGTTGTCTCGCCCACGTTCTGTGAGGCGCTGCTTAACGCCGGCCGTTGGGAACGCAAAAGAGTTTAATGTTTGCAATGGTTTAGCTTGATGCTCAGGCGGTCTTGCGTGCGCAAATGCTTCGTGCTCAAATAGTTTTTGTCCGATTCCTTTTTGTCGAAAGCGTAGCTGCCATGACCGCGATGACCCATCTCCAACACCATGACGACCAGGTTGCGCCCCGTGAGCGCCGCCGCGAGCTGCGCTTGGGTGACCACCGAGCGCTTCGCGACGGACCGTGGTGGCAGTCGATTCCCGCCTGGCGTG
Organism: Pseudomonadota bacterium; assembly: GCA_002747355.1. Taxonomy (GTDB): domain Bacteria; phylum Myxococcota_A; class Polyangia. The sequence goes on along the minus strand of PDPC01000041.1, from coordinate 25,246 downwards.
ATGTCGACGAGACCACCTTTTTCGACCATCGCTGGCAGCTGAGAAACAGCCCGACCACGATCGTTCAACTGGCCGAGCTGCTCGGCGAGCGTCTCGACTCGACCTTCCTCGCCGATGTTCGCGAGGGCTTCGCCCGGGCGCCGATGTCGATGCGGGTGACGCCCTACGTCCTCTCGCTGGTCGACTGGGACGACCCCACCCACGACCCGATTCGACGGCAGTTTTTGCCGCTAGGATCCGAGCATGAGCCGAGCCATCCGATGGCGACCCTCGACTCTCTCGCTGAGCAGAAAGACGCCGCGGCGCCGGGTCTGACACATCGCTATCCAGACAAGGTCCTGCTGCTGGCGACCGACGTCTGTCCTGTGAACTGTCGCTATTGCACGCGCTCCTATTCGGTGGGGACGAGCACCGACTCGGTGGACAAGCTCGACTTCCACGCCAGCCGGGCGCGTTATGCGCAGGCCTTCGACTACATCCGCGCCACGTCTACCGTCGAAGATGTCGTCGTCAGCGGGGGGGACACCTACCTCGTCGCGCCGGAGCTGCTGCGCCACATCGGCGAGGAGCTGCTCGCGATCGACCACGTGCGGCGGATCCGCCTGGCGACCAAGGGCCTGGCGATGATGCCCCAGAAGGTGCTCAGCGACGACGCCTGGGTTGGTGTCGTGGCCGAGATGGTGCAGCGTGGGCGCGAGCAGGGCGTGCAGGTCTGCGTCCACACCCACTTCAACCACCCGGGCGAGATCACCGAGCTGACCCGTCGCGCCCTCGACCGGCTCTTTCAGGCGGGCGTGATCGTGCGCAACCAGAGCGTGCTGCTGCGTGGGGTCAACGACACGCCCGAGGTGATGGGGCTCTTGATCCGCCGGCTGGCCTACATCAACATCCAGCCGTATTATGTCTATATCCATGACATGGTGCCTGGCGTGGAGACGCTACGCACCACGCTCAGCGACGCGATCGAGCTCGAAAAGAGCGTCCGCGGCTACACCGCTGGGTTCATGACGCCGACCTTCGTCTGTGACGCTTACGGCGGCGGCGGCAAGCGTGACCTGCACGCTTACGAATACTACGACGACAAGCGCGGCATCGCGGTCTACCGCAGCCCGGTGGTCGACGCCGAGCGCTCGTTTTTCTACTTCGACCCGCTACGCTCGCTCGAGCGGCCGATGCGGCGCGCCTGGGAGATCCCAGAGCTGCGCGAGCGCCTGATCAAGGCTGTGGTGCGCTGCGCCGAAGAACGGAGAGAATGGGCGCGATGAGGCGCTTCGCCACAGACGATCTGCCGCGTCCCGACGATCCAAGGCCGCGCTACGAGGCCCTGACCGTGGAGCTCCCCGGGGCCGTGGTGATCGCCCGCGATGACGCCTACTCGCTTCGCATCCGCTGCGATCACCCCGCCTGCGATGACGGCGAGGCCCTCGGGCGCGCCCTGATCGCGGCCGCCCGAGAGCGTCAGATCGATCGCGTGCTGGTCTTCGCCGACGCGGCGCTGCAGGCTGGCCTCGAGCGCGCTGGGCTCTCCTGCGAGGCGACGATACCGGGCTTCTACCGTGGCGAGCGCGACTGTGCGGTCTGCGGCAAGGCGCTGTCTATCCAGCGCGCCACGCTCTTCGACGGCGAGGGGGTGGCGCGGGTGCAGCAGCTGCTATTAGCCAAGCGAGACGAGCCGGCCAAGGGGCGGGAGGTGCTCACGACCGAGCGCGCGACCGTCGCCGACGCGCCGGCGATCGCCGCGCTGGTCACGCAGACGTTTTCCCACTACCCCACGCCGACCGGCGTCCCTGACGTTGTCGCGGCGCAGATCCGCGAGGGCGTCCCCTTTCGCGTGTTTCGCGATGGCGGCGAGATCGTCGCCTGCTCCAGCGCCGACCTCCAGCGTGACGCCCAGAGCGCCGAGCTCACCGACTGCGTCACGCGCCCCGACCTGCGCGGCAAGGGCCTGATGCAGGCGCTGCTCTTGGGGCTGATGGACGATCTCCGCGCCCTGGGCTATCCCACGGCGTTCACCCTGGCGCGCGCACGCCAGGCGGGGATGAACCTCGCGTTTCAACGGCTCGGGTTCGCCTACCGTGGCCTGCTCCCCCGCTCCTGCCGCATCGGCGAGGGGATGGAAGACATCATGGTCTGGAGCTGCGCTCTGTCTCGATAGAATCGGCGTGGGGCGTCCCTCGCGCGGCTTCCCAAAAGTTGCCCGTCAGTCCGATACCACCTCGCGTCACCTGCCGGGGCGAGCGAGGACGAGCGCTTGCCGCGGGCCGACGCCCAGCCCGAACAAGAGGCGATCGAGCTTGCTGAGCAAAGGCAGGGGCACCGCCGACAGCGACGTCAGCCGCAGCGCGTCGACGACCTTGTCCATCACGGGCCACTGGCGCCGGCTGGGGATGGTCAACACCTTCCAGACGTGCCCGTTGACGCTCATGCTCGGCTCGACGTGCTCGATCTCGAAGCGGGCCTGGCGCACCCGCTCGACGATCGACTGGAGCGAGTAGTTTCGCAGGTGGAAGGGGATGTAGTCGGGCTCCTCGAGGGGCACGAAGAGCACGAGGTGCCCACCCGGGGCGAGGCGCTCACGCATGGTGAGCAGGGCCAGGCGGTCGTCGCGTACGTGCTCGAGGGTATGCGATGAGATCACGATGTCGAAGGGGCCCTCGGGGAGGTCTGTCGGGTCGTCCTCGTCGACCGTGACGAAGCGAGTGCTGGCGTAGGACTGCAGCTTGGGGTCGTGCTCGGCCTTCTCTACCGCCGAGCTCGAGATGTCAGCGCCGGTGATCTGGCAGCTCTTGGGGAAGGTCGCCAGCAGCGCGCCGGTGCCAAAGCCGACGTCGAGGACGCGCTTGCCCTCACAGTCAATGTCATGCTCGGCGAGCAGCGTCTGGATCCGTCGGCAGCGGTAGCGGACGTCGAAGCGAAAGAGTTGCCGTAGCTCAGCCCAATCCGAGTAGAAGTCGTGGTAGCGCTCTTGTTGTGTCAGTTGCATGATCGCTCCTTGATCCAGATAGACGCGGCACTGCACTAGATTCAAGAGCACCCCTACAGATCTCTCCCGTCGCCGGGCACAGCGCTGCCGGCCGCTGTCTAGGCCTCAGAAAGCTCGCCAGACCATCCGTATGGCTCATGTCTTCGGCTACGAAATTGTCTCGGCAGCTCAGCACCCGGCTCGGTCCCGACTCTGTGGGGAAGCTCTCAGTTGAACGCGGCGAGGAACGAGCCGCGGCACGGTGGAGCATCAGCAAGGCCTGTGCCGGCGTGATTCAGCCGAGATCATGCCGTTTTCTCGAAGTGCCTCGTCGTGGTTGTGGTGCGGGCGCTGCGTAGCCCAAGGCGAGTTGGGCAAACTTGGCGCAGCTCTCGGGGCCCGGACGTGCGATCATGGGCGCGATGGTTGATCAAACCGATCCGCTGCCCTCCGAGCTACGTCGCCAGCTGACGCGAGCACAGAGTCTCAGCGGTGCGCTGAGGCTGACCTTTTACGATCGTGCTGGGAGCCATGGCCTATCGCTTAGCCCCAGCTGCCACGTCGTGATCGGGCGCTCACCAGCCGCGGATCTGCAGCTCGACGACCGCGGGGTCTCGTCGCTCCACGCGCGAGTGGTGGTGGACGACGAGGGGCCGCGGATCGACGACCTGGGCTCTCGCGAGGGCACCTGGGTCAACGGCGTAAGGCTCGAGAGCGACGAGCCTCGTGCGCTTCGCGCTGGCGATCGCGTTGGTCTCGGCGCGGCGCAGGGCGTGGTGCAGAGCCTCGGCGTCGCAGGCCAAGCCCTCGCGAGCCACGATCGCTTCCTCGAGCGTCTCGGACAGGAGGTCGCGCGCGCCAGCGCCCACCGGCGGCCGCTCTCGCTGGCGATGATCGAGGCGCCGCCGGGGCCGCGCTCCCACGTGGCGGGGTGGTCATCGCCGCTGGCCGAGGCGCTCTCCAGCTATCAGCTCGCGGCTTGTTACACCTCGAGCTGCGTCGAGCTGCTCCTGCCGGAGCTGTCCAAGGCGCAGGCCACCGCGCTCCTCGACAAGCTCCTGGCCGGGCTCGAAGCCGGCCAGAAGCTGCGTCGTGTGGTCTGCAGTCTTCCAGAGGACGGCGCCGACGCTCAGAGCCTGCTTCACGCCCTGCGCCGCGGGCTGACCGAGTCCTCCCGCCAGGCGACCTCCACCCCGATGTTTCTACCGGCCGAGCGCTGGCTGCCGCCGGCGCTCTCGACCGCTCTCGACCGAATCGCGCCGACCCGCAGCACGGTGCTGCTCGTCGGCGAGACAGGGACGGGCAAGGAGCGCCTCGCGCGCGAGCTTCACGGCCGAAGCCCCTGGGCGGCCGAGCCCTTCGTCGCGCTCAACTGCGCTGCGATCCCGGAGGGCCTGCTCGAGGCGACGCTCTTCGGCCATGCCGCGGGCGCGTTCACTGGCGCTAGCGAGACCCGCGCTGGGGTCTTCGCGCGCGCCGCGGGCGGGACGCTCTTTCTCGACAGCGTCGAGGCGCTCTCCCGGCGCGCTCAAGGTGTGCTGCTCGACGTGCTCGAGAGCGGGCGCTATCGCCCCGTGGGTGCGGGCGAAGAGCAGGAGAGCCAGGCCCGGATCTTGGCGTCCACCCGAGCGGACCTCGCGGCGCTCTGCGCGGAGGGGTCTTTTCGCCCCGAGCTGCGCTATCGCCTCGGCACGACGCCGCTGACGCTGCCTCCCCTGCGCGGTCGCGCGGCGTTGATCGCCGACCTCGCCCGACACTTCGCGATCCTCAGCGCCGAGGAGAACGGCGTGCAGCCGATCACCCTCGGCGAGGACCTGCTGCTCTTGCTCGGCGAGCACGACTGGCCAGGGAATATGCGCGAGCTGCGCAACGTGATCGAGCGCGCGACGTTGCTCTCGCCCGATGGTGCGCTGCGGGTCGCCGACCTGCCGAGGCAGCTCGGCGCGCTCCGTGGAAGGCGCGCCGACCCTGGCGGCGATGAAGGGGACGACGAAGGCGACGCCCCGTCGTTTAAGGTGCGGGTGCAGCGCTACGAGCGCGCCTTGATCCTCGACGCGCTGCGCGCGGCGAAAGGCAACCAATCCGACGCCGCGCGACGCCTGCGGATCCCGCGGCGGACGCTGGTGCATAAGCTGAAGAGCCTCGGCATCCGTGACCTCGTCGCAGGAGGGGACGAGTCGGCGCCGTGAGCGCTGTCGATGAGCGCCGCGAAGAGCTGGGAGACGTCTTGCCCACAGCTGACTCCTTGGGCCAGCTGAGCCACGATCTGGCGCAGAAGGCGCGCTCGCGTCTGGCCACCGTGGCGCTCGGCCTAGCCGGCGCCCATGTGCTCTCCCTCGGCCTCGACCTGGTCAACCACCTCTTGGGCTTCGGCGCGGCGCCCAACCAGCGCGGCAAGAACGCGATCTCTGCCGCGCTGATCCTGCTCTCCCTCGCGCTGGCGCTGACCTGCGCACGGCGCCTCCGCATGCCGAGCTGGCTGCCCAGCGTCTACCACGTGTTCGCCGCCCTCGGCATCGAGCTCTCGGCGCAGCTGACGCCTTGGCCGATCGCCGCGGCCGTGCCCTATCAGCTGATGCGCACCGTCAGCTGGGTCGCGCTCTGGATCGTGATCTTCCCGCTCTTCGTGCCAGCGCCACCGCGGCGCGCAGCGATCACGGCGCTCGTGGCGGCGTTGATGGGTCCGACGGCGCTCGGCATGACGATCCTCCTTGGCAACCCCTGGCCCGGGATCGCCGTCGCCCTCTCGGTGCATCTGCCGACGCTGGTCGCCGCTGGTATCGCCGTGATCGGCGCGCGAATCATCTTCGGTCTCGAGAGGCGTGCGTCGGCTCGGCGGAGGCTCGGCAGCTACCTGCTCGAGCGGCGCCTCGCGGTCGGCGGGATGGGAGAGATCTGGCTCGGCGAGCATCAGCTCCTCGGCCGCCCCGCGGCGATCAAGCTGATCGCTGCTCGAGACGGTGACGATCCAGCCCAGGGGGAGCTGCGCCGGCGTCGCTTCGAGCGCGAGGCGAAGGCCACCGCGAGCTTGTGCTCGCCGCATACAGTGCGGCTTTACGACTTTGGCATCGACGAGGGCACATTCTACTATGTGATGGAGCTTTGTAAGGGGCTCGACCTCGAGCAGCTGGTGCTACGCGAGGGCGTGCAGCCGCCGGGGCGAGTGATCAAGCTGCTGCGGCAGGTCTGCGCCTCGCTGGGGGAGGCCCACGAGAGGGGCTTGCTCCATCGTGATATCAAGCCCTCCAACATCATGCTCTCGTCGAGCGGCGATGAAGGAGAGGTCAAGGTGCTCGACTTCGGCTTGGTGCTCGCGTTCGGCCCCGCGAGCGATGATGAGAGCCGGCTGACCCACGACGAGGCTCTACGTGGGACGCCAAATTACACCGCCCCGGAGATCGCCCTCGACGAGCCGCCGATCGACGGTCGCGCCGATCTCTACAGCCTGGGCTGCGTGGCCTACTGGCTGATCACGGGGCAGCGGCCCTTCGAGCGCAGCACGCCGCTCAAGACCCTGCTCGCCCACGTCCGCGACGCGCCTCGCCCGCCATCGGAGCTAGTGGAGGTGCCCGCAGAGCTCGAGGCCGTCGTGCTGCGCTGCCTCGAGAAGACACCCATCGCGCGCTTCCCTAACGCGTCGGCGCTCGATGAGGCGCTCGCCAGCTGCGGCGTTGATGGCGCCCAGTGATGGCGAGGCGCGCCTATCGTGGGTGGGCGGTCTGGCGCCAGAGCCGCTGTACTTGGCGATTATGCGGCACGTTGTGATGGAAGCTCTCGCGCACCGCGGGCACGGTGATGCGCGCGCCGCGACGCCGGAGAGCGCGCCACGCGCGCCCTAGGTACCGCATCGCGACGTCGCCCTGGCCGTCTGCGGAGAGACAGCGATGGGCCGTGAGCAAGATCTCGATCTCGTATTGCTCGTGGGTGCCGAGGCGATCGAGTACGTCGACGGCGCCCAGCGCGGCGCGGCTCGCGGCGGCGGTCTCGCCCTGCGCCTCCAGCACCTCCGCCAGCGCTAGCTTGGCCTCAGCCTCTTCTGGAGGTGAGCGATGCTCCGTCAGGGCTAGCGCCCGCTCGGCGTCTTCGAGGGCTTGGGCCAGCTGCGCTCCGGTGGGAGGGATGGTGCCCCCCTCGGCGTTGGCGCGGACCTCCCCGCTCTGCAAGGCGTGACGGGTCAAGGCGCGCGCGTGCCCAGCCAGGGCGATCGCCAGCGAGCGCTCATCGCCGAGCCGATCCGCGGTGCCGATCGCGCGCTCATAGTGCTTCAGCGCGGCTTCAAGGTCGCCGTGGGTCAGGTGCAAGCGCCCAAAGCAGACCTGCAGGTTGACCTGATGGTGTGCGGTCTTGAGCCGGTCGGCGATACCCCGCGCTGTGGAGAAGGTGGCGAGCGCTGGCTTGTAGAGCCCCGCGAGCTCCTGCGCCGCGCCGAGCGCCGCGAGCGCGTCGACCTCGCGGTAGGGATGGGAGACCTCTCGGGCGTGGTCTGCGGCCTGCTCGGCGAGGATGATCGCCGCTGAGAGATCGCCGGAGGCGGTGTTGTGGAAGGCCGACGCGAGCTTGGCCGAGCAGAGGTGCTCAGGGCGCGCTGGCGAGGCCTCGCGGTGCATCTGCTCGGCCAGCGGGCCAGCAGCCTCATAGCGCCCTTGGACCCAGACCGTCCAAAAGAGCGTGTGTTTCGCTTCGAAGGCCCGGTCTGTCTCGCGTATGGCGGCGAAGCTCTCCACGGCTTGCGCTAGCAGCTCCTCCGCCTCTGCGTAGCGGCTGCGAACCAGCAGGATCCGACCGCGCAAAAAGAGCAGCTCTGGGGCGAGCCGCGGATCGTTGGCGGCGCCGAGCTCTGCCATCCGGTCGATCAGCCGGTTCGCCTCCTCCGGCTCGCCGCGTAAGATATGCGTGCGGGCCAGCCCGAGCAGCCGCTCGAGGCGCTGGCTGCCCGTGAGCTGATCCTCCGTCGCCAGTGACGCGCGATAGGCCTGGAGCGCCCGCTCCAGATCGCCGTCACTGCACGCACGGTCGGCGACCCGCGCCTGGTGGTTGGCCGCCTGCAGCAGATCGCCGCCTTGTTGGTAGTGATGCACGAGCAAGGCGGCGTCCTGCTCGCCGACGCGCTCGAGCCACTCCGCGGCGCGCAGATGGAGCTGCTGACGACGCTGTCGCGGCAGCATCTGGTAGGCGACCTGCGCGGTGAGCAGGTGACGAAAGAACCACTGCTCACAGTTGGCGATGGTCGACTCCCCAGCTGGCGCGATGAAGTCGAGCTTGGCCAAGCGCGCGAGGCTCTTCGGCGTGTCGTCGAGGCCCAAGGCATGCACGCCCTCATCCCAGAAGATCTCTCCGAACACCGAGGCTGCCTTCAGCAGCTCCTTCTCATCATAGGTCAGCCGATCGAGGCGACCTTGGATCGCGCCCTCGATCCCGACTGGGAGCTCGACGTTGGCGCCGCCGCCGACGAGCTGCCAGCCCTGCTTGCCAAAGACCATCAGCTTGCGGGCGACCATCCAAGAGACGAGCTCCTCGGCGAAGTAGGGGTTGCCGTCGCACCAGTCGAGCATCAGCTGCTCATGATCTTCGGCGATCCGTCCGAGGACGGCGCGCAGGAGGCGAGACATCGCCCGCTCATGGAGCGGCCCCAGCTCGATATGGTGGCGGATCCCTTCTAGCAGCGGCACCTCCTCTCGCTCGAGCAGCTCAGGGCGGCAGGTCCCGATGAAGAAGACAGGCACGTTCTCGAGGCAGCGCGTCAACGTGGTCAGGAGCTCCAGGCTCTCGTCGTCGGCCCAGTGGAGGTCCTCGAAGACCACCGTGACGGGGCCCTCCGCGCTGGCGTCGCACATCAGCCGCTCGGTGGCTTCGGCGGTCTTCTGACGCATCATCTGCGGCTCAGAGCGCGCCACGCGCAGCATCGAGAGCCGCTGCGCCAGCGACTCGGACCAGCGGATCGTGGTCGGCGAGAACGGCAGGCCGATCGCCTCGCCGAGAAAGATGGTCACCTCGTCTTGATGCTCAGCGCGGACATAGCGGCTGACGAAGTTGCCGAGGGCGCGACGTCGCGCGTCTTCATCATCGCCGATCTGCAGCCCGGCGAGCTGACTGAGCGCGTCGCCGAATATGTTGTAGCGTGTGCGCGTCTTCGACATGACGGCGCGCCCCTCGAGGCAGAGTGCCGAGCGGGCGCGCAGCTCGGGGAGCAGGGCGCGGCAGAGTCGGCTCTTGCCAACCCCCGCGGCGCCGCTGACCACCACCGCGCGGGCGACGCCCTTGCGCTCGCATTCACCGAAGAGCTCGCGGATAAAGGTCAGCTCTTCTTCGCGGCCGACGGTAGGGGTGCGTACGCCGAGCACGGGGCGCTCGGCGACGGTGTTGCTCGCCAGGGAGGTCACGACCTCGTGCGAGCGGTGGCGACGCAGCTTGACCCGATCGCGGGTGAGGTCGCGGCTGGCCTCATCGAGCACCAGCTCGCCGGGCGGCACCTTGGCTAGCAGGGCGATGGCTCGGTCGAGATCATCGGCCTCGAGCTGCAGGCCCTCGCCGAAGAGGATGTGCACGGTGGCGACGAGGAGGCTGGCGCTCTCGCCGACCTGGCCACGCACCGCGAGGCCAGTGCGCACCGCCCGCAGCGCCTCGTCACCGATGGTCTCGTCGAGGCCGTAGATGCCAATCAGCTCGCCCCCCATCAGCCCGTAGACGACGCCGCCAGCGCGCTCGATCGCCGGGCGCACCTGCGCCGCGATCGGCCGACGCGTGTCGGGCTTCCTCGCGTTGGGCTGGCTCGTCTCGGGGGTGCTGTCTGCGTAGGTGCTCTCCGCGGGACCTCCGCTTGGCTTGCCGTTCCGTTGAGGGCGAACGCAGAGCAGCGAGACCAGCCTGTACTCGGGGGTCGAAGGGCTGGCCGGGGGCAGCGTCTTCGCGAGGGCGTCGGCCACGTCGGTGGGCATCACCGGCGCCGTCGGTGTGGCCCGGGGCGGCTCGCGGGTCAGCGCCGCGGCCATCTCTTCGCAGCTCGTGAAGCGCTCGCCCGGGTTGCGCTGCATCGCGCGGATGATCACGTCCTCGAGCCAAGGTGGGAGGTCGGGTCGTAGCTGCCGCGGCCGAGGCGGGGTCTCGGTGACGATCTTCAACAGCACCGCGAGGGGCTTCTCGGCGCGGAAGGGTGGTTGCCCTGTGAGCAGCTCGTAGAGCACGACGCCGGTGGCGTAGATGTCGGTGGCGAAGGTGGTCTCTTCGACACCTCGCGCTTGCTCCGGCGACAGATAGTAGAGCGTGCCCATGATCTCGCCCGCGGCGGTCATCCGCGTGGCGCGATCGGCCATCAGCGCGAGGCCGAAGTCGATCAGCTTGACCTCGACGTCCTCCTTATGGCGCGCGAGGAAGATGTTCCCTGGCTTGACGTCGCGGTGAACGATGCCGCGCTCGTGGCAGGTGCCGAGCCCGGCCAGCGTCTGGCGCACGACCTCGAGCACTTGCGGCAGCTTGAGACCGCCGCGGCGGCGCAGCTGCTCGAGGTTCTCACCCTCGAGCCACTCGAGGGCAAGGTAGGGGTTGCCCTCGCGGTCGAAGCCGGCGGCGATGTGGCGCACGACGTTGGGGTGTTCGAGGTTTGCGATGGCTTTGGCTTCGCGGACGAGGCGATGACGCAGCTGGGCGCCGACGTCATCGACATGATCGGGCACGCGCTTGATCGCCACAGGCTCGCCGCTGCGCACGTCGACGCCGCGCCAGATCTCGCCCATCCCGCCGCGGGTGATCAGGCGCTCGAGGCGAAAGACGCCGTCAAGAATGGTGTCGCCGTGTCGAGTCATCAGGTCGCTGAAGCCACCATAACGCTACCACGGCTGCCATCTCGATGTTGGGTAACCCTCGGTTGAGGGGTCTGCACGGTTGTTCAGTTCGTTCAAGCGGCGGCCGCGTTTTTCGTACGGGACCATGCAAAAAAGCCCGGCCAAAAATTTGCCCTCCGCGATCGCCAGGGGCCTACTGGTGCAAGGCTGAACGCGACGCAAGAAAAGACCTTCGAAGCGAGCCTGCGGGGGCGTGCCCCGCGTTATCGAGCACGCCGATGGAGACCAGGACCGCGCCATGACCCCTCGACGCAACGACACCAGCCGATGGGCGCCGCCAAAGAAGGTGGGCGTGCTCGCTGGTGGTCGGTCGGCGGAGCGAGCGGTCTCCCTCGAGAGCGGGAGCGCCATCACCGCGGCGTTGGTCGAGCGCGGCTACGAGGTGCAGCTCCTCGACATCGCCGCCGACCCCTGCGCCTGTATTCGTGGGGCGGAGATCGACGTGGCGCTGATCGCGCTCCATGGGCGCTGGGGCGAGGATGGCTGCGTGCAGGGCCTGCTCGAGGCTCAGGGTATCCCCTACACGGGCTCGGGGGTCACGGCGTCGGCGCTGGCGATGGACAAGGTCCAGAGTAAACGTCTCTTCGACGCCGCAGGGCTGGCCACACCACCGTGGAGCTACCCGGCGACGGTGGAGAGCTGCCTCGACCTCGGCCTGCCGGTGATCCTCAAACCGCGCGCCGAAGGCTCGAGCATTGGCCTCGGGGTCGTGCGCGACGAAGCGCAGCTCCAGCGGCAGCTCGAGGCCGCCGCCGAGCCGCTGTTGGCCGAGACCTATGTAGGGGGACACGAACTGACCGTCGGCGTGCTCGGTGCAGGTGACGAGGCTGTGGCCCTCGGGACTCTCGAGATCAGGCCTGCCAGCGGGCTCTACGACTACGAGGCGAAGTACGAGAGCGACGACACCCTCTATCTGACGCCGGCTCCCTTCTCCGAGGCCGTACGAGCGCGGCTGATGGAGCTGGCGCTGCGGGCCCATCGACTGCTCGATTGTAGCGGCGCGACCCGCGTCGACTTTCGCTGGGACACCCCCGAGCGCGGTGTGACGCAGCCCATGCTGCTGGAGGTCAACACCCTGCCAGGGATGACCAGCCACAGCCTGCTGCCGAAGATGGCCGAGCTCGAGGGGATGAACTATGGCGACCTCGTCGAGTGGATCCTCGGCGACGCTGGGCTGAAGGTGCGCTGATGGCCCGGAGGTTGGAGAAAAAGGGCGAGCCTCGACGCCGACGTCGGCTGATGTCGCGGCTCCTCAGCGGACGTAGGAACCGCCGGCTCAACAAGCGACCCTCTCGGATGACGCCGACGGCGAAGAGCGGCGTCGAGGGCGGGCAGCCCAGCGAGGCGAAGGCTCGTGGCGACGAGCGGCGCCGCGCGCGCGCTGAGCTGCGTCGTCGTCGCCTCCACGAGCGGGTGACAGGCGTGGCGAAGGCGGTGGGTCGCGGCGCGTTGATCACCGTGAAGCTGCTAGCCATGCTGGCGCTGCTGGGCGTGGCGGGGTTAGGGGGCTACCACGGCTACCAGCGGATGCAGCGCTCGACCTACTTCGACGTCGACAAGGTGACCATCAGCGGCACGCGGCACTCGCTGCCCTCGGAGCTGCAGGAGCGCATCGCTGGCGTCAAAGGGCGCTCGATCTTCGACCTCGAGCTCGACGCGGTCGCCCAGGCGCTGCAGCGGCACCCCTGGGTCAAGCGGGCCAAGGTGCTGCGGCAGCTGCCCCGCACGCTTCGGGTGGAGATTGTTGAGCATCGGGTGCAGGCCGCGATCCTGCTTGGTCACTTCTATCTGGTGAGCAGAGAGGGCCAGGTCTTCAAGCGCGCCGAGCTCGCCGAGGCCGAGGGGCTGCCGCTGATCACGGGGGTCGAGCGCAAGGAGCTCGTCACACGGCCGAAGCGCGCCGGCGAGCGGATCAAGGTCGCCCTCGGCGCGCTCTCCGCCTACCAGCGCCGCGTGCGGCCGCCGCTGTCGGAGGTGCATATCGGCGCCGGCGACGAGGTGACCTTCTTTTTGCGCAAGAGCGGCACGGCTCTGCGCTTCGGTACGCGGCTTTCGGAGCGACGTCTCGCGCAGCTCGACGCTATCTGGGCCGCCCTGGGGGCTGACTCTGGGCGCGCGCGAGCGCTCTATTTCGACCACGAGGTCCGCGGAGACCAGGTCGTCGTCCGCATGGCAGGCGGACCTGGCATCTAACGGATAAGGAAGCGACGTCTTGATGGGCAAGCGCGACGAACTGATTGTGGGACTCGACATCGGCACGACGAAGATCGCGGCGATCGTCGGAGAGGTGACAGAGGAAGGCATCGACGTGATCGGTGTCGGTACGCACGTCTCTCGGGGGCTGCGCAAGGGCGTCGTGACCCATATCGACAACACCGTGGCCTCGATCAAGCGCGCTGTGGAAGAGGCCGAGCTGATGGCGGGCTGCGAGATCTCGAGCGTCTATGCCGGTATCGCTGGCGGTCATATCCAGGGGCTGAACAGCCAGGGGATGGTCGCGGTCAAGGACGGCGAGGTCCGCAGCGCTGACATCGCGCGGGTGATCGAGGCGGCGAAGGCGCACCCGATCCCGATGGACAAGGAGATCATCCACGTCCTGCCTCAAGACTTTGTCGTCGACGGCCAGGACGGGATCAAAGAGCCCCTCGGCATGAGCGGCGTGCGCCTGGAGACGCGGGTGCACATCGTCACCGCCGCCGTGACCTCGGCGCAGAACGTGATCAAATGCTGTCAGCGCTGCGGGCTGCACGTCAGCGAGCTGGTGCTCCAGCCCCTCGCCAGCGCCGAGGCCGTGCTTCACGAGGACGAGCGCGAGCTCGGCGTGGCGCTGATCGACATCGGCGGTGGCACGACGGATATCACGATCTACGTCGATGGCTCGATCGTCCACAGCTCAGTGATCGCCGTCGGCGGCAATCATGTCTCCAACGACATCGCCGTCGGGCTGCGTACCCCCTCGGCAGAGGCCGAGCTGATCAAGCGGCGCTGGGGTTGTGCGCTAACCGAGATGGTCGGTGACGACGAGGAGATCGAGGTGCCGAGCGTCGGCGGACGCGATCCGCGGCGGATCAGCCGTCGGCTGCTCTGCGAGATCATCGAGCCGCGGGTCGAGGAGATCTTCATGCTCGCCGAGCGCGAGATCGATAAGACGGGCTACGCCGATCTGCTGGCCTCCGGGGCGGTGATCACCGGCGGCACGACGATCCTCGAGGGCATGCCCGAGCTGGCCGAGCAGGTGCTCGACAAGCCGGTTCGGCGGGGCAGCCCGCATGAGGTCGGCGGTCTGACGGACGTGGTCAGAAATCCGATGTTCGCTACCGGCGTCGGGCTGGTGCTTCACGGCGCCAAGCAGCTCGATAGCCAGGGATACAAGCCGCGCGCCGAGCACGCTGGGCTCGGTCGCCGGGTCAAGGAGTGGTTCGCGCGCGTGTTTTAGCGCGTTGAAACGCGGCGCCTCGGCGCCAGCGATACACGGCGCCCTGAGGCGGGCGCCGGTCGAAACAAAAAGGCGGCTCGTGAGCGAGTCGGGCGCGACGGATCTGCCGTGGTGAGGCCCGTGACAGGGTCGTGCGCGCCGAAGCAGAGGAGGAATCCAGATGGCACTGATCGAGATGGACGAGAGCGTCAACATGGCGCGGATCAAGGTCGTGGGCGTCGGCGGTGGTGGCGGCAACGCGGTCAACACGATGATCGCCTCTGGGCTGGAGGGGGTCGAGTTTATCGCGGCGAACACCGACGTGCAGGCCCTCGAGAGCAACCTGGCGGGGCAGAAGCTGCAGCTCGGCATCGAGCTGACCCGCGGCCTCGGCGCCGGAGCCAACCCACAGATGGGGCATGAGGCGGCGCTCGAGACCACCGACGAGGTCCGCGAAGCGCTCAGCGGTTCCGATATGGTCTTCGTCGCCGCCGGCATGGGCGGCGGGACGGGTACCGGCGCGGCGCCGGTGATCGCCAAGATCGCCAAGGAGCTCGGCGCGCTGACCGTGGGTGTGGTCACCAAGCCTTTCCGCTTCGAAGGCGGCAAGCGATCGCGGCAGGCCAACGAAGGCATCATCGCGCTGCAGCAAGAGGTCGACACCCTGATCACGATCCCGAACCAGCGGCTGCTGTCCGTGGCAGGGCAGGCGACGTCGATGCTCGACGCCTTCCGCAAGGTCGACGAGGTGCTGCTCAACGCCGTGCAGGGCATCAGCGATCTGGTGGTGATCCACGGCTTCATCAACGTCGACTTCGCCGACGTGCGCACCGTGATGGCCGAGCGTGGCCAGGCGCTGATGGGCACCGGCTACGCCGCTGGCGATCGCAAGGCGCTCGAGGCGGCGCAGCAGGCGATCGCCAGCCCGTTGCTCGAGGACGCGAACATCCAGGGGGCCACGGGTATCCTGATCAACATCACCGGCGGGCCAGACCTCACGCTGATGGAGATCGACGAGGCGACGACGTTGATCATGGAGGCGGCCCACGAGGACGCCAACATCATCTTCGGCTCGGTGATCGACGCCAACCTCGAGGACCAGGTGCGGATCACCGTGATCGCTACCGGCTTCGAGGGCGAGCAGAAGCCCATGACCCGCGGCCTCGGCGGCGGGCGCAGCGTGGCTCAGGAGCACAACCAGAGCGTGTCCGCCCGCTCGCATCAGCCGCAGCAGACGCCACAGCGCGCCACGACGCCGCCGCAGCATCAAGCCCAGGCCGAGCCGGTCTACGCTCAGGCCACGCCGGCGACGGCCACGGCGACGCAGGTCGCGAGTCATCACGGGGTGCCCGTCGCCCCGCGCTCCACGGAGACTCATAACGCCGTCGCTGCGGCGTCGACCCCTCATCCGGTAGCTGCGAGGCCAGCACCCGCAGCCCAACAGCCGGCCCCTCATCCGCCAGCTGCGGGGCCAGCACCCGCAGCCCAACAGCCAGCCCCTCACCCGGTAGCTGCGGGGCCAGCACCTGCCGCCCAAGAGCCCATGGCGCCGATCGACAGCTCGCCGCTTTCGCAGGCCGCCCAGATGCAGATGCCCCTTGCTCCGATGCCGACGCCCGTGCAGCAGGCGGTGGCCGACAGCAGCTGGGAGATGCCGATGCAGCAAGACCCGCGTGTCACCGGGCCGCTGCCGGCCGCCTCGTCGTCGCCCTCGATCTGCATCGAGGCCCAGCCGGCGAACTATGGCGAGAACGGCGGCCGTCGGCCGCGGCGAACCACCGGTCAGCAGGTCCCGCCGATCCATCCCACCCTGGGTGGCATGCCAGAAGAGCACGAGATGGACATCCCCACCTTCTTGAGGCGAAAGGTGGAGGAAGCCTAGCTGTCGTAGCCGAGCAGCTCAGCCAGGACTCGTCGCGAGTCGTTGGCGCTCGACGCTAGCGGTGTGTGCGAGGGGGCTGCTCTGGCGGTGGCCTCGCCCGGTACGCCAAAGGCCTCACCGAGGCCCGACAGGGGAGGTGCGCCTCCTCCTCGGTGGACCTCTTTCGCTGGGTCGTCGGTGCGGTCTGCCGGGCATCGTCAGAGCAGCCCCGTCTTTTTTTCTCCTTCCCCCATCAGTACCTACGTCACGGCGCTCGGGACACTGGATTTGGCCTGATGTTTGCTTCATCCGGCCATGCCGACATGGATGCATCGAACAAGAAGACCCCTCACTCGGCCGCCAAAGCAGTGAACTCCAAGCGAGTGGCTCGTGCTCAGGGGCTCTGGCCTCGTGCGAGCTGCAACCTGCTGTTTGCCATAGTGCTCACCGCAGGTTGCACTGAGGCGCTCGAGAGCCAGCGCGCGATCGCACGACGCGGCGCGGCGTCGACATCCGCGCGGAGCGAGCGAGGCCCGCAGATCATCAGGCTTGAGAGAGGCAGCTCGAGCGCCGTCGAGCGTCCACAGCTGCTCGCGCGGCTGCCCTGGGGTAGCGGCCGCTCATCGCTTGGTCGCCGGCTCGAGGCGAGCCAGCCCGGACCGATGAGCCTCGCTGCGACCTCCACCGGCGAGCTGTTGGTGCTCGATCAGGTCAACCGTCGTGTCGTTCGCCTCGATCACGAGGGGCGCTGGCTTGGCTCGATCGCGATCACCAGCGAGGCCAGCGAGGATCTCGTCGCCGTGGGAGCGGCGCTCTTCGTGCTGGTCTACGAGCGGCTGCCCTCACCCGGGTATCGCCTCGAGCGCTACCGGCTCCCCTTGGGGAGCCAGAGGTCATCATCCTCGGCGGCGGAGGCGCGGCCGACGATGAGCCTAGGCCTCTCGCGGCGGATCCAGCTCGCCACCGGGCTCTTCGCTTCGGGGCGCACCGCGACGCCGGAGATCTGGGTCGAGAGCCGCCACGAGCGCTGCGTTCGGGTGGTGCGCGAGGGGAAGCCGGCCAAGCGGCTGCAGCAGCGGCTCGGGCGTCCGCCGAGGGTGGGCTCGACCGTCACTGAGCACCTCGCCGCCGTGCGCCTCGGCGCGGCAGAGGTGCGGGTATTGACGGTCGGTCGCGACGCGCGCAGCCGCCTCCGCGTCCGCAGCGCGCGACCCTTGCACAGCCTCAACGCCTTGCAGCGCGACAGCGACGGGCGGCTCTATCTCGGGCTGACGCTGGCCGGTGACGAGCTGCGCGAGGTGCTCGTCGTCGTCGACGCCGCGGCGCCAAAGCCGCGCTGGCTCGCGCTGCCCTCGCGTCGGACCGACGCCTTTCGACCGCTGACGGTCGCCGCCAACGGAGCGGTCTATGCGCTCGGCAGCGACGATCGCGGTGTCACGCTCTGGCGCTGGTCAGCGCTAGCGGCTACAGGAGGCGCGCGATGAGGCGCCTCGCGTTTCCGCTCCTCGTGCAGCTCTCCTTGGGGCCCCTGCTGCTGCTCATTGCTCCAGCGGCGCAAGCGATCCCCAGCATCACCCGCGACGCGATCATCGATCTGGCCAAGAGCGGCGTGGGCAGCCCCTATGTCTGGGCCGGTACCTGTTGGAACCCGCAAGATCGGAGCTGGAAGGGCCCCGATTGCTCGGGCTACGTGACCAAATGCTGGCAGATCCCAAAGACGTCGAAGGTCACCGACTGCGGGCCACATTACTTCACGACGTGGGCCTATAAGAGCAAGAGCACGCATTGGAAGACGATCAGCCGAGGGGACCTGCTTCGTGGGGACGCGTTGAACTACAACCTCAACAGTAAGGGCCACATCGTCCTCTACGAGAAGGGCGACAAATGGGGCTCGGCGACGGTCTACGAGGCGCGCGGCAGCGCGTATGGGGTGGTGCATCGAGTCAGGAACGTCGCGTCGAAGTACGCCGCCAAGCGCCGCAACAGTATCACCGCGCCCCCGCCGAAGGCGCCACAGGTCAGCGTAGAGGCCACCGTGGAGGGCATCAGCGGCCAAGGCCGCGACTTCTGCGAGTTGGCCGGCAGCGCCAAGATCTTTGACTGGAAGGTTGGACAGCAGACGACGATCCGCGTGCTCGTTCATAACAGCGGCGACGGTCCCGCCGAGGGCGTGACCCTGGGCGTGGCGGCCGAGGCGGCCTTTATCGAGGTGAAGCATTGGACGCTGCTGACCAACGCTGGGGCTGGTAGCTTTGTCACGGACACGCAAGATGGCCTGCAGAGCATACCCCACGACGATCCCGGCGCGAGCTTCAACCTCGAGCTCGGCACCCTCGCGGCTGGTGAGCGCAAGCGGGTCGATCTGACGGTGCGGGCTACGCACTACTCGGGTCCGAACCCTGGCGTCGCCGCGCTGCGCGCCTGGATCGTGGCGATCAAAGACCGCTACGCCAAGGCCACCTATGACGCCCCGCCGACACAGAACAGCGGGCAGACGCAAAACGGCGGGGAGCTGCGCGCTGCCGTGGTCACCGACGTCTTCGACGAGGAGACCTGTGACGGCCACGACAACGATTGCGATGGTGAGCGTGATGAGGGCGACGTCTGCGGCGCCGCCCCCGCGCCAGACCTCGGCGTCACGTCAACAGCTGACCACGGGCCGGTGCTCCGCCTCGACAGCGGGACGGAAAGCCCTGTAAAACCTCCCGCCCTAGGCAGCGGCGCCCTCGAAGGGGGATGCGCGCTCGTCCCCGGCGGCGCTGGTCCGGGAGCGCTCGTTCCCCTGGTGTTGCTCCTCGCGTTGCTGCTCATTCGCTACCGTAGAGAAACCGAGCGCTAGCGCTTCCCGCCAGCGGCGCTTTCGTGTATGCCCGACGACATCTCAGTCGACGGAAGGAGCCCTATCGTGAAGTGGCAAGCCCCCCCGAACGCCCTAGCCCAAGCGATACGCGACGCTGGCGTGCGCCGCGCCTATATCATCACCGACCCGACGAGCGGCGAGCTGCGCGGCAGCTTGAAGGCCCTCGACGAGGTAATCGAGCGCTTGCGCGAGCACCCCGACTACTTCGCTCATCAAGGCTGCTTCTTCGAGCTCGGAGCGGAGAGCGGACACCTGTTGTCGGCGACCATCCATAAGACCCGTCGCGGCCAGGCCGCCGGCGGCGTGCGCTTCTGGCGCTATGAGACGCTGGGCGAGTTCATCCGAGATGGCCTGCGTCTGGCGCGCGGCATGGGCCAAAAGAACGCCCTGGCCGGCCTCTGGTGGGGTGGCGGCAAGGGTGTGATCGCGCGTCAGGACGCCGTCGACCACAAAAACCCGGAGCTGCGCGCGAAGATCTACCGCGACTATGGGCGCTTCATGACCGGCCTGCGCGGCTGCTACGTCACCGCCGAGGACGTCGGCACGACGCCGCCGGATATGGCGAATATCTTCGTCACCACGCGCCACACCACCTGCATCCCGGAGGTCGTGGGCGGCAGCGGCAACCCGAGCCAGCTCACGGCGCGGGGCGTCGTGGTCGGCATGGAGGCCGCCCTCGACCAGCTCGGCATGGGCGGCCTCGAGGGCAAGAGCGTCGCCCTCCAAGGGCTGGGCAACGTCTCGGGCTTCATGGTCGCAGAGCTACTCGAGCGCAAGGTCGCCAAGGTGATCGGCGCTGACATCGACCAGGGCGTGATCGACGAGCTCCTCGCCGCGCATCCCGGCGCTCCCCTCGAGCTGCGCGTCGTGGGCCTCGACGACATGTCGATCCTCGCCGAGAGCGTCGACGTCGTGGCGCCGAACGCGACCGGCGCGACGATCAACCCCAAGACCATCCCGACGATCCGGGCCAAGGTCGTCTGCGGCGCCGCGAACAACCAGCTCGAGCTCGCCGAGCGCGATGGGCGCGCGCTGCGCGACGGCGGTGTGCTCTACGTGCCCGATTTCTTGACCAACCGGATGGGCATCGTCAACTGCGCCAACGAGGCCTACGGCTCCTTCGAGGGCGATCCAGCGATCCAGGCTCACCTCGAGCGTGAGCCTGAGCATGGCATCTTCGCCCGCGCCCAGCAGGTCTTCGCCCGCGCAACGGCGAGCGGCCGCTCGACCGCCGAGGAGGCCGAGACCCTCGCCGAAGAGCTGATGGCCGCGCCGCATCCGATCTGGCCCGATCGCGCGCAGCAGATCATCGACTCACTGGTCGCCTCCGGCTGGGATCGTGGCTAGCCAAGCAGTACCACGTACGAGCCCCACCTGGCTTATCAGATAAAGGTGCGCTGCTCTGCGTGCTACCAGCAGGCGCCCTTCTCGCTCCTACGCCGTGAGTCCGCCTCCTTCGCGCAGCTCGGTCCGGTCAGCGGACCAGCGCGCTAGGGTGCTCCTACCCAAAAGAGAGGCAGACACCGCGCTCGCCAGGGCGGAGGACCCGTTAGGGACGAAGCGTGATCGTCGGCGTCGGTGTGCCGTCCCAGCTGAAGTCCCAGGTCGCGCCCTGCCGCACGTTCTGCACGAGATGGGGGCGCAGTGCGACGAGACATCTCCCTCGCGGCGATCGAGCGGACGGGTAGAGGATCCCGTTGCCCCCCGAGCCAAGGACGTCACGGGCCAGCACCTGCCCCGCCGGATAGGCGATCGCCGGATCACTATCCAAAGCCGCGTCGTTCGTGCCTGGCGCGAGCTGATGAAATCGAGAGGTGAACCCAGCAAAGAGCTCCCGATAGGAGGTGGTGTTGTCGAACACGCCAGTCGCTTCGAGCTCACGCGTGAGATGCCAGCACACCTCGGCTTGGGCCGCCTCCACCGCCCCCTGTCCATAGCACGCATACCACGCCCCTCTTTCCGAGCCGTTGAAGCGATTGCCCGTGGCGCGGGTATAGCAGAACGCGGCGTTCACCAATGTCCAGCCATACCCGGCGGCCTCGGTCAGAAGCTCACCAGGGTGAAGGCCGCCTGGAGTTGGCAGGATGACGGAGCGTCGTGCTGAGGTCAGCCCTTCGAGCTCTTCGAGGATCGTCAGGTCGTCCTCATCATCGGCCAACGGCGCCATCGCGGGTTCGTCGATATACGCGGTGGAGATCAGCCTGACAGCCTTGGGCTCGGTGAACTCGACCTGCGGTAGGTCCTCTGCTCTGATCACCCGCCGCCTCGAAGCGCGTCGATATGCTGGCGCATCTTCATCATCGCTGGAATACCGCCTTCACACATGATCTGAACCGGGGTCTTGCCGTAGAAGCCCGGGCCCGTATTGGTCCTCTTGGGCCAGCCAAACGTCAGTGGGCCATTGAAGAGCAGCCTCAGCCCCTTGAACAACCCAATCAGCAGGCTCGCGCGGGTGACCTTGTCCTGATCGAGCACGCCTCGGTAGGTGCTCCTCTTCATCCGCCCCCAGGTCGCGGCCGGGACATCGAAGAGCATCGCAGCTTCGGCGTTCGACAAACGCCACGCCTCAGCGACCCGAACGACGCCTTTGATGATCGCGGCGATCTTCTCCTGCTGGTCAATCGCCTGGAGAGCCGCTGGCTCAGGCGCGGTGTTGATGGATTCAACCATGCGATGACTCATATGAGTATATATAGCATATCATATGCACGGCGACGGGGAAAAGTTGTACGCGCGTTGCTAGAAAGCGGCCGGCAGTGCTGTGCCCGGCGGCGGGAGGAAGGTGTGGGGGGCTCTCAGTAGCCGGGGCCGGCGCAGCGAACGTATTGGGCGTCGAAGGCGTGGCAGGGGGTCACGCCGTGGACAGCGCCGCAGCGCGGGCAATGATACTCGTAGGTGATCATGGTCAGCTTCTCGCCGCAGTGGTGACAGGGCAGCTCGAGGGGATCGGGCAGCATCCCGCCTTCGAAGCCCATCGCTCGCAGCTTGTTGACGACATCTTGACCGCTGGTGACGTTTCCCGCGCATCCATCGTGCATGGTCTCGCTCCTCTACTCGTCGAGCTCGAGGTGGACGTCCTCGAGCAGCTCGCCGGCACGCAGCCGCTGACGTAGGGCCATCAGCTGGGCGTCGATCTTGGCCAGCCTCGCCGCGCTCTCTTTCTCGGCAGCGGTGGGCTGCAACACGTTCTGCATCGCGCCATTGGCGATCACGATCCGTCGCGCCCCTGAGAGCGCGAGGATCGGGTCGTGGGTCGCTAGCAGCACGATCTTCTCCTCGGCGAGGAGCAGCTCCAGCGCGCGCTGACGATCGATGCCGGCGTTCTCGATCTCGTCGATCAGCACGATCGGCGAGCTGGAGAGGATCGCCGTGTCGGCGATCATCAGCGCCCGGGATTGACCGCCGGAGAGCGACGTCACCGGCGTGTCACGCGCGAAGGGCTCGCCGGCCAGCTCGTTGGCCTGCTCCCAGATCCGAGAGACCAGGTCGTCCACCTCGTCGGCGCCGCGGCTCTCGGCATGCAGCGCGATGAACTCCTCCACCGAGAGGTCCATCACGAAGTTCATGTTCTGGGAGAGCTGGGCGACGAGCTTGCGGTCGGCGGCGAAGCGCCAGTCGGCCTGCGGGACCTCGCCGTCGAGGAGCACCTGCCTGCCGGTGGGGGTGTCGCCCTGAGCGACCCACTCGATGTCGGCGAGCAGCCGGCTCTTGCCCGAGCCGGTGGGGCCGACGATGCAGACCACCTCACCCGCGTGAAGCGTCAGCTCGGAGACGGGCTCCGGGGCGCCGTCCTTGTCGCGACCGCCGCGCAGGGTGAGCGTCGAGACCTTGGCCTCGGGCTCGTCGAGGAAGTCGAGCATCTCCTCGATGAACCCGCCGAGGCGCTCGAGGTAGGTCGGGTCGTAGCCCTGCTCGAGGCCCTCGGTCTCGCGCTTGTCGCGAAGGCAGTCGGCGAGCGTCAGCTCCGGCTCATCGACGAAGGTCTGCGTCTGCTCCTGGGCGAAGAAGCTCGAGACGAAGGGGTAGAGGTCGAGGAGCTTGCCGATGGTCATCCTCGACAGCTCGGCCGTATCTGGCAGCAGGTTCAACGCGCTCATCGGGGGGCCTCGCTCTTCGGCGGTCGCCCCGGCTTGCTCGGCCGCTTCCGCGGCGCGAGGTCGATCTTGCGCACGTTGCCCTGCTGGTAGTCTTCGCCGATGCGGGTCTCACCGAGGCAGTAGGAGCAGAGTGCCGCGGGCATCGAGAAGCGCAGCTTGGAGCCCACGACCGTCTCCGTGTCGGCGCCGCCGATGAGCAGCGTCGCCAGCTCGGAGGCGCCCTGGCCGGTGATGCCGTTGACGTGCATCACCTTCGCCTTGGGGTTGGCGCGGGTCACGGCGCGGGCGAAGACCTCGCGCTCGGCCTGCGAGACGATGTCGCCCTTGGTGATCACCACCAGATCCGCCGAGCGCAGCATCGGGCCGATCTTCTTTGGCGCCGTTACGCCAGCGAGGTTGTCGATCACGCAGACCGCTCGCACATCGTCGATGTAGGGGGAGCAGCGGTTGCAGAGCCCGGCGCTCTCCGAGAAGAGCACGTCGAGGCCCTCGCCTGCGCCCCAGCGCACGACCTCTTCGATGTTGCTGACAAAATAATGGTCGGGGCAGAGCGCCCCGGAGAGGCCCTTCCGAACGGGGATCCCGTAGCGCTCGTAGACCTGATCATCGTCTGTGGCCAGGCAGTCGAACTTCACCACGCCGAGGGCTAGTGCCTGCGTTCGCAGGTGCTCCGCCGCGCGGAGGATCACCGCGGTCTTGCCCACCGAGGGTGGCCCAGAGACGGTGACGAGCTTCACGGCTATGCCTCCTCGCCGCTCGCCTCGCTGGACTCGGCCGCGCAGGCCGCGACCTTGGCTTCGAAGCGGTCGCGGACCTGTGGGATCAGCGCGCCGATGTCATGCTTGTGGACATACTCCCAGCCGAGCCAAGAGAAGCGCGCGCCCTCAGGCAGCCGATTGTCTACCTCGGGATGCAGCGAGGGAAAGAGGCCCTTATGGGCGAGGACCTCGCCAATCGCCTTCGAGGCGAAGATCTCGCCAGCGCGGCGGGCGTGGCGATGCCCATCGGCGCGAACCAGCGCGAAGATCGGGCTGAGCACGGCGCCATCTTCGGGCCAGACCATCTCCATATGCTTGGTGCCGAG
Organism: Pseudomonadota bacterium; assembly: GCA_002747355.1. GTDB lineage: Bacteria > Myxococcota_A > Polyangia. Next base: position 1,129 of record PDPC01000041.1, on the reverse strand, counting down.
GGTCATCCGCGAGAAGAACCAGGGGACAACGGAGACGGCGGGGCGAGCAGGTTGCCGGCCGGCGAAGCGGCCGACGGTCTGTGAGGGATGCAGGGCGGCGACCATGTTGCCGGCTAGCGCCTCGACGGCGTCGTCGCCGTAGCGCTCGCGGAGGTCGAGCAGCAGGGCGTTGAAGAGATCGAAGTCGCCTACGGGCAGCGCGACCTTGTCGGTGTAGCGCGGCTCGAGGAGCGCCTCGAAGCTCCGCGGCGCGGGTAGGTCACCGAGCACCGTATGGTTGACGACGAAGACCGCGGGCACGACGGCGATCATCGTGAAGTGGCCATCGGGATCTTTCACCGGGAGGTCGGCGAAGTCTGCGTTGACCTCAGCGGGCCCAACGTCGATGAAGGCGCCGGCGTCTTTGAAGCGCGCCAAGGCGCGGCGGTCGAAGAAGCTCTCGAAGCCTGCCGAGACGAAGACGTCGGGCAGCTCGGCCACGTCGTCGACCCCGGCGATCTGCGCCAGGAGGCCATCGGCGCCCACCGACGCGGCGGCGAGGCTGTGGCCCAGTCGCGTGCCGTCCTCGGCCTCGAGCTCGCGCCCGAGGGCGCTGATCGCCTCGAGGATCGGGATCCGTACAGGGCAGGGGAGCAGCCCGGAGACGCGGAGATCGCCCTTGGGAAAGAGCGTGACGCCCGCGTTGCCCTCGGCGAGGGTCGCGTCTTGCTCGCCGACGTCGTCGGTGATCGCCGCGGCGAGCTTGCCTTGTAGCATCGCGACGTCGATCCCCCTGAGCTGCGCTGCCGCGGCGAGGGTCAACGCCTTGCCTTGTTTGGCGCGCTTGGTTGGGTCTCGCAGCTTGGGAAAGCCGTTCTCGATCAGCACCGCCAACGTCGCTGGGTAGCGCTCGGTGATCGCGAACAACGTCTGCGTCGGCTCGATGCCTGGAGGGATCGTCGTCACCATATCGCTCTCTTTATCGCCGCTCTAGAGCGCTGATCAGCTTACCGGACCGGGCTGCGCGAAGGATGCGGAATCACAGCGTAGAAGCGAGGAGGGCGCCTGCTGGTAGCAAGCAACCGACGAGCAACAACCGCTGTGATTTCGCAGACCAGCGCGGCGACGGGAGGTAAGTTGGTCAGCGCTC
>PDPC01000142.1 GCA_002747355.1 Pseudomonadota bacterium | reverse complement strand
GCTACGACGAGCCCTACCCTCCGGGGCCTGGTTATGACGCTCCCTACGATGATGGGACCTATCGCCCCCCCTCGCACTTAGACGACGAAGCCCCCGATCCTGCTACCGAGGGCGCCCCGGCTCATCTCGACGACCCCTTCGAGGGGCTCGACGCGCCATCGCATCTCGATGACCCGCGGCCGCAGCTAGAGGATCGCCTCGGCCCCAGTCCCCGTGAAGCTCGGGGGGGGGCCTATGACGATGCTCTAGACTTCCGCCCCGCGGTGGCGGTGGAGCCTGACTCGCAAGCGATCGCGCTCGAGAGCCACGAGGGCCCTCAGCACACCGCCGCCCTCGATCGCGACGATGGGCGCCTCCTGCCCTATGTCGACTCGAAGCAGGGGACCGTGGAGACCTCGCCCGGGGGCTCTTGCGGGCTGCGCTCGCCGTCGTCGAGCGGCGACAAGCCGAAACGGGGCGACCGCCGTGCAGTCGGCGGGGCGCGCGACCTCTCCCCCGCAGAGCTCTCCCCCGCAGAGCTCTCCCCCGCAGAGCTCCATCAGCAGCTCACCAGCGAGGCGCGCATCGCGCGTCGGGCGGCTCGCCGCGCGGTGCGGGAGCGGACCTCCTGGGTCACCCTGATGCTCGGCGATCCAGGGCGGCAGCGCTGGATGCGCGGGGCGATCGTCACCGGCATCGTGGTCCTCGCGCTCGCCGGTGGCTTCCTCTTTCGCTACCTGCGGATCGGGCATGCGGTCGGTCGTAAGCGCACCGACGCCGCTTCGCTGCTGCGTCGGGGCAACCTCGGCGACTATGTGCAGGCCGCGCAGAAATTTGACGACATCGTCCGCAGCCAGCGCGACAAGACGCGCGCCTGGCTCTCTCGGGTCTGTATCAACGCGGCGATCCCCTTCGAGTTCGGCGACCCCGACCCGCGGCCGATCGGCAACGCCGACTCGGTGACAGGCGTCGACACGCCGGAGAAGGCCGCGATCGAGATCTATCGCAAGCTGGCCCAAGGAGACCTCGAGCGGGCCGCGACGGTCGCCAACCAGCTGCGCGTGCGCTATCCGAAGGGCGCTCGCGTGCACTACCTCAGCGGGCGCATCCTGCTGCTGCAGGGCAGCTCCGAGGCCGCGGCCACCCGGCTCGAGCGGGCCATCGCCCTCGACGAGGGGCACGCGCTCTACCACCGCTCCCTCGGCGACGCGCTGGCGGCTCGCGGGCGCGCCGAGAAGGCCGAGACGGAGTACGCTCGAGCGCTGAAGATCAACCCCAACCACGTCGCCACCCACGTCTCGCGGGCGAAGCTGCTGCTCGCCCGGCGCGAGCTCGACGACGCCGAGCGGCTGCTGCGAGAGCTCGTCTCGGGTAAGTACAAGCGCTTCGCAGCCCGCGGCCAGCTGGGCTGGGGCTACGCCCTCCAGGCGCGCTTGGCGGCCGCCCGTGGCGAGGTCGAGCTGGTGCGCGAGCTCGTCGAGAGGGCGCGCAGCCACGCCCCCGAAGAGGACGCGACGTTCTACGACACGCTCGCCGACGTCTCCATCGCCGCCTTCGCCCTCGGTGACGCCGAGCGCTACGCCCAGCGCTCCGAGGAGCTGATGCGTGGACGGCCCCACCCGGGGCTGGCCAAGGCCCGGATCTACTTGCGGCAGGGGAGGGTGCAGGCCGCTTCCCGGGCCCTGCCCAAGCGGCCCCGGGCGGCGGTCTCGTCGCTGCTGCTGGCGCGGATCATGTTGCGTATGCGGCGCTTGGCCGACGCTCGGCGCTACGCCAAGCGCGCCCTGTCCGGCGCGCCTGAGAGCGTTGAGGCCAACCTGGTGATGGCGAAGGTGCTCGCCGCCGAGGGGAGGCTCATTGACGCGCAAGACAAGCTCAGCGGGCTGCTCGCCCACCGCGATAGGGACGCCCGGGTGCTCACGGCGCTCGGCGAGGTGCTGCTGAAGCGCAAGCGTGTCGACGACGCCCAGCGGCGCTTCGAGCAGGCGATCCGCGCCGACAACACGGCGCTCGAGGCCAAGCTGAGGTTGGCCGACGTGCTGCTGGTCCAGGGCAAGTTCCACGAGGCGCACGCGACACTCTTCGAGGCGCATAAGCGACACAGCTGGTATGTCCCGATCCTGCGGCGCTTGGCCGAGCTCGATCTCGGCCAGCGCAAGCTCGGTGAGGCGCGTAAGAACTTCGATCTGGTGCTCGGGCTCGTGAAAAAAGACGCCCGCGCTCAGCTGGGTATCGTCAAGGTGCTGACGCTTCAGCTGCGCTTCGAGCAGGCGACGAAGCTGCTGGGCCAGGTCCGAGGGGCGACGCCAGGGGCGCTCGAGCTCGCCGAGGGGCGCCTGGCGCTGGCCAAGGGCGAGGGCGAGAGCGCCGCCGGCAAGCTAAAAAAAGCGACGGTACCGCTGGCCCAGGAGCCGGAGCCCTGGCTGCTGCTCGTGCGCGTCAGGGTCTTCAACAACGAACTCGGTGAGGCGGAGTCGCTCGCCAGGGAGATGGAGCGGCGCTTTGGCAAGCGCCACCCGGCGCCATGGGAGGCGCGGGGGCTTGTGGCCTACGGTCGTGGGAAGCTCCGACCAGCGGTCGCGGCCTACCGCAAGGCGCTCGAGAGCGCCGAGGGAGCGCTGCTGATGCCGATCGATCTGGCGCGGCTCAACGTCAAGCTGGGGCGCATTATCCAGGACCAGGGCAATACCGAGGAGGCGCTAACCTATTACCGTAGGGCGAAGCAGCTCTGCCCGTCTTGCCCCGAGCCGGTGTTGAACGAGGGCCTGGCCCTCGACGAGCTCGGCAAGAAGGACGCCGCGCTAGCGGCGCTGAGCGTCGCGAAGCGGCTCGCGCCCAGGATGCAGCGGGTCTACCTCGAGCTGGCAAAGATCTACGCCGCGGTCGATAAGAGGAGCCTGGCGATCAAGATGTACGAGATGTACGTCTCTCTCGATCCGCCCGCCGAGCTGAAGCAGCAGGCTCGCACGGAGATCGAGAACCTCAAGGCGAAGTAGGTGAAGTAGGCGGAAGGCGAAGTAGGCGGCGCGACCAGCCGCCGGCTACCCGAAGACGAAGCCCTTGGGCACCACGACGATGCCCTCCTCGGAGACGTGGAGGCCGCGGGCGCGGTCCTGCTCGAGGTCGTGGCCGATCTGGGTCTTAGCGGGGATGCGCACCTGCTTGTCGACGATCACGTTGCGCAGCTGGCAGTAGCGCCCGACGTCGACGTCGTCCATCAAGACCGACGCCTCGACGGTGGAGTAGCTGTTGATTCGTACCTTGGGGAAGAGCACGCTGCGGTTGATCCGGCCGCCGCTGATGATGCAGCCGGGGGAGACCAGCGAGTCGGTGGCGAAGCCCATGCGGTCGCCGTCCTCGTCGGCGAAGACGAACTTCGCCGGCGCGATCGGGCGCATCGTCGAGTGGATCGGCCAGCGGTAGTTGTAGAGGTTGAGGATCGGCTTGACCGCCACCAGGTCCATGTGGGCGTCGTGGAAGGACTTCAGCGTGCCGACATCGCGCCAGTAGCCGCGCTCGTCTTCTTCGGCGCCGGGGATGTCGTTGTCGAGGAAGTTGTAGACGGAGACCCGCTCGCGGTCGAAGAGCATCGGCACGATATTTCGGCCAAAGTCGTGCACCGACTCGGGGTCGCGCTGATCTTCCGAGAGCGACTGGCTGAGCGCGTCCGGCGTGAAGATGTAGTTGCCCATGGAGGCGAGGATCCAGCCCGGGCGCCCCGGGATCTCCTTGGGGGTCTCGGGCTTCTCCTCGAAGCCGATCATCCGCCAGTCCTGGTCGATCGCGATCACCCCGAAGGCGCGTGACTCCTCCGCGGGCACGGGCAACGCGGCCACCGTGAGGGCGGCGTCGGTCTCGATGTGATGCGCCAGCATCTGGCGTACATCCATGCGGTAGATGTGGTCGCCCCCAAAGACCGCGATGTAGTCCGGGTCCTCGTCGCGGACGACGTTGAACGACTGGTGCATCGCGTCGGCCGAGCCGCGAAACCACTGCTTGCCCAGGCGCTGCTGCGCCGGCACGGGCTCGACGTAGTGATCGATCATGGACGAGAGCCGCCAGCCGCGGGAGATGTGGCTGAGCAGGCTGTCGGATTTGTACTGGGTCAGGACCTTGATCCGATGCATCCCAGAGTTGACCAGGTTGCTCAGCACGAAGTCGATGATGCGGAAGCTGCCCCCGAAGGGCACGGCGGGCTTGGCGCGGTCGACGGTCAGCGGGTAGAGCCGCGTCCCCTCGCCGCCAGCGAGCACGATCGAGAGCACGCGGGGGCGCGGCCCGAGTTGAAATCTCGTCTCTTCGCCTGGCATGAGCCCTCCCCGGAGGGGACGATGCGTCGCCCTCCTTGACGCTTGCAGCGAAGCAGCCGCTACTTCGGCTGCACGATGTCCTGGTTCTCGTTGCCCGTGTCGCGGCCGAGGAGCCCGAGGGTGTGCAAGACGAAGAGGGTGGTGGCGCCCAGGATCACCACCACCAGCAAGGCCACCAGCATCCCGCGGCCGCCCTTGGGCTTCTGTGTGGGCGTCGGCGCGGTGGCCTCGGGCATCGGCTCGAGATCGGTCGCCGCGCTCGACACCGGTGATCCATAGAGCGGATCGTCGTCGCCCTCGAGTACGCTCTCGAGGGAGGTCACCTCTGGTGTCTCGCTGTCGAAGGTGACGTGGTCGCGCTCTACGCCGTCGGTGGTGAGCAGCTCGTTGGTCCACTTGCTCGGGTCGATGAACTCGTCGGGGTTGAGCGCGCTGCCACCCTCGTCGCCGCTGTCTTCACCCTTGCGCTCGTAGTCTTTGCTGTCGAGGGAGGTGAACTTGTTGACCTCCTCGAAGATCAGCTGGTCGATCACGCCGCGGGTGCGGTCGTTGCGTGGCTTCGTCGACTCGCGCTCGGCGAGGCAGCGGCGCACCAGCTGGGCGATGTCGCGGCTGGTGACCTTCATCCCGCGGGCGAAGAGGAACTGCGCCAGCGCGTCCTGCAGCTCGTAGGCGTGCTGGTAGCGCTGGTCTTTGTCGCGGGCCAGCGCCTTGCGCACGATCTGGTCGAGCTTCGCTGGGATCTGCGGGTTGATCGCGGTCAGCGAGGGGACGTTGGCCTTGCGGACCAGCTCGACGGTCTGGTAGTCGGTCTCGCCGAGGAAGAGTCGGCGACCGGTGAGCAGCTCGAAGAGGATGATGCCGACGGCGAAGATATCAGCGCGGGCGTCGAGGGGCGCGGCGCTGGCGGCCTCCGGCGAGAGGTAGCTGAACTTGCCCTTGACCACGCCGGGGTCGGTCTGCTCGACCTGGCTAGCCGCCTTGGCCAGACCGAAGTCGACCAGCTTCACCTCGCCGTTGCGCGAGAGCAGGATGTTCGGCGGGCTGACGTCGCGGTGGACGATGTTCAGCGAGTCGCCGGTCTCCGGGCTGAGCATGTCGTGGGCGTAGCCGAGCCCCTTGCAGACCTCCATCATCATGAAGATCGCCTCTTCGATCTTCACCGGCTGGCCGATGCGGCGCATCGACTCGTTGACGGAGCGCAGGTTGGGGCCGTTGACGTACTCCATCACGATGAAGTACGTATTGCCAGAGCGTCCGATATCAAAAACGTGAACGATATTAGCATGATCGAGGTAGAGGCTGAGCCTCGCCTCGTCGAGGAACATCGCGACGAACTTCTCGTTTTTGGTCAGATGAGGAAGAATGCGCTTGATCGCGACGGTCTTCTTCAGGCCCTGGATCATCTCCGCTTCGGCCCGATAGATCTCGGCCATGCCACCGCTATCGAGCTTGTCGATGATTCGGTATTTCTGATCCGGCGGACGCATACTTGGCCGACTCTACAGGGAGAGCTCGCGCGCGACTATCGTTTTCGACCTCGGGCGGGCGCAGGTCGCGCCGCCACAGAAGGGGACTATAGAGCGGGTCTTTGGTGCTGACAAAATTGCGGCGGATGCACCGAGGTGCGAGCCGCGGCGACGAGAGGGACTAGCGAAAGGCTCCGGCATCGGCTTCGCCCCTATCGTAGCGTTCGCGCTGCCGCTCCTCCGCCTCGGCCTCTTCTTTACAGCCGATGCAGAGGGTCGTGACGGGGCGGGCGAGCAGGCGCTTGAAGCCGATGCTCTCGCCGCAGTCTTCGCACTCATCGATCTCGCCAGCCTCGAGCCGGTCGAGGGCGCTCTGTACCTTGCGCAGCAGCTTCTGCTCGCGGTCGGCGAGGCGCAGCTGCGTGGAGAGCATCTCCTCGCTGTTGGATTGATCGATCGAATCTCGTCCCTGATCGGTGTCGCGATCTCGGCTGAGCTCGATCGCGCTCTGAGCCGTGGCGAGCACTCGGTCGCGCGAGGCGAGCAACACCGTGCGGAGCTCGTTGCGCTGGTCGTCGTTCAACATGACGGTGATCGTAGGGGGTGTTTCGTCGCGTTGTCAACGACCGAGCGCACCGGGAAATCTGCCGAATTCTGCGCCGAAAGCGCGGAAAGGACGCATTTTCAGCTTGCAACGAGCCGGCAGTCGTGCCGCGCCAGGGGGCGGGTTCGGCGGGCGGCGGAGACGAGGAAGAGGAGGCTAGCTGGCCTTCTTGCGGACCAGCCGCGGGGGCTCGCGCTTTTCGATGCAGTCGGCGTGGAGCACGCACTCGACGACGTCGTCGAGGGACGGCAGCTCGTACATCACGTCGAGCATCACCTCTTCGATGATCGAGCGCAGCCCGCGGGCCCCGGAGCGGCGGCGGAAGGCCTCGCTGGCCATCGCCCGCATCGCGCCCTCTTTGACCTCGAGGTTTACGCCGTCGAGGGAGAGCAGCCGCTGGTACTGACGGACGAGGGCGTTTTTCGGCTCCCAGAGGATCTTGACCAGCGCGTCCTCGTCGAGCTCGTCGCAGCTGATCACCACCGGGATGCGGCCCATGAACTCGGGGATCAGGCCGAAGCGCTGCAGATCCTCGTGGCCGACCATCGCGCGCAGCTCGTTGGCGTCGTCGAGGCGGCGATCGACGGTGGCGCCGAAGCCGACGCCCTGAGCGCCGATGCGCGTGCTGACCAGCTCCTCGATGCCGTTGAAGGCGCCGGTGAGGATGAAGAGCACGTTGCGGGTGTCGACCTGGATCAGCTCCTGCTGCGGGCGGTTGCGCGCCCCCTCCGGAGTGATGGTCGCCTTGCGCCCCTCGAGCAGCTTCAAGAGCGCTTGCTGCACGCCCTCGCCGGAGACGTCGCGGCTCATCGAGGGGCCGCTGCCGCGGCAGGCCAGCTTGTCGACCTCGTCGATGCAGATGATCCCGTGGGCGGCGCGATCGGGGTCGCCGTCGGCGGCGTGGTAGAGCGCCTTGACCACGCTCTCGACGTCCTCGCCGACGTAGCCGGCCTCGGTGAGGGTCGTGGCGTCGGCCATCGCGAAGGGCACGTCGAGCTTCTTGGCCAGCGTCTGGGCCAGCAGCGTCTTGCCGCAGCCCGTGGGACCGATCAGCAGGATGTTGCCCTTGGCCAGCTCCACGTCGCCGGGGCGGGGCCGGTAGGAGATCCGCTTGTAGTGGTTGTAGACCGCGACGGAGAGCACGCGCTTGGCGGTGCTCTGTCCGATCACGTAGCGGTCGAGGGCCTCGAGCATCGCGCTCGGCTTGGGGTAGCCCCGCGCCACAGGCTGCTCATCGACGCCGATGATCTCGTCGCAGAGCCCCACGCATTCATCGCAGATGTACACGTTCGGGCCGCTGATCAGCTTGCGGACCTCGGAGCGGGTCTTGCCGCAGAATGAGCAGTGCATCTCGTCCACGAGACTAGTGTGGCACGGCCTCCGGCGGGGGGCTAGCGCAGCGCCACGGGGCGGACACGGAGGGGGCGGCGGGCGCGGCGATACGACGTGAGGTTGACGTCGATGGTGCCGAACTTGGTCTGCAGCTCGGCGGTGATGGGGATCCGGCGGCGGTCGTTGCTGACCCAGATCATGAAGCGCCGGCGCCTCTTGCCGCGCCAGACGCGGCCGCTGTCGGTGACCTGGTAGACCACGCCGGAGAGCCCCAGGCAGGAGACGCCGCGGCCCTTGAAGTCCTGATCGCGCGGGGCGAGGACCTTGCCCTCGACGCGGAAGGATTTACGACCGGTGACCAGCGTCAGCTTGACGTGCTGCCCCGGGATCAGCGGGATGCTGCGCAGGGCGAGCAGGGCCGTGAGCGGATCGTGGTGGTCGCGGGGCACCCTGCGCCGCCGGAGGTAAGGTTTGAGCTTGCCGCGCTTGACCCATTGCTGTGTCAGCGGCCGGCGCGTCGTGCCGTGCTGCGTCGTCGTCCGCGTGACGCGGCTCCCCTTGGTCGCTGTGAGCCGCGAGCGCAAGGGCAGCACCCCGCCGAGATCGACCGTGGTCACGAGCTCTTCGGAGAGCTTGTAAAACGCCGCGACGCTGGGGATCGGCTCTGAGCGCCCGCGGACAGCGATGATCTGCCGCCCGGACGTGCCCTTGGGCCGGCCGATCGCCAGAGCAGCGCGACCCACCAAGAGCGGGCCGAGGCGCGCCTCGAAGGTCATCTGCTCGCCGGCGCCCCAGCCGACGGTTCTCGCCGCGCCCAGGCGAGGCGCCGGGAGCGGCTTGTATCGCCGATGGACCACCCGCCTTCGGATCGCGCTCTTATTGACCGTGCCCTTTCGGTTGACGGCCTTTCGGTTGACGGCCTTTTGGTTGACGGCCTTTCGGTCGACGCGCCCTTCGAAGGGCATGAGGTAGATCGGCGCTCTCAGGAGGCGCGCCGTCTTCGGGCCAGCCTCGGCTTCGACCGAAGGGGTGAAAAAAAGGACTGAAAACGCAGGCAGTAAGAGGCGTAAGAGCTTCCCCGCCCCTTCGTAAAGGAGCCGGGTGCTGAGCTGCCGAGCCGATGTCGTAGCCGAAGAAACGAGCCATACGGGTGGTCTGCC